>JAEZJZ010000100.1 GCA_023436245.1 Bacillota bacterium | reverse complement strand
GGCGCCGGCACGGGTCGCATACATGCTATTCCTACGAGCGAGAGTAAACGGCTTTAACCTTCGTTGGGGCGCCTTGCATGGCGCCCGCCTGCCGACGGTCTTTTTGTAACAGCCCATTGTGTTTGGGTGCACAAACGCTGTTCACAAGCCATGTGGCGTCAGCACGGGCCGCATACAATGCGACCCTACGAACGACCGGGGCATGCGTGCGCGGCGTCCGCTTGTAGCGAGAGTATTTTCCCTGGATTGAGGATGTTCCTCGGGTCGAAAACCTGCTTGATGCCGTGCATCAGCGCCAGGCCGGGAGCGCCCAGCGACTGCTGCAGGAACTCAGATTTGGCATGTCCGATGCCGTGCTCACCGGAGACCTGGCCTCCAAGCTCCGCCACTTTGCTGTAGAGCTGCTGCATCACGCAGGAGTTGATCCTCTTCCACTCAGACAGGGGTAACTCGTCCCGGCAGATATAGATGTGGATGTTGCCGTCGCCCGCGTGGCCGAAGGATCTGATTCTCACCCCGTGCTGCTCCAACTGGCTGACGAAGCGAATGTAGCGGGCAACCTCGCTCCGGGGCACGACCACATCGCACTCATCCAGCCCGGCCGGAGTGGAGCCCTTAATTGCCTCCAGGAAAGCACCGCGAGCGCTCCAAAGCGATTCCAGCCGCTCCTCCGTGTTGGCGATCAGCACATCCACCGCTCCAGCCTCCAGACAGAGATCCGCGACCTGATGGTAGATGCGCTCAATCTCTGCCGCAGAGCTACCGTCAAAGGAGAGCAGTAGGTAGGCATCCCGGCTCTTGTCTGGGAACTCCTTGCCTAGATACTGCTCGGCCGCCTCGATCACTTCTCGCTGCATGAACTCCACCGCCGACGGTACGATTCTGGATTTGATGATCTTCGGAACCGTCTCAACGCATTCCTCGAGGGTGTTGAAGGGAACCAGCAGGCTGATCACGTGGCTGGGCAGAGCGATCAGCTTCAGGGTCAGCTGGGTGACTACGCCCAGCGTGCCCTCTGAACCGATCAATAGGTCCTTCAGGCCGTAGCCGGAGCTGTTCTTGGCCACCTTGCCCCCCAGGCGAAGCACTTGTCCGTCTGCCAGCACGACCTCCATCCCGAGCACGTAGTCGCGGGTGACGCCGTACTTGATCGCGCGCATGCCACCGGCATTGGTCATCACATTGCCGCCGATGGTGGCTGTCTTTTCTCCCGGGTCCGGCGGATAGAGCAAACCATGTTCGGTGAGCAACTGGTTGAACTCCAGCAGCAACACGCCCGGTTCGATGGTTGCGGTCAGGTTTTCCTGGTCAATCTCCAGCACGCGGTTCATTTTGGCCAAGGAGAGCATGATGCCGCCGTGAATGGCCACCGCTCCGCCACAAAGACCGGTGCCCGAGCCGCGCGGAGTGACTGGGATCAGGTGTTCATGCGCGTATGCCAGCACCGACGAGACTTCATCCGTGCTAAGCGCTTCTACCACCAGGTCAGGGGCGAACTTGCCGTACTCGGGCATCTCGTCATGGGTGAAGTCGTCATTGATCGCTTGCCCGTGCCAAACTCGATCAGATGAACAGATCTGTTGCATCGCCTGGATATCTGCGGTCGTCACTCGTCTGTAGTTCACGCCGGGGAACCTCCTTTTAGCCTGGAGATCAGCAGAGGAACGATTTGACACAAGTCTCCTACCAGACCATAGTGGGCTACTGCGAAGATGGGCGCAGTCGCATCCTGGTTGATGGCGAAGATATGCTCCGCCTTGTTCATGCCGGCCGTGAACTGTACCGCGCCCGATACGCCGCAGGTGATGCAGAGCCTGGGCTTGACTGTTCGGCCGGAAAGGCCAATCTGCCGCGCGTGAGGCAGCCAGCCGGCCTCTACCAGCGCCCGGGTGCATGCCAGTTGTCCACCCAGCAGCTCTGCCAACTCCTGGAGCATAGCCAGCCCCTGGCGGTCCTTCACTCCCCTGCCTGCGACCACCAGCACTTCCGCGTCGGTGATCGAGGCACTCCTGGCCAGTTGTTGACGATGCACGACCTCAATCGCCGAGCTCAGCTGCTCCGGTGCGATGCTGCAGTGTTCAACTACTCCGCGCGGGTCGGGCACGACAGTCGCAGGGTTCATCACCTTATACCGTACTGTGGCAAACTGTGGCCGCGAGTGGGGCGTGATGATTTGGGCCATGATGTTACCCCCGAATGCCGGGCGTATTTGCACCAGGTCGCCGTTTTCCTTGATCTGCAGCTCGGTGCAATCAGCCGTCAGCCCAGTGCGGAAGCGTGCCGCCAGTCGCGGGGCGAGCGAGCGACCGATGGCTGTTGCGCCCACCAGCACGATGGATGGGCGTGCCCGCTTGATGCAGTCGGCAAAGACGTTGGCGTGAATGTCAACCTGGAAGTGGTCTAGTTCCGGATAGTCATAACAATAGACCCGGTCAATGCCGTAGTGCAGCAAATCTGCGCTCGGCTGATCTAGCCCCTGTCCCATCAGCAGCGCCGAAACCGGCTCTCCCGTCCGCTTGGCCAGGCGCGCAGCCTCTCCGATCAGCTCGATGGTCACCGGGTGGATGGCGCCAGCGCTGGCTTCCGCATAGACCATGATGCCACGCCAAATGCAGTCCGCCTGCTGTGTTGGCACCGCTGCCTGATTCATGCTGATCGCTGCCACTGGGCAGACTGCCAGACAGGCCTGGCAGAGGCGACACTCCTCCCTGATCGCCGGGTGTCCGTCCAGATCGCTGATCGCACCGAAGGGGCAAGCGTCCTTGCAGACGCCACAGTTGATGCACTGGTCACGGTTGATCCGTAAGCTGCTCATCAGTGCTCACCTCCCACAAAGCGCAGTTCAGACAGCAGTTGGTGCATCCGCAGTGCGAGCTGATCGGCAGTGCCCTGGAATTGCCGGCGCTGGTCGTTCACAGTTGGGGGAAAGATGCGCTCAACTTGCGTCGCCGACCCGGCCAATCCGTAGTGGGTTGCATCTTGATCGGCCAGATCCTGCAAGGTCAGCACCTTTACCTCGCGATGACGCGTGGCCAACCATCTGCGATATGACGGCAATCGCGGTTGTGCCAGTGTCCGCTCGACGCTGATTAGGCAGGGGAAGCGCAGGCGCACGATCTGTGTTTGCTCCTGCAGATCCTGCTTGACCACGATCTCGGACTCGCTGATCGACTCAATCGCCGTCACCCAAGTGACGTGCGGTACACCTAGAAGCTCCGCCAACTCCGGGCCAACCTGGGCAGTATCGCCATCAGTAGTTTGCTTGCCGCAGATGACCAGATCAAACTGGCCGATCGCGCTGATCCCTTGGGCCAGAGTGTGGGCCGTGGCCAGGACGTCAGCTCCGGCAAAGCAACGGTCGGAAAGCAGATAGCCGGCGTCGGCTCCCATCATGTAGGCCTCGTGGATGATTGCCTCGGCTTGCCGCGGCCCCATGGAGAGCACCGTCACTTCGCCGCCCAGTTGCTCCCGCAATTTGACCGCCGTCTCCAGGGCAGTCAAGTCAAACGGATTGAGCTTGCTGGCCGCTCCTTCCCGCCTCATCACTCCGGTCTCGGGATCGATCTGCACGTTGTTTGTCCCTGGCACCTGCTTGATGCACACCAGTATTCTCATCGCTCTACCTCCGGAAACTGACATAGTTCTGAAGCCATCATACCACGTTCCGTTTTGCTCGCGGGAGTCCGTAGCCTCAGGATGCGAAAACGGGCCCGCTAGCGGACCCGTTTTGAGATGGTGCGTAAGCTAGGCGCCTTACCTGAATTGCTTCTCCGGATCTGGCCAGATGGCGATCTCCTCGGTCGCGCCGTCCGCATACTCCACGTGCAGCAGGATGTCTGTCACCCGGACATCATCCAGGTAGAGATACCAGACGGCCTCTTTTTGGATCTCGACCGCAGTCTCCTGCACGGTTTGGCCGGGGATCGCCGCCTCATACCGGATGCTGTCAGCCGACTTGGCCGCGCCCTGGCGCGGGTCGACATTGGTCAGCGCTAACGTCTTCACCAACTCCCCATTGCGCCTGAGCTCCGCCTGGGCAGATTTCACCCGTTGGAACTCGAAGTACGTCGGCCCTTGCCAGAACTCCATCGTCATCTGCTTCAGGTGATCTCCGGCCGGGTCGCCGTTGGTGAACGAGCCACCGCTGATCCCCCGGAAGCGGAGGGAGGCGTCGTAGTAATTGTAGGGCAGGGGGGAGACAGCCCCCGACCTGACGGTAGAGCCTTCTTCCACCAGTTGGTACTCCCATTGCCTATCCGTGGCCACGGCCAGATTGGCGGAGACGGTGCCTCCCACACGCGTTGCCGGCGCCCGGGTCCAGTCGGTTGCGCCCTGCTCTCGGTATTGTAGATAGAGGCGAGAGCTGCTGCCGACTTCGCGCAGCGTGGCTTCATAGTGCAGCTTGACCTGCTCGCGAGAGGAGCCAGCTTGCATGGGGATGAACCGATCGTTCAGCAACCACTCGCTACCCAGGCGCAGGTTCTGCACCTGCGCGCTCAGGCTGTTGACGCTGGAGTTGACGCCGGAGATGACCTGCTCCACCCGGTTCTGCAGGTCGGCGATCTGGTCGGAGCGCTTCTCTAGCGCGCGCACTGCATAGAGATTGAAGATCAGACTCACCGCCGTGAGGCCGATCAGGATGTTCACTTTCTTGTTCACTTAATCACCTCAAATGTCTGATAGCAAATACTGTTTCCTCCGGTTCGGCGCTACCTCTGGCTACATCTGCGGAACATGGGGAGGCCTTGGATCCTCCACCAGGCGATCATACAGCCCGCAGATGGTCACGGCGAAGGCACTGCCGATAAAAGACCAGATCGGAATCAGCGCCACGTAACCGATGAAGCTCTGTGCCGCCAGGTTAGCAACCGCGCTGATCAGGGAAGAGGCCAGGGCGATCGGTAGGGCGGTGGAGATCACTTCTCCCAGATTGGCCCGCATCAACTGGTATCCTCTGCTGAAGCCGTCTCCGATGGATAGATCTTCACGCACGATGGCTAACTCCCAGAAGAAGGTGAAGACCATCGCCACGAGCAGCATCAACAGCGCCAGCGGTCCGAGCAGCAGACCCACGCCAAACACCGCCACCAGCGTGCCGATGAAGGTGAGTACTCTGGCGCCAAGCAGGCGCCCAAAGAAGTAACGGCCGCGTTCCATGAACGCCTCTTGGCTGAGGACGTCAGCCTGCCCCTTGATCGCAGCGAAGACTCCAGATAGCCAACCACCGCTAAGAAAAGCGCTGAGCGCCATGCTGAACAGACCAAGCAGCAGCACCGAGGGTGACAATGCCACGCCGATATCCGATGTCTCCAACTGTAGAATCGAGTCCACACTGGGCATGCCGTTCGGCACCACCAACTTGAGGTGGATACCGGGCTTCACGGCTGGCATCAGTCCTACGGCCAGACTGATCATCAGTCCGACTAGCGAAAGCGCCGTCGGCAATAGCCACACCCAACTGTGTCTGCGTACCACCTCAAAGCCATTCTCACGTTGCATCAGATCATCTCCTCTCGTCCGGAGCCCACGGGGACGGTTCCTTCGGTCCGCTTTCCGGGGCCCACAGGGCATCTCGCCACTCTGATCGGGTCACGCTTGCCAAACTACACAACTCTATCCTATACGAAAAACCACTCGCTGTGTTCCAAAGCCCCGCTATTGCCCGGGAAATGTGGTCGCTTAGCGGCATCTTGCAGGGGTTTGGCAGTTTGCGTGGAAATGGCGATACAGAACTGGCTAAGGAGGGATGGCGAATGGTTGAGTTGCGTCCGGTGACGCTGGAGATGCTGCCGGAGCTCTGTGCACTGCATGTGCTCTCCTGGCAGGTGGCTTATCGGGGAATGGTTCCTGACGATTATCTGGCAGGGCTGTCTGTGGAGCAACGGCTCAGTCGCTGGCAGGAACGCTTTGAGCAGGGCAGCAATGCAGAGTACGCGATCGTTGCTGACGGGAGAATTGTCGGTCTCTGCATTTCGGGTGCGTCTAGGGATGAGGGGGGTGAGGTTGGTGAGATTCATGCTTTCTACCTGCATCCGGATGAATGGGGCAAGGGCTACGCTTACCCAGCAATGCAGCTTGCCCTGGACATCTTGCGCGCTCAAGGGTATCTTGTGGCTGAGCTCTGGGTGCTGGAAGAGAACGCGCGCGCTCGGCGGTTTTACCAGAAGGCCGGCTTTGCTCATGATGGCACGCGCAAGGAACTGACCATAGGCGGTGCTGCAGTCTGGGAACTGCGTTATCGACGCCAGCTAATCTAGGCAGTTCCTGCAGTGCCCCAAGGCGGGGAGGGCATGCAACTCGCGCGACGCCAAAGCGTATTAGCTGACAGCGGCTAATGAGGGGTGGTTGAGATGAGTGCGGCAGCAGTGATTATGGCCAGGCGAAGGAGATATCTCAGGGCCTTCTATGGAGCGGGCGCGCTCTCTCCTGCCACTGCCAGGTCCCTGGCGGAAGTAGGGCAGCGGGATAGTAGGTTCTTTCAGCAGATGGTACGACAAGGCATCTTTGCTCAAGTTGGTGATGGGCGCTACTATCTCGACCAGGTGAGGTGGGGGCAGGTAGCTAGCCTCCAGCGGAGGATGGCGCTGTTCACAATTGGCTCGGTGCTCGTCTTCATCGCGGTGGTGCAGTTGCTGAGCCACTGGATTATGTAGGCGTCAGTTGCTACTGTGGAGGCTATTCTCCCTACAGTAGACCCTCAGCATGCGAGAGCGTTTAGAAAGTCACTTTTGCCCTAACGTAGCTCCCGCAGCACGCTGCGGGACGGGCCT
>JAEZJZ010000041.1 GCA_023436245.1 Bacillota bacterium | reverse complement strand
ACGACAGCCGTCGTCTCTCTCGCGCTCTTCCTGGGGTGCAATTGACACGGCCCAGCCTTACTCAGTTACCGTGTCAGCCCTCACGCCAAAAAGGGGAGCCTCTCCGAGCGAAGCAGAGGGCTCTCCTGTGTACCGTATCGAACAACGCATTTCTTGAGAGAATATTCGGGAAGCATCCATCAACGCAGGTTGCCAGTTCAGGGCATTGAGAATATACTAATTCGAATTGACTGTAGCCTAAATAAACTGTAATCTGTAACCGAGAAGCCGCGCCTGAAATGGCGAGGCCTCCCTTGACAAGAAACGGCTAAGGAGGTTTATTGATGACAGTGAAGATTGGAATCAATGGTTTTGGTCGAATCGGCAGGCAGGTTCTGCGCATCGCCGCCGAACGCGAGGGAGTAGAGGTAGTCGCCATCAACGATCTGATGAACATCGACGCGATGGCTCATCTCTTCAGATACGACTCATCCTACGGCAAGTTCTCCGGTCAAGTGGAAGTCGGCGAGAACTGCTTGCAGGTCAACGGCAAGTGTATCGCCGTCAGCAGCATCAGGAACCCAGCGGAGATTCCCTGGGGTGAGCACGGCGTGGACGTCGTGGTTGAGGGCACCGGAGTCTTTACCGATGCCACCAAGGCAGCGGCCCATCTGCAGGGCGGCGCCAAGAAGGTGATCATTGCTGCCCCGGCCAAGAACGAGGACATCACCATCGTCATGGGCGTGAATGAGCACCTCTATGATGTGGCCAAGCACAACATCGTCTCCAACGCTTCCTGCACCACCAACTGCCTGGCGCCGGTAGCCAAGGTCCTGGACGAAGCGTTCGGCATCACCCGCGGGATGATGACCACTGTCCATGCCTACACCAATGATCAGAACATCCTGGATCAAGCGCACAAGGACCTGCGCCGGGCAAGAGCTGGCGCCATCTCCATGATTCCGACCACCACTGGCGCGGCCAAGGCCGTGGCACTGGTCCTGCCGCAGTTGAAGGGCAAGTTGAACGGGTTCGCCATCCGTGTCCCCACCCCGGTCGTCTCGGTGGTTGACCTGGTGGCCGAGCTGAACCAGTCAGTGACTGCCGAAGAAGTGAACCAAGCGCTCACCGAAGCGGCAGCTGGCCCGATGAAGGGCATCCTCAGCGTCTCCAACGAGCAGTTGGTTTCAGTTGACTACGTGCAGAACGCCCACTCCTCTATCGTAGATGCTCCGCTAACCATGGTCGTGGGCGAGCGCATGGTCAAGGTCGTTGCCTGGTACGACAACGAGTGGGGTTACTCCAACCGCGTGGTTGATCTAGCACAGCACATGCACGCTGGGAAGTAAGGGTCACCCCTAGAGCACCGCAACAAAACAGCCCGCTGGCTAGTTAGAGCCGGCGGGCTGTTTCTTACTCACTCTGCGTTACGTAGGAGACCAAAGCTGCAATGTTGCTCTGGCGGGCAAAGCTGACGGGGCGGTCATAGGCGTTCAACATTCCCCGCTCGTCCGGCAGGAGCGCCCCACTCCGCTGCTTCCGCTTCAGCTTCAGCTTCAGCATGGACATCAACAGCCGGTCGACCAGCGTCAGCTTGCTGGCATCAAACCCGCCCCGCAGGTAGAAGAAACGAACTTGCTGCAGTTGCTCGGGCGTGAAGTTGCTGCTCAACATGCTATCCAACTCCTCCGGGCGTCCGGGCGATGCTCCGGTGGCAAAGACCACGACCTTCTTCCCTGCCAACCTGTGCAGATTGTCCTTGATTAGCTTCACCCCATTGATGCCCACGGCATAGAGCCCTCCGCCGTAAATCACGTTGTCATAGGACGCCAGGACCTGCCCATCGACCTTGCCGGCCTCAAACAGATCTGCAGAGAGTGACTCTGCAATCCATTCAGCGTATTGCTTGGCGAACCCGGTCTTTGACCTGTAAACCACTATCGTCTTCACGTTGCTGCCCCCTTGCTGATGCACGCTGCATGATTCGGAGATAATGTGCGATTGAGAAGCCATGGCTTGGTTCTTGTCCTTTGCCTAAGTTGATTCCGGCCAGATGCGGGCGCAGACCACAGTGGCAGGTCCATGCAGGCGAACGTTCACAGCATCGACTCTCAGGAAGTCTCCAGGGCCCAGATCCAGCAAAGTGCCACCCGGCAGCTGCAAGTGGGCGCTGCCGGCCAGACAATAGTAAGCGCTAACTGAGTTCGGATGCTCCGACCGAATGGTAAAGGGCACGTCACTGGTCAATGTCCTCGCCTGCAGACTGCCCTGCCAGCCAGCTGTCAACATCAAGTTGAAGTCACGACCTGTTCCCCGGCAGAGCGTTTCCCACGACCCAGAGAAAGAATCCTGTTCGAAGGGCTGCAGGAATGCTTGATGATGGCCGATATGAGTCAGCTGCATCTGGCCGGACAAAACCATCAACAGCCGCTGGAATCCCGGTAACGCCGTGAAAGCGGACTCGGGCGCAGAGACAACAGCTGTGCTTAAGCGCCACTGAAAATCCCGGCCGGCATAGCTCGCTCCAGGAGGAAAGACGGCCAACTCTATGGTCAACCCGCCGGACCAGGCAACAGTCCGTTGCTCGGTGGCCGGGATCAACTCATATTGATCGCCCAATCAACTCACCCCTTCCCTACCTTAAGTCGACTCTGCTGGGGATGCCGGTGGCGCAAGGCACTTGCACCTGGCACTTACCGCACCCGTAGCGAGGCGAAAATGCGGCCTTGGTCCGCTCCAAGAAGTCTGAACAGGGAATGTGCCGCTTGCCGACCTGCAAAGAGATCGCCTCTGCCGGGCAGTTCCGCACACAGGCTCCACAGAAGGTGCAATACTCGTAGACACCCTCATACGGCCTTGCGTCGGACGGCAAGCGCAGGTCGGCCACCAGACTGCCAAACCGGCCAGCCACTCCGCGCCTGGTGATCAGTCCCTTGGAGAGGCCGAAGGTGCCCAAGCCGCAGACGAAGGCAACATGGCGCTCCGACCAATTGCTGGTGAAACGGTCTTCCGCGACGTCTGTCACCATGGTGAACCTCGGGTCCAGCGCCGGAACGACTGCCTGATATCCAGCCGACTGAAACTCAGCCTGCAGGAACCTACAGAGACTGAGCAAGAATGATTGCCCTTCAATCCGGGCGTGCAGCCACTCCGATGACGGCCAGTTCATTACCCGGCTATTGCCGGCAATCACCGCCTCGGTGAACGGCAGGAAGAACGAGATCACTGTCTCGGCCCCCGGCAGCCACTCTGACGGCAAGCAAAAATGGGGACCGACGGCAGCCGGTTCCTGCAACTTCTGGAAATAGGGATCAGCAGCAGCGCCAAAGCCAAAGATCGGCGCCTGAAACATGCGCATGCCGACCAGCTCTTCCGAAATGGCCAACTCGGCAGTGACTCGGTTAGCAGGGGCATCCTCCACAAAAGCTGTCGCCCTGGAGACTATCGATTCTCTGTCCATACTTTCCCTCCTATGTCGCGGCAACAATCTACCTAACGCATGGCAAAGGCCCAGGCCACACGCAAGGAGGCAGTGGTGGCTGCTGCCACGATCTCTGGATTAAGGTTATCGTAGGTATCACTCGGTTGATGGAGATAAGGGTGATCCGCCGGCAACTCGCCCCAAAGCAATGTGATCGCGGGAATCTTCGCCTCGCTGAAGCGCATGCTGTCGACACCGCCGCTGAGCTTCTGCGTCACCTTAGGGGTAAGCCCGGCTGCAGCGATCTCCTGCTCCGCTCGGTCAATCCAGACTTCATTCTGGCGATGCCCACTGTCATAAATGACGTATGTCTCGCCACTCACTCCGGCGATCACATCCAAGTTGAGCAGCACAGCTTGATCGTCCAGCTTCTGCTGTTTGAGGTGCTCTGCCAACGCCCTGCTGCCGATCAATCCCTTCTCCTCGCCCGAAAAGAACACGAAGACGATGCTCATCTCGGGTGTCAACTCACTGGCACTGAACACGCGGGCCAACTCCAGCACTGCAGCCGTTCCGACTGCGTTATCATCGGCTCCCGGCTGATACACCCCGTCGATGATTCCCATGTGGTCGTAGTGGGCCCCGATCAGCAGGAAGTGCTCCGCACTCTTTCCTGGCAGGATTGCGATGATGTTCTCTGACGGTTCTGTACCCCGAGGCAAATCGAAGCTCTGACGGTAATCATCCAGTCCACCTGCGCGCCAAGGCTCCAAGCCGAATGATGACAACTGCTCAATCAGGAAGTCGCCGGCCAGATCTTCGTATCTGGTGCCAGCCTCCCGCCCGCCGTAGGTGATGCTGGTCAACTCCTTGACCCAGGACATCTGCAGTTCGTGATCATAGAGGCCGAGCAGAGACTGCATTTCATCATCAGATAAGTCAGCCCAGCCTCGTTGATCAAAAGTCGATTGACATCCGGCAGTGACTACCAGAAGTGACAACAGCACTAGCAGGGGCGCTCCCCAGCGGAATCCTCGCGATTTGCTCACAGATCACTCCTCCAAAACAGATTCACAACGCCCGATACCCCAATCATCTCTGGAAAGAAGCCATTTGGCAAGTGCCAGCTCATGTCGGATTAGGATCAATCCCAAGCTACTGTGAGCAGGTGCAGCTACGTGGCTGGCGTATATACTACTGGTACTCTACGAACTAAGAACCTATCATACGGCATCAAGTCCGAGTCCGTTTGGTTTCAGGCATGAAGAAGCCTTGCATCATGTAATTTGAGACTTGGCGCCCTACTAGTTATCATCAGCCAGAGAGTTGGCAGCAAGGAGAGACTGATGCGTTACCTGGTGCAAGGACTCATTCTCGGACTAGCCTATGTAGCCCCCATTGGTATGCAGAACATGTACGTGATCAACACAGCCATGCATTCCAGTCTATTGCGGGCTCTGCAAGTGGCGCTAGTCACCATCTGCTTCGACGTTTCTTTGGCTCTGGCCTGCTTCTTTGGAGTCGGCGCCATCCTCTTTCGGTTTCCGGTGCTTCGCATGATAGTCATGCTCGTCGGCAGCCTGGCTGTCCTCGGCATTGGCATAGGTCTGCTCAAATCCAAGCCGGGATTCTCGAGCGGAGCTACGGAAGACCAGCGCCTGCACGGGATCATCCTCAGCTGCTTTGCCGTAACATGGCTCAACCCGCAAGCAGTGATCGACGGCTCTCTCCTGCTGGGCGGCTGGCGGGCCTCGCTCTCGCCATCGGCTGCCACCCTGTTCATCACCGGGGTGGCCTCAGCGTCCTTCATCTGGTTCCTCGGCCTGGCAACTCTCGTGTCCTGCTTCCGACGGATACTTAGCCCAAGGGCGATGCGCAGCATGAATGTCCTTTGCGGCCTGATTCTGATCGGGTTCGCCGTAAGGATGGGGCTTGGCGTAGTTGCGCTTCTTCACTGATTAGCGGTTAGATCTGCCACCCCTGCAACTGGACTCCTGAGCAGATTCCTGAGTTTAGTTCTCCAGCCAAAACAGATTCTTTCAATTGGCCATTTTAGCGGAATTCTCAGTTTGACTGATTTCTGGGCAAATGTTATATTTAGCGGGTACAAAAAAGTTAGCATAGAGAAATTAGTTGGGAGTTGATTAGGTGGCCGCAGTGCCTCAAGCGATTGGCGTAGAACAGAGAGAAGAGCTGACGATCAAGGACGCTCGTCAAGACGTAATTCATCTAGCTTGGCCAGCTGTAGTCGAGCAACTGCTCATTCAATTGTTCAACATGGTGGACATGATGATGGTCGGCGGTGTCGGGCCAGCTGCAATTGCGGCCATCGGCCTGACAAACCAGCCGATCTTTCTGGCCATGGCCGCGTTCATGGCCCTTAACGTCGGCACCACGGCTGTGGTTGCCAGATTCATTGGTGCAGGCGAACCCGGAGAAGCGAACGCGGCAGCTAGACAGTCGCTGCTGATCATCGGCGTGCTTGGCGTGCTGGCCACGGCAGCCATCTACTTCACGGCTGTGCCCATTGTCAGATTCATGGGTGCTGAAGCGGACTCATTCGATTACGCCGTCACCTATCTGCGGGTAATCTCCATCGGGTTCATTCCGCAGACGATCGGCATGGCAGTGACCGCGATGTTGCGCGGCGCTGGCGACACTCGTACGCCCATGCGCTATAACATCATCAGCAACGTGGTGAACGTGGTCGGCAATGTTCTCTTGATCAACGGATACCTCGGATTCCCGCGCTGGGGTATCTTCGGGGCAGCCTTTGCTACTGACATCGGGCGACTGGTGGGCATGATTCTGGCCCTCCGCGCGATCACACGGGGAAAGTCTGTATTGCACATTTCCATCAAAGACAAGTTCACTCCCCGTCCAGATTTGATCAAGCGCATTGTGAACATCGGTACCCCTGCTATGTTGGAGCAGGTAATCATGCGCTTCGCCATGGTCACGTTCACCCGGGTAGTTTCCGGGTTGGGCACAATGGTCTTCGCAGCTCATCAAATCGGCATGAACATCGTCGGTCTCTCGTTCACGCCAGGCATGGGGTTCGGCATGGCAGCTACATCCCTGGTTGGCCGCAGCCTGGGGCGCAAACGCCCGGATTGGGCGGAAATCTACGGCTGGCAGACGCGGCGCGTCGGCATGATGGTTGCATCAGCGATGGGAGTAGTCTTCTTCTTTGGGGGAGGCTTTCTCGCCTCTCTCTACACTGATGACCCAGAAGTAATTAAGAACGCCGCAATGACATTGAAGATCATCGCGCTGGTGCAGCCGCTGCAGTCCACCCAGTTCATTCTGGCTGGTGCTCTGCGTGGCGCAGGAGACACCCGCTGGCCACTGATTTCCACCTTTGTCGGCACGGTTGGGGTCCGCATAGCCCTTTCCCTCCTCTTCGTCACCGTCATGCATTGGGGCCTAGTCGGTGCCTGGCTGGCCATGGCCATCGATCAATGCACCCGCTCGTCGTTCATCTACTTGCGTTACCGGTCCGGCCGCTGGAAGACGGTCAAAGTCTAGTTTGCGACAACAAATCGGCCCCCCTATTCCTTGACAGGAATTAGGGGGGCCTTTAGCGTCTGTGACATGTCTAGTCCGCCATCTGGTACCGCAGCCAAAGGTGATCGCTCTCGGCCAAGACCTGAGCCGATACCAGCCGCAGGCGTGTCGGCAACTCGTCTGCAAGCAGCTCGGGGGAGTCAAATAGGCTAGGGGTATCTTTCCCGCCGATGATGGTAGGCCGGACGATCACATTCACCTCGTCCACCAAACCTGCCTTGAGCATCGCTCCGGCCAGGTTCCCCCCGGCTTCATTGACGAGGGCGGTCACGCCCAGTTTGACATGCATCTTGGTCAACACCTGCCTCAAATCTACGCGCTGCTCGCCGGCAATCAGGTAAGGGATGCGCATCTGCTGCAGGAAAGCCAAGTATTCTGGCCCGACCGCGTGTGAGACGAGGTGCAGCATCTGCCACCCGTCTTCACCCCGATACCCGCTACGGCAGCGGCCGCGACCGTCCACAACCACCAACCAGCCTTTGCGGTTGGGGTCTGCTAGCACCTCTGTGGGCAAGAAATCAGCGTACAGCGGAACCGTCTCACCAGTATACGGTGGTAGAGCTGCCAACTGATCGTCCGTCCCGACCAATGAGTTGCTGCCCAGCATGCTTGCCTGCACCTGGTGCAACTGGTACAACTCGCGCTTGGTCTGCGCCCAGACCTCGGCATCCCCGGGCAGCGCTCCGCGGGTATCCTCCATGTCATCCCACATGGTCCGGTTCGGCCCCAAGCTGATCCTGCCGTCGACGGAGGCGGCCACCAGGATGATCACCTTTGGCCTCTGGCTGTTGTTCTGCATCATCATCCCTCCTACTGATTCATCGCCCGGACGAGGCCGGGCTGTAGATGCAGTCTATCAGACGTTCTGCAGGGTGGTGCACAAGTGGAGGGTTACAGATTCGTCCGCTGCGCTTCCGCTATCAACGACAGGATCTCGCGAGCCCCAGCCGCCGTCGCGGACAGTGCGGCCAACCACCTATCCCCCACTCCCGTCCAGGAGAGTTCCTGACCGGACACGGGCTGGGTCAGCGCAGCCGCCACCGCGCCAACTTCGCCGCGGTCATAGCGCTGCAGGCTGCGCAGAATCGCCTCCAGACTATATCCCGTCTGACGCAACATGTAGATGATCCGCAGGCGCTCCAACTCCGGCTGACCGTAGCATCGCTTCTGATTGGGGCCGCGCCTGGGCACGCTAATCAACCCGTTGCGCTCCCAGTTGCGAAGAGCTTCAGCAGTGACACCGATGGCAGCCGCCGCCTCTTTGCGGCTGACCGCTGCCGTGCCAGCCTCCTGCTTATGTCTGGCCCAACGCTGCAGAATGTCCGCCGTCAGCTTGGCCAATCCAACTTCCCGTTGCAGCAGGGAGAGGTAATGCTCAGAATGTGCCCGAGCCGCATTCAGGTCCCATTCCGCCATCGCCTGAATGACGCGCAGGGACGCTTGGCGGATCCCTCTGCCTACCCATTCGCAACCGAAGACCTGACGCACTACCCGCAACTGGCAAAGATGCCGTTCACAAAACACGCGATAGCCTGCCGTAGTACGGGCAGCCGGGGAAATCAGGCCAGAGTTCTCATACAGCCTGACCGTGTTCGGATGTACGCCAACCAGCTTGGCCAGATCACTTGTGCGATAGCTGGTCATTCTGTCTGCTCTCCTCGACGGGCAGGCGGGACTACCTGCTTCTGTGCCGCTATTTCAGCGACGGTGGCATAAGGGTGAGGGTAGCGACCATTGGTGACCGTAGAAGACTTTACGCCGGGAATATCGCTGATCTGCACCGCCTGGTGCGGGCAATAGTTCAGGCAAGCGAAACACATATAGCAGAAGGTCTGTTTGGACCAGACTGGCTGTCCGTTCTGCATGACGATCTTCCCAGACAGGCAGACACGTTCACAAAGCCCGCAACCAACGCACTTTTCGTCGGCATAGAAGTAGTTGACCCCGCCAACGCGTTCCGAGGCCTCCATGCCGAGCAGCACCAGCTTCTCCGAAAAGAAGTTCTGGACCGGGTTATGGGAGAAATCAATGGTATGGCTTCTGTCCTGCTCACGATTACTCATTCGCTCGTTGACGCAAGCCTGGATTACGTTCAGCCGCTTCAACACCTCTCGTTCCACCCGCCGGAGGTCCTCCTCGGAAGGAACCTGATAACTCTCATGCCTGGCCTCGTTGTTGCACATGTTCAAGACGAAGTGAGCATTCAGCTGCCTGCCCTGTCGCCGCAGCAGTCGATCCATTTTGCCGAATCCCCGGAAGACAGTGCCCACCCGCGTGGCGACAGCAAACAGATACTCTGCCGAGGAGAAGTCCGCATCGCGCACAAACCACTTCACGGCCACGGGTATAGTTAAAGCATGAACGGGAAAGACGAAGCCAACTGTGGTAGCGGTTGAGCGCACCCTAGGCAGCCCGAGCAGACTGACCAAGGGGACCAGCTGGCAGTCGGGGATCCTCTTCTGCAGTTCCCTGGCCACGAACAGCGAGTTGCCGGTTCCGGAAAAGTAGTAGATCTCAGTGCCCATGGGCATGCCCCCTCGATTATCTGCGGAACCCCGTTCGCCTGAAGGTCGAAAATCGCAGACTATGTCTCTTGGCGACATCATTCTGCAAGTACTGGGCTATTTCCTTCGCCCATGCGGATACGACAGCGGGCCGAGACAGAGCATTATATTGACCAGCTGGTCAGCATACTCTATAATTAAGCTGACCGATTGGTCAGTAACAGGAGGTGAAGAGAGTGCCGACAAAGCTCTACAATCAGGAGCAGATTCTGGCCTCCTGCCGTGGTGTGTTCGCGCAGCGCGGCTATGACGCTACCTCGACAGCGATGCTGGCGGAGGCCGCTACCGTGTCAAAGGCCCTGATCTTCCATCATTTCGGCAGCAAGCAGGAACTATACCTCACGATCCTGGGAGATTGCCTGAGAGAGGCCGAGTCTCAGCTCAGTCTGGAATCTCTGCCTGATCAGGCCGACTTTTTTCAATCGATAACCGAGTTCGGGCGCAAGAAGCTGAAGTTCTTCCGGGATAACCCGGACATGTACCGGCTGATCACTCAAGCCATTGAGGCCCCGCCGCTGGAAGTGAGTACTGAAATCAAAGCTAGGTATCCAGCTCTTTATGAGCTGGCCGGCCGGGGTTGGTGGCGCCTGTTCGAACAGGTCAGCTTGCGTCCAGGAGTGGACCGCGAGGATGCGTTTCAACTGATCACGCTGATTATCGATCACTTCAGCCGCAGTTTCATCGCCGAAGTAGCCGATATTTCGGCCTCCAGCCCTAACTATGAACAGCACTATCTGCACAAGCTGACCAGGAGCCTCAACATGTTGCGCTTCGGAGTAGAAACACCAAAGGAGGAGTCCATGTGAAGAGCGTAGATTGGGCGACCGCTATCAACAGTCGCAAGTCGACGAGACTGTACGACCAGAAGCCGGTTCAGGCACCGTTGTTGGCCGACCTGCAACAGTTCGTGCGCAGCGCAGAACACCCGTTTCAGCATGAGGTGGAGGTGAGATTCTTCCGGGCTGAGCCGGACAAGAGACTGGCCAACAACCTGAAGAGTCCGCCTCCGGACAACTTCGCACTGATTGCCGACACGGATGTCATATCCATCAGCAAGGCCGGTTTTGTTGGTGAGCTGGTTATCCTTTATGCCACCAGCCTCGGACTATCCACCTGCTGGTTTGGGCACTACTCCCTGGCGGAACTGGAGCGAGTGATGCCACATCTAGAGAATCCATCTGCACCGAAGCCAGCTTGGGGCTACGGGGTCGGCGAGGTTTCGGGGAGAAGAGCCATCTGCATATCGCCTCTCGGCGTCCCCAGCACAGAGGGTCTGCGTCTGCTGGATCGGATGACTGGCTCGCTGATGAGCTTCAAGCGCAAGCCAATCGGTGCGTTACTGGAGAATGACATGAGCGAAGACAGCCTGCCGGCAACGCTACGGCTAGCGCTGGACCTGGCTCGCAAGGCACCCTCTGCTGCCAATGCCCAGTTCTGGCGTTTCACCGTCTCCCCGGATTTCCAGACAGTGGATATAGCCATGCCGGTCGGATACCGGCACATCAAATGGGAGCATCCGAATGTGGACATCGGGGCGTGTGCCTGCCACTTCTGGCTGGGGCTAGAAATGCAGCACATCGCCAGCCAGCTCACAATCAGCGAAGACCAAGGACGAGCAGTCTGGCACTTCGCTCTCAACCGGTCGTCGTAGCCCAGAGAAAAGCAAACGCTGGCGCGAGGGTTAGCGCCAGCGTCAAACCAGTAGACCATGTTGTCGCCATGCTGGTCCACTCCGCCAGCCGACTGATACAAGCTGCATGCGGCTTGGTTGGACCGCTGCGTGAACAGGAAGAACGATGGACAGCCTGCCTGATGACAGTAGGACTTGATTAGATTCAGCAGACGCCTGCCCACACCCTGTCGCTGCCACTCTGGCAGCACCCCGACCTCGTGAATATAGACCTTGTCTCCCTGTCCGTCCAAGCGTGGGTGCCGGTAGCCGTAAGCAAAGCCGACAACACGGCTATTGGTAACTGCGGCAAACAGCAGGTTCTGCGGGTTGCGGAGAAACCTGCGCGCCGAATCCTCGACGACAAAGCCGCTCCGGAAGTCGCCTTCCATGCCCACCACCAAAGGCAAATCATCTGGGGACAGCAAGCGAAACTCCATATCTTTCCCTCCTCAGCGGTGCCTACTGCCCAAAGGCAAAGTGATCCCCCGGCTGCAACGAGAGCACAAACTGCTTCAGCAGCTGGTATGCCTGCTCCAAGTCACGCACGTCCACCATTTCGATCGGCGAATGGGTGTAACGATTGGGAATGGAGATCACTCCGGTGGCCACGCCACCCTTCTGCTGGTGCAAAGCGCCGGCTTCCGTTCCGATTCCGGTCAGAATCTCTAACTGATAAGGAATCCCGCGCTCCTTGGCCACCTGCACCAGGCAGTTCTTGACTGCGCGATGTGCGATCATGCTGAAGTCCATCACCTTGATGCCAGGACCCTTCCCTAGAACAAGCCCGGCGCCCTTGCCATCGGGAGTGTCTCCGCAGGCGGTGGCGTCCACAGCCAAGGCCACGTCCGGATCCCAGGCATGACCTGCTACCTTAGCTCCCCGTAGCCCCACCTCCTCCTGCACGCTGAAGATGCCATGAATAGTGGCCGGAATCTCCTGCCCGCGAAGCTCGCGCAGCAGTCGCAGTAACATCACGCAACCCAAGCGATCGTCAAAGCCCTTGCCAATCAGGCGGTTGCCGCCGCCCGCGCCGAGAGTAGCCAGTTCGCTGTTGAAGCTAATGGGATCGCCCACTTCAATGCCGGCGTCTCGCACTTCCTGCGCACAGCTGGCGCCAACGTCTATATACATCTCCTGATGCGGCGTAACCTTGCCTCGTTCCTCCAAGTTGGAGAGATGCGCCGACTTGCAGCCGATTACTCCCAGCACTTGTCCGAGACTGCCCCTCACCCAGACCCGCTGCGCCAGCAGGATTCGGTTATCTCCCCCGCCAATCTTCTCAAAGCGAATGTAACCGTCGGCCTCTATCTGCTTCACGATGAAGCCGATTTCATCTGCGTGCACGGAAATCATCACGGCCGGGCCGCCGGTTCCCGGCCGGGTAACGAGCACGTTGCCCAAGGGATCGACCCGGCTGGTCATACCAATCGCGGCCAACTCACCCTCGAGATACTTGACCACATCCTCTTCCATCCCAGACGGGCCGGTCAAAGCGACCAACTCCCGTAGCTGCTGCAACATCCTATCCATCTGTCTGCCTCCCCATCATCGCTTTCGCTTATTATATTACATCACGACACTCCCGAGAAAACACAAGGCTACAGGTGCTACGCCGGTCCCAATATTTCGGGTGAAGAAGGAGTATGACCAACCGGCTCAGAACTAACTACAGACAGAACCTTGTGGCAGAGGAGGATGACAGTGAGCAAGAAGCAGATCGGCGCCCTGTTCGTGATTGTCTCGAGCGTGCTTGCCTTCAGGTTCATCTCCGATTGGGAGCGACTGGTTTCACTAGTGCTATTGTGATCATTGGCCACCCTGATCCACATCCGGGCGGTCAACTACCTGCCAACCATCAACTTCTCTCTGGCCATAATCGCTGTCGTGCCCCTAATCTCCATTCATGGTTTAGGGTGGGCGTTGTTCAGCGCCTTGACCATGGCCGTCTTCCATACCATAATCAACGGTGGTCATTGGGCAAGCCTTGCGCACAGCAGTCTTAACTACGGACTGTCCATGTTGATTGCCGGCCTGGTGTTTGCCCTACTGGGGGAGTAGTGGGCGCTCTGTCTGTCCCAGGGAGTCTACTGCCATTGGCGGCGACCGGCCTTTCCTACTCTTTGGTAAATAACCTAATCGCGGGTATCATCCTCGCCCGTAACGAACGGCGCAGCTTCGGCTCAGCCCTCAGGGCCATCGCCATCGCCAGTTGGTTGAACTACCTAGCAGTCACCTATGCCGGCACAGTGCTGGCGGTGTTCAATTACGCCTTCGGCCTGACTGGACTGGTCATATTCGGGGGACTGCTGCTCGCCATCATTGAACTGCTCCAGGTCAACACACGGATGCATTACGAACGCAATCAGCGCATGCAGATGCAGGCGGAACTGCGGGTCGATGTCAAGACAGGCGTCTTCAACTGGCATCTGCATGATTGGCTCTCCAAGGAGGAAGCGGAGCCGGCATCACTGCTGTTCATCGATCTGGATGATTTCAAACAACTAAATGACCAACACGGGCACGATGTCGGCGATGAGGTGCTGCGAGTTGTGGCGATGACCATCAAGAAAGGTGTACGGGAAACGGACAGCGTGGTCAGGTTTGGCGGCGAGGAGTTCGTGGTAATCATTCCAGGGGTAGATGCTCCCGAAGCCTGCACCATCGCCGAGCGAGTGAGGTCGGAGATTGTCCGCGAGACAAGCCAGCATGCATATCCTGCCATGACCGTCTCCATCGGGGTGGCAAGCCTGGCTGGAGCCAATGACAAGCACGATTTGCTGATGTTGGCGGACCGGGCGATGTACCGTGCGAAGGGTCTGGGCAAGAATCGATGTTACCTCTGGCCCGACAAGCACGAAGCAGGTGGCGCTGCCGGTTAGGGACCACGCAGGTGAAGCTCACATTCGCTCGTCACTGACGCGAAAAGTATTAGGGGGAGAGGAAATGCAACTCACAGAGCATGTCCATATACTTGATTCCACGCGAGGCAGCTACGCCTACATCATTCTCGACTCCGACATTGTCCTGATTGACACCGGTAGGCCGGACCAGCGACGCGGTATCTTGCGGGATCTCGAGTCTTTAGGAGTGGATCTCAGGCAGATCAAGCACATCCTACTTACCCATCATGATCTGGATCACATGGGCAATGCCGCCTTCCTGCAACAAGCAAGCGGTGCAATGGTTTGGGCCTCGGCACTGGACCTGCCGTTCATCAAAGGTGAGAGACACCGCCCAGGGATCAAGCGGCTGATCGAACTGGTTCTGCACCCGATCCCACCGAGCAATCTGCACTCCTATCCGGCATCGAACCAAGTCGCTGACGTTAGCGTGGTGCCAGCACCTGGACACACACCTGGTCACGTCTGCTTGGCCTATGAGGACGTGCTGTTTGCCGGGGATCTGGTACATGTGGTCAGGGGGAAGGCCGAACCCTATCCCGCCTTCTGGAACTGGGACACACGTCTGCTTGAGGAATCCTGGCTGCGGGTCAGCCGACTAGCTCATCGTTGGCTTTGTCCCGCCCATGGCCGGCCGATCGACAATCTACCGCGCTAACTTAGGATGATGGGCAACAGTTCAGCTAGGCTCGAGATCTGATAATCGGAGCGATATGGCGCCGGCATGGCCTTGCCGTGCGGATTGTACCAGCAGGTGGTGATGCCAAAGGCAGCTCCCCCGGCCATGTCGGCCGAGAGCGAGTCGCCCACCATGATCGCCCTGCTCCTGTCAGTGTGACCACAAAGCCCGAAGGCATAATCAAAGAAGCCTGCTTGCGGCTTCTGGTAGCCGGCTTCTTCAGAAACGGCGATCTGACTGATGAACTGACCGATTGGTGACAGCGCCACCCGTCGCCGCTGGCAGCGGGCAATGCCGTTAGTGGCCAGCACTAGAGTGCAATGCTCGGACAACGAGCGGCAGACCTCTTCCGCTCCCGGAAGCAGGTGCGCGCCTTCAGCTAAGTAATCCAAGTACTCACCATTCAGTGCCTCACCGTCGCCGGTCAAGCCGCAAGCCTGCAGCAGACGCTGGAAACGGGCGGATTGCAGGCCGGACTTGCTGATGCGCCCGTGCTCGAAGTCAGCCCACAGCGCAGTTTTGATGCGCCGATACTCCGCCCGCACTTCAGGGGCATAGGGGAAGCGGTGTGCTGCAAACAGCTTGGCCAGCGCGCCGGCCTCAGCCAAGTCGTAGTCAAACAGGGTGTCATCGGCGTCCAACAGGACTAGATCATAGTTTGGCATTTCTTAACCTCCTCGGGATGGATTGTTCAGGGCTAGTTCGCCACGAGGGGGCAATTTCCTGTTCCTCGGCGTGGACCTTTCTGTTCATGCCGACCAAAACTGCAGCCTGCTATTCCTGTTCAATCACAAAGCGTTCAATGCCGCCGTCACGCAGCACGCCAGAGAGCCGGGGCAGCATCTCTCTGGACAGGTAGCGCTGTAGATACCTAACCACTGAGGGCGGCAGGCCGCGAGATACTTGGATGGCCACCTCGTTAACCAGTGCAGACAGCCGCTCCTCCGGCAAACCAGAAAGAGCCGCTGCCACTCGGCTCGCTCCCCCTGGGGAAATCAGCAGAGGCGAACCGCGCTCAGCCCCGATTACAGCCAGCACCGCATTATTGGCCACCACTAATGGGCGATTGACAATGTCAATCTTCAGGGGAATGAACCAACAAAAGGCCTGCGAGCACAACGCTCGCAGGCCTTCTGTAATCCAAGACAAGCTGGCTCAGGGTTTGGGGCGACACTCGCCAATCTTCCCGCGTTCCCCGTGGCCGACGTTTCGAAGGACCATAATCTCCTGGCGAAGAGACCAACGGCGGGAGAAATCGCCAAAGAGCTTGGCGTACCCCTCCCTGTCGGGTACAATGCCGCTGCTAAGGCAGGCGACCCCGGTCGACTCCTGCATCGCCAGCGACTGCAGGGGGCCGCGGAAAACGAGGCTGAGCCCACAAGTCCTCGCCAGTTGCACAGCGGCCTCAACGCTAACCGTAGCCCAGTCTTCCACCCTTGCCTCCAGCAACTGGCGCAACTCCTTTTCATCAGCTGCCAGACCACTGTCGGCAAACCAGAAGTGCGGATAGACGAGATAGACGTACCCATCCCGACGCAGCAGCTCGGCCAGATCCGGGAGCAAACACAGAAGGTCGCGTCTCCAGAATCCGTGGTAGGCGACGATCAGATCGAAACTATTGGATTTGAAGGAGACCAGTGGGAACTCCTGAAACGATGATAGGGAACCATGAAAGATTGCAGCATTTGGCAGACCGAGATGCTCAATGCACTCAGCGGCAGAGACACAGTGCGCGAAGCTGGCATCAACGGCGACGGCCAGCTCGACCTGCGGCGACAGGGCGATGGCACTGGGAGCCAAACCACACCCAAAATCCAGGACAGTCTTGCTATGCAGTTCACTCGGGAAGTAACCAAGAGCGGCAAGCTCGACAAAGAGCCTCTCCCGCTCAATTACCTCCGGTCGGAATGACTGGAGGGCACTCCAGCCGTCGTTCCGCTTGGCGTGCGGGTGTTGGCGGCGAAACTCTTCAGCAGGGCTAAGGCCGATGGCCTGCAGCTTGGCATCAAGCACACTGATCATGAACACCTCCTGTAAGCCTGAAGTCTTAAGGAACGAGTCTCAACCGCCCGTCCACAATCAGGACAGCACGTCCATCGGCTAGCGGCAACACGGTCTGCCGCAAGGACGCCTGCAAATCAGCCAACTTGGCTTCCATCCCCTGGCGGTAATGCGGTAGGATTACACAACCCACCAGGCCGAGCCCCTCCTGCCCGCGCACAACAGGACCAACCAGGATACTGCCGGCGCTCACACCCACATACAAGCCGCCCCGGCTGAGATGAGCCGCCAGCAAGCGATCAAAACCGACTGCCCTGGCCTGGGTGAGCAGATGCAACGTGTCGCCGCGCAAACGTAAATCACATCTATGCCGACAGCATCATCCAGAGAGAGTCCAAAGCTACCCCTCCCATCAGAAATGGACAAACTGTTGGAAACTATTATGATAGAATGCTATTGGTTGATTATTCCGCTAACTAGGAATTAGGGGAAAGGATGATTGCGCGTGCCCCAACCGAAAAACAGAGTTTTTCTTGGTGCGGACAAAGCTGATCTTCGCGGATTCGGCAAGATCGGGCTGATAGCCTGCGTACTGATGCTCTTGGTGATACCGCTGCAGGTGGCCATTTATCTGATCTGGCCGCCGCCAGAGACAGTCGAAGGCTTCTTTGCCCTGTTCAAGGACAGGTGGCTGCTCGGCTTGCTCAGCTTGGACCTACTCTACATCCTCAGCAACACGCTGCTGATACCGATGTACTTGGCACTCTACGCCTTCTTGCGGCAGACGAGCACGGCCTGGATGACGCTGGCACTCGCCTTCGGCCTGATCGGTGTGGCGGCCTACTATCCCTCCAACCCGGCGCTGGAGATGCTCACGCTCAGTTCCCAATATGCCGGAGCAACCGTCGATGCTCAGAAGGCCCTCTATCTGGCCTCGGGGGAGACGATGCTGGCCATCTACCGCGGCACGACTTCTTCGGTCTACTATCTGCTGAACGCCCTGATTCTGCTGATCACCTCTCTCGTGATGTTTCGCAGCCGCATTTTCAGCCGGGCGACCGCCTGCATGGGACTGCTGGCGGCAATCCTGATGGCGATTCCCTCGACCGCCGGAACCATCGGCAAAGTATTCGCCCTACTCTCCCTCATTCCCTGGGCAGCGTTCACTTTCCTGTCGGCCCGCCGATTCCACCGGGCAGCGTATCGGGAATAGGCCGCTCGCGAACACCGGGGCAACCCCTACTGGGGCTGCCCCGGTGTTCTTCACTCAACGCTACCCTGTGGGACAAGCACTCCGCCCAGCCGCATGAGCCAGTTGCATTGCTTCCAAGTTGTCCCGCACCTCGCCTCGCTTGCTGGCGGTAACCACTTGCGGTGTGAGCAGGCGCATCTTCATGTAGTCAAAGGCCATCGTGAACATGTCGATGGTCGGCTGTGCCGTCTTCAGTTCGTCATCACCCATGGAGACTAGCAATGCGGCCTGCTTGCCGCACAGATCGTGGTGGCGAAGCATGCCGTACCAGCGGTCAACCATCAGCTTCAGCTGCGATGAAGGGGTCCAGAAGTAGACCGGCGTGGCCAGCACCCAGATATCTGCAGCCAACAGCTTTGGATAAAGCTGCTGCATATCGTCCCGCACAATACAGCCACTAGCCCCGGCTCGACGACAGGCGTCACAGGCCCGACAAGGATTGATCTGCAACTTGTCCAGGTAGACTTTCTCCACCTCGGCCCCCGCGTCTTTGGCCCCGGCCAACCACTGATCAAGCAGAGTATCCGAGTTCCCACCGATGCGCGGACTGCCCGCAAATCCGACGACTTTCATTGACCAAACTCCTCCTTCAGTTCCCTCTCCCATGATCCAAATCCGCTATGGCATAATCATACAACAGGCAATAGCGTCTGCCTACCCCGCACGCGCCCGGGCCCACGAGTGCGCCAAAGAGTCCGATCTCATTGGGATTGTGGCGCCACAGCGTGCGAGAGCGTTCAGAAAGACCGATTTCTCTGGGATCTAGCACCACAGCATGCTGTGGTGCCGGGATCGGGGGCGGGGGGCCCCCGCCGCCGGCC
>JAEZJZ010000026.1 GCA_023436245.1 Bacillota bacterium | reverse complement strand
GGGCTATCGCAGTAGTACCCCATGAATAACGCAAGAGAGACGACGACGGTCGTCTCTCTTGCGTTTACGTGCACAAATGTTCTATAAGCTGCGATGCTGCAGGTGCGGGTCGCAAGCATGCGACCCCTACGCGGGCCGGGGCATGCATACGCCTTCGTAGGGGCGCCATGCATGGCGCCAGCCCGTCGATGGGCTTTTTGCGACAGCCCCTATTGTTGCCTCATGAGTAATCAAATCAGTGCCCGCCGCCATCATCTGGCGGCCCGTTGTCGCCTGGATCTTCTTCATCACCTGGATCCTCCGTACCTGGATCGTCTGTGCCTGGATCCTCCGTGCCGGGTTCTTCCTCCGGCGGTTCCACTGGTGCGCCATTCTGGGAGTAGGTGGTCGGCTCCGTGCCCTTGATGTATTCCTCGTAGATGATGTTTCCCGGTGGGCAGTAAGGTCCAGCCAACAGTCCGTTGGTGCGATCGACTGCCAGCGGGCCGACGATGTTCTCCGGCTTGGTGGGGTAGAACTCGCCGACCGGAATCTCCGCGCTGATGTACTTCATCATTCTGCCGAAGATGCCTGAGCTGATGTAGCTGCTGGAACCTCCGGGCAGTCTGCCACGCGACGTCGGGTTGGAACTGTCCCCGGCCAGCTTGCCGGTGCTGTTGTCGTCATGACCGATATAGACTGCGGCGGTCAGATTCGGCGTGAACCCGACGAACCAAGCTTCACGGTTGTAGTTGGTCGTTCCAGTCTTGCCGGCCGCCGGTCCCTGGTAGCCGCCCAAGCTGCGCACGTAGGAGGCAGTGCCGTAGTCAACCACATCCCGCATGATGTCTGTCATCATGTAGGCGACTTCCTCGCTGAGCACGACCTCACTCTGTGGCCTGGCTTGGAAGAGCAGGCGGTCAGCTTTGTCGCGAATGTCCACCACAGCATGCGTTTCATTGAGTACGCCCTTGTTGCCGATGGCGCTGTAAGCACGAGCCATCTCGAGCGGTATCACACCCTTGGTTACACCGCCGATGGCCAGCGCAGCCAGGTTCTGATCGCTGGCGCCGTTGATCGGCCGTTCCACCAGGGTGGAAATGCCCAGTCGCTTGGCAAACTCGAACATCTTGTCAACCGTGTTCTCCCTGGCGATCTTCCAGGCAGGGACGTTCAGCGACTGCTGCCAGGCGTAGCGCAGAGTGACCGCGCCACGGTACTTGCCGTCATAGTTGACCGGATAGGGCGCCTTGTCTGCGCCATTCTCATAGATCGGCTCATCGACAATAATCGAGGATGCCGTCTCTCCCCGCTCCAGCGCCGGGCCGTATACGGTCAGTGGCTTGATGGCCGACCCAGGCTGTTGCTTGATCAACTGCACCGCGCGGTTGTATTGGTCGCCCTGAGACTCACGTCCCCCAATCATCGCCCGAATGCCGCCGGTCTTGGAGTCGAGCAGGATGATCGAGCTCTGCGGCTGCAGTATATCCTTGGCGTTGCGCTCGTCCTTATTGTCCAAGAGGGGAATGAGCCAGGCCTCTAGGCCTTCATCCATGGCCCGCTCGGCGGCTTGCTGCATGCGCAGATCCAAGGTGGTGTTGATCTTGAGCCCGCCCTTGTAGACCAGCTCGGCGGCTTCTGCCCGCGAATACCCCTGATCCTCAACCAGGATGTCGATCACTTCATCCCGCACGTAGTTGATGAAGTACTGCGGCTTGGAATCCGCAGCGCTGCCCTTGCGATCGCCGAGCACGATCTCATAGTCCAGGGCCGCCTGCTTCTCGGCAGCATCGATGTAGCCGAATCGTTCCATGTTGTTCAGCGCCAGCAGCTGTCTGGTCTTCGCCCTCTCCATGTTGACATAAGGGCTGTAAGCATTAGGTGCTGAGACGATACCGCCGATCATCGCGGCTTCCGCGAGGTTCAACTCCTGCACGTCTTTGTCGAAGTAGTACTGTGCAGCTGCCTGAACTCCATGAGCCGATCCACCCAGAAAGAGACGATTCAGATAGAACTCCAAAATCTCATCCTTGGAGTAGTCTCGCTCCAGTCGCAGCGTGACGAACACTTCTTGGATCTTGCGGGTCGGTTTGCGATCCATGGTCAGAAACGCCAGCTTTGCCAACTGGTTGGTGATCGTGCTGCCGCCCTGCAACTTCTGACCCTTGAGCATGTTGAATATCGCGCGACCCCAGCCCTTCAGGTCGATGCCGTGATGCTCATAGAAGTTGGAGTCCTCCATCGCCAGCACAGCCTGCTGCATGTGCAGCGGTATTTGATCCAGTGAGACTGGCGTACGGTTCTCCTCCGCGTGCAGGTAAGCGATCAGCTCTCCGTTGATGTCGTAAACCTTGGAGGTGGAATCGACGTCGAGCTTACTCGGATCATACGGCGGAATGGTAGCCACCGAGTAGACGAACAACCCGCCGCCACCTAGGATTCCCAGTAGCAGCACCGCCAGCAGCAAGCGCTTGATCAGCTTCGGTATCTTAACTATGAGTTTTCTCTTCTTTTTGGGTTTGGTCGTTGGATTGCGCCTTGTTTGATTGACCACAAGACCCCCTCCTTTGATGAATAATTATACCACAGAGCTAAGCTTTCTAACTAAGGCGAAATCTGGCTGGTCGCTTCATAGTCCTCGTCTAATATAGCATATGCTTGACTGATGGGGGTGAGGCAATGCCAATCAGAAGGCGCTGGCGTAGACCAGTTCGTCAAGGCAGTTGGTTGACGGGTAGGCAGAGGGCAGTCATTTTTCTGTTGGTGATTGCGCTGATTGCATTGCAGCTCCTCAGTTTGATGGACCGAAATTTGCGACCTTCACTGGAGGCGATAGCATCTGCCAGGGCAAAGGTGATTGCCACGAGGGCAATCAACGATGCGATTAACACGAAAATTGCTCAGGAGATCAAATACGGCTTGCTGATCACCGTGCACACCGATTTCAACGGTAAGCCCTCATGGGCGCAGGTGAACACCATGGAGGTCAATCGTATTGTCGCTGCCACTACCCTCAGGGTACAGGAGAGCCTGGCGGCCATTCGCGGCGAGGTCGTGCGCATTCCTTTAGGGCAGGCGTTGCACAGTGAATTCCTATCCAGCATGGGCCCTCGCATTCCCTTCACCATCATACCGGTCGGCACTGTCAATGTGGAGGTCACGGACGCATTTGAACAGGCTGGCATCAACCAAACCAGACACAAGATCTACCTGGATGTCTACACGGAAGTGCAGATCGTCATTCCGTTCGTCACCAATACCGTCACGGTGAACAGTCAGGTGCCGATTGCTGATGTCACCTATTTGGGTGAGGTTCCTGAGACAGTGATTGACCTGCCGTTTCCGCTCGGCAGCGGCTACCAGGCTCCTGCGGACGGAGAGCGTGCGCCCCTTCCCGGGCCCTAAACAGAGCGGTTGATGCAGCATAGCGTGGAAAGTCGCTCTCGTCCTCTCCGTAGCTCCCGCAGCATGCGAGAGCGTTCAAAAAGCCCGATTTCCTTGGGTTCGTAGCACCACAGCATGCTGTGGTGCCGGACTCGGCTCGGCATGCCGAGCCTCTACGGGGCACACCTTGATTGATCTAGCATGCCGAGCACGAGCCGCTGCGAGGTATAAACTGAACAGTCTCGTGCGGCCGGGCCTACATGGAGGCAGAAAAGCGGCGAAAGGCAATTGCCTTTCGCCGAAAATGCGGGAGGAGCATAAGAGACTAGCATTGGTCAACCGAAGATCCACCGTACGGCTTCCAGTCTCAGGACAACTGAGTTCGGGTGTGCATAGGTTCTGTATGCCACAGTCTCAGTCTTGAGGCCCTACTAGATAACGCCGGTCAGGGCCAGCACGACTTGAGCGATGATCGCGGACCCGACGAAGGTGCCAATGAATGTAAGCAGGGCTGTGACGATGATTTTTAAGCCCTGCTTTTTGAAGCCCTCCATGTCCTTGCCGATGGAGATACCGGCGTAGGCCAAGATGGGGGTGCAAAGGGCCAGGAACTGCACGCTGCCGACATGCTTGATCACTGCTTCGGCGCCAGGCACACCAGGAACGGAGGCAATGATCGCCAGCGCCGAAATGTAGGCGATGCTCGGCAGCTTGATCGGCGAGTACTTCGAGGCCAGATAGCCCAGCATGACAATGACCAGCAGTATAAGCATTCCGGGAATAGCCTTGATTGGGTTGATGTCATAGCCGAGATAGTTGCCCACGACGGTGATTAGCGCAGTGATTATCCAAACGCGAAGTGCATCCTGAATCTTCATCTCTTCACCCCCTGCTTAGCTGGCCTGCCACCCAACCTGCGATAGAGCCATTCCGTCATGGGAATCCCCATGAACAGACTCATATACAGGCCGTCCACGCTGGTCAGCAATTGGCTAGTGGCAGCATAGGCGCTGAGCTCGACCTCCATGGCGGGATACGCCGCCACGACCGGACCCAATGCTGCCGCCATCATCGAGGCGCTGCCAGTGCCACAGGCCATGGCCAGCGCATAAGGGTGGAACAGACCGAAACTGATCAACAGTCCCACCATCAGGCCGTTAAAAACAGCTCCAAAGAGAGTTCCGGTGATGTATGCACCCATCACACCTTGACCTTCGGGGCTGTCCAGCCCGTAGAGGTCGCCGACGATGGCCAGTGAGCCTTCGCGCGAGATGGAGAAGGCAGCACCTATCGCCTCGCGCCCCATCTTGAACACGAGCACGGCCACCGGCAAGGCAAAGAAGATGGTGCCTAGGTTGCCGAGCTCCTGCAGCAGCAGGGCCGGACCGGCTGAGAGCACCTTTGCTAGGTTGGGTCCGATGGTGGTGCCCATCTTGGCGGTAAGGAACATCACAGACAGGCCGATGAATGGGGATGCCATCTCCATGTCCGTACGATTAACCAGTTTAAACAACGGCAGGAACATGCCGATCACCAATGCGTAGAGCATTGGCAAGAGCAGAACGGTGCCAGGGCCCAATTGATAGCGCTTGGTGCCGATCAACTCGGCGATGATCACCATCACCAAGCAGAGCAAATGGATTCTCCATTCTCTTTGCTTCACTGGTTTACCTCCTCATCTATGCTATTTCGGAACTAGCGCAACAGCTTTTCCCACATGGCCAGATACTCATCCTTGGACATGCGGGGCTTGAACTCAGCCTTCACCTGCTCGCCCGCCTTAGCACCGTCGTGTAGCAGGTCGATCACAGTCATCGCCATGATCTTGGCGGGCACCACATAGGCCATTTCTG
>JAEZJZ010000092.1 GCA_023436245.1 Bacillota bacterium | reverse complement strand
GGGCCTCGTAGGGGCGCCATGCCAGCAACACAAAGTGTTGCGAGCTCCAATGAAGCGATTCTTGCTTGTCAAGAATCGGCTTGCACCTTTGGCGCCCGCTTGCCAGCAAACTTTTGCGACAGCCCCTGTAAATCTACGCGACCTAATACTCGTTAGGGTAGAACACGGCGAGCGCCACTGTAGTGGTCAACCCAGTATCCCCGGAGACTACTCACCTGCACTCCAGAGGTGATGGCATGCACGATCTTTCCGTCCCCCATGTAGATGGCCACATGGTCAACTCGTCCATCGTTACGCCAGGTGTTCTTGAAGAAGATCAGATCGCCCGGCTGCAGTTGATCGAATGCCACAGTTATACCGACAGTCGCCTGACTGTAGGATGCGCGCGGCAGTCTATAGCCGAATCTTGCATAGACGTACTTGGTGAAGCCGGAACAGTCGAAGGCAGTAGGACCATTCGCGCCCAAGACGTAGGGCTTCCCCAGGTGCGGCAATGCCTCAGCAATTATCTGATCGGCGACCGAGGGCTCGGGCGCCGGCTCAGGCTCCGGCTCGGGCTCCGGTGCAGGCTGTGGCTCAGCGGGAACCGGGGGTTCTGCTGGCGCATCGGGAGTGGAGAACCCGGCGGGTTGCACAAAGTTGGCGTAGGGACGACGAGCACCGATATACCTGCTAGCATAGAACGAATCATCCAGGTCACGCTGCACAACCTGCCCAAAACCGGCGTCGGTGATCACAAACTGGTCTTCACCTATGTACATGCCCACCCGATAGGCTTTGGATAGGGTCGCGCCACGGAAGAAGACCATGTCGCCAGCGCGGAGATTGCCACGGGAGATAGCGATACCTGACTCCGCCAACTCAGCCAGGGTATCGGGTACTGTCAAGAAGACCTGCCCGTAGAGGAACTTCACCAGACCGACATTATCCAGACCACTTGACGAAGAGCCCCCATTGGCATACGGAATGCCGATGCTGTCCACCGCCTGTTGCCTCAGCACCTGATAGAGCGGAAGAAACTTTGCAGATGATATGCGGCGGGCGCCGGCAAAGTGCTCCTGATAGTAACTAGAGCTGAAGTCGCGACGTGTCACTCCATTCGTTGTACTGGATGAAGCAACAAAGACATCATCGCCAAGGTAAATTCCAACATGACTGACGCGACTGGAACTAGGACTATTGAAGAACACCAAGTCCCCGGCAGTCAGTGCGCTCCTCTTGACGACGCTGCCAAAACCAGCCTGTGCGGCCAACGTGCGCGGCATGTCCACCCCCAAAGCTTGGTAAGTGTAGTAGACCAAGCCGGAATTGTCCATGCCTTGTTCTGGATTCTCTCCACCGTAGAGATAGGAAACACCAACCAACTCGCTTGCCTTCCATGCCGCCAACAGCGGGCCCTGATCATTTGCTGCTTCTGCCACCGGAACTGCGGGCGGCAGTGTCCCGACGAGCAGCAGTAGAGCTACACCAAACAACAGCACGCGTCTCAGAAAACGGTGAATCTGAATGCACCTCCTTCTAAGGAGATGAATTCGCCATTTGCTGAAAAATCCCTGTGTGTGTCTTAAGTGTAAAATATTCCATAGATAATGCTGGCACAACAGGTGCCTCGCTGCGCTATTCCAACAGATGACGGAGATAGGCTTCCGGGTTGTTCAGGAAGTCTCTGGTCAAACTGACATGCGGTAGCGAACGATAGTCCACAACTTGTGGCGGCAGTTGATCCAGACTGTAGATATCGGCCCCAGGAAGGGCCATCAGAATCGGAGAATGGGTCGCAATCACGAACTGACTGCCCTCCCGAACAGCCTGATCAAGCAGCATCAGCAGCGTCAACTGATTCTGCGGGGAGAGCGGAGTCTCAGGTTCATCCAAAATGTACAATCCCTCAGGGCTGACGCGCTGATTGAAGAAATCCAAGAAGCTCTCTCCGTGTGAGCGCTGCTCCAGGGCCTCATACTGCCGCTGCAACTGGCCGGCTGCACCGCCAAGGGCGCCCAGCGCCAGGCTGGTGGCATAGGCGCTTCTGCCCTGCTTGGCATATTCCTGTCTCAGTTCCCTTGCTTCCGCGCGAATGTCCTGCTGCATGCGGTTCAGCCGGCGTGAATAGCCAAAGAAGTCTTCTGCTCGCAGAAAAAAGCCACGACTGGTGCGTCTGTTCCAGGCCAGCTTCAGGTGGTTGGCCAAGAGCCTGGCCGCAGCCAGACTCTGATCATCGCCCAGCTCATCGGCGCCCACTGCCACTCGCTCAGTCGCAACAGCCAGACTCTCCAGAAGAGTCGACTTCCCAGAACCGTTCTCACCAACCAGAAAAGTCACGGCGGAATTGAAGCTCAGTCCAGAGAGCTGACGAAAGAGCGGCAGGCAGAACGGGAAATCGCTGCAGTCACTGCGCTTGAGCTCCAGTGATCGGAGAAAGACCACGCAATTTGCCTCCTTTCCTCTTGGCAACAGCCAGGTGACCGCGCTCAAAGACCGTAAGCCACAACAGGCGGGCCTTGACGGCCCGCCTGTTCACCAGAACGAATCTATTTCTGTGGAGCCTTCTCCAAAGCGTTGACAATAGCAGCCAGGAATCCCTCACTGCTGTACGTCGCACCACTGACAGCATCCACCTTCAGCGACTGCTGGGTCTTGACCGCCTCAATTAGGCTGCTGAACGCTGGCTCTGCCACCTCCTTGGTATCAGCATGCGCAGTGACCTCTATGCCCGTGATCTTGCCGCCGGCAACCTTTACCTTCACCTTGGTTGTCCCGGAGAACCCTTCGGCCTGCCCGTCGTATTCGCCATCAGCGACGCGGCTGATGTTCAGGCTGGTATCCGGCATGGCGTTCTTGACCGCGTTCATGATTCCCTGGCTGGTGTAAGTTGCACCCGTGACCACATCAACCTTCCAGTCCTGCTGCTCCACGATGCGCCCCGGAATGCCCTGGATTGCGGCTCCAGCCACTTCCGGCGTGTCATGCTGCTCCGTGACTTCAACCTTGGTGATCTTGCCCTGAGACATTGTCACCTTCACCTTGATATTGCCCTCAAAGCCCTCAGCGGATCCCTCATACACGCCATCCGGGACCTTGGAAAAATCGATCTTGTCGTCTTCAGCCGATAGGCCGAGCACATACTGGCCGAAGATATCCAGCGCTTTACCGACAGCTGCGGTGACGGCGCGGGAAGAGATGGTTGCACCCTGTAACATATCCACGTTCGTACCAGGAACAGGCTTCTTTTCTGGCGTCAGATTCTTGAACTGAGCCAGGAAGTCCGGTTCCATTGCTCTGGAACCGATGCCGATGGTCTCACTTTGACTGCGCACTTTCACTGCCTGAATCGCACCCTGCGGATTGACCCCCACCAAGAGTTGCAGTAAGCCGCCGTATCCATTGGCTTCGCCAATGACCACAGCGCCAACTACCTGACCAGAACTCTTGCCGAGGAAATACTGCGCATCCTCTTCGGTCACCAGATCGAAACTATCAGCGTTCGGCAACAACTCCGTCAACATGGTCTGCAGTTCCTTCTCCTGCCGCTCAGCTATGATGCCGCTGGTGATATTCTGCGTCAAAGCCAAAGAGCCGGCTGCAATAGCGCAGACAAGAGCCAAGATAAGACCAGTCTTTACGATGTCTCGCTCCATGGTCGCCTCCTGAATTCTAATGAACTGAACAAAACCACTGAAATGGTCCTGCTATTGTTATGCAAAGCGTGCAAACTAACAATGTTGGTCCTGTTTCAGCTGCCTTGAACTGTAACACTAGTATACTCCATTCGATTAGTTTTTCACATACTTGTTCATACACATTAAATGTCAAGCCTGCGGTGGTGCCACAGCAAATGAAATGGGGCCTTCCAAGAAGCTCTCGCCGCATCATGCAACCATGAGAGTGGCGCATCAACGAAAAGGCCCAGAGCCAACTCTGGGCCTTGTGGTCTGGCGCCAGCTATTTGCGGTCGACTGCCAGTGTTCCACCCTTGGCATAGTTCTCCCTGGGCATATCCCGGATAATGATCGAGACAGCGTCAGCTGGACAACCTACTGCTTCCATGATTGCCCGGGTAACCTTGTCTGCCAGAGCCCGCTTCTGGTCAACTGTCCTGCCCTCCAGCAGCTCCACCTGTACGATCGGCATGATTATCACCTCCGGGTTGATGATTCGCCAGCACTTGACCCAATCCTGCTTACCCCCGATTTTCCTTGGCGTAAGCGATGAGACATCACACCGCCGATGGCACCTGCTTCCTGCGCCGTCAGTCCCACCCAGCCAATAGACTTAACCTTCTGCAATAGACCAAGCTCATCGGCTACCTCCAGCTTCATCAAGTCACGAGGCGTTGGCGGCTTTTTCGGTTTCCTTTGCGAGTGCTTGCCTCCGCCTTTCGCTGATGGCTTCGCTGACATGAAAACACACCTCCCATTGGCTATTATGGCGATGGAAGGTGTGATCTATTTTCGCTTATTGCTCTTTCTTTTCAAAGCTACCCTCGCTCTGGCACTCAGGGCACTTCTTCGGCTTGCAACGGCCTTCTTTCTCCTGACCGCAGACCTTGCACTTGAATACTGCCATTATCTATCCCTCCCCCCTCACTGGTTGTGGTCAGACACTGCGTGCTGACAATCAGCACAACGCCCGTAAAACTCCAGGCGATGTCCCCAGATTTGCCCCGAGAATACTCTGGCTGCCTCCGTCTCAAGATCGCTATTCTCGGGCATTAGTAGGTCGAAAACACGTCCACAATCCTGACAACGGAAGTGGTAGTGTGGTTCAGGGTTTCCATCGAAGCGGTCCTGGCCGCTGCCAAAGTTCAGCTCCAGTGCCATACCCATGGCAGCCAGCGCACGCAAATTGCGATAAATAGTGCCCAGGCTGATCGTGGGCAACTTTGCCCGCACGTGCTCGTACACCCAATCGGCTGTCGGATGACAGTCTGTGCTCTGGAGCACCTCTAGAATCAAGCGCCGCTGCTCAGTCATCCGCTGAAAGCCGTTCACGGGCAGGCCCCCCAAATGATAATTGTTACTGCTGTAAGCATAAGGGAGGATTGACTATTCTGTCAAGCTGATCTCAGCGGCTACGTTGTACCCGGCGATAGGCTCGTCGCAACTGCATGGCAGTCTGGCTGCCCTCCGGTGCCATTTCCAGTCCTCGGCGTAGCCATTCCACAGCTGTCTGATACTGCCCGATGCGCTCGTGATAGGTGGCCAACCTCAGGTAGGGCGTCGCGTTCGTCGGGTTAATCTGCACCACCCATTGATAGGCCCAGCGCATCATCTCGCTCAAACTCAACTTGTCGCAATCGGCGGCTAACTCTTCCAGACCGTCTGCTACAATCTGGTTGTCCTCAGTCGTTGACTCCAAGGCTTGGCGTAAAAGGAAGTCCGCCTGCTCCCATTCCTGCCGCACAGCTGCCTTTCTGACCTTCTCCAACCAAGTAGTCTCTGCCATACTCTTCACCAAGCATCACCTCCTATCAACCACTTCTATCCAATCAGAAGATTCTATGTATTGAAGCACTATTCCTTCCAAATTTCATGAAAATTCACGACAATTTTGGACGATTTGGTCGAATACTGGCGAAGCTCGCTGTCGCAGAGATGAGTAGGAGGCTGACGGCAGTGCGTGTGGCAGCGAGCATTACTGCGTCTGCAAAGAATTGCTCAGGCAGCAGGTTGATCAACTGGTCTTTGGCCGGGTCGAGCTGCCAGAGATCGTTGGTGAAAGCCAACCAATGGAACTGGTCAAAAGCTGCCGTGAAGTCGCGGCTAATCAGTAGGCCAAAGACCAAACCTATGATCAAGGCAAATGCAGACGTCCAGGCCAATGATCGCAGGAACTTGCACAGCTTGCCCCACTTCCACGAGAGCAGGAGACTCAGGGCAAAGAAAGATGTGCCCGCAATGGTCAGCCCGCGGGCTAAACCGAAGAGCTTCTGCACATCCTCCATGTGCGCAATCTCTCGTTCGTTGAGCAGCGGACGCTCCTGACCCTGAAGCACCAGACTGACATTGGGGTCCTCTTCGCGGCCTGAGAGGTAGCGCGTGGTGTGACGACTAAAGCGAGCCAACTCGTCGATGCTGGTCCCCAGAGCCTCCGGACGGCTAAGCTTGGCAAACTCGCTCTGATAATAGGAAACACTGTAGGAGACTACCTGTACGTGGATCAGCAGCACGAACACCAGCAAGAGCAGACCCGCAGCAAATCCTTGGATTGCTCGCCCAACTATTCTCATCATCGTTCCTCCCTGGTAGCACTACGTGCTACCTTATTGATCGCTTAACACTAGCTTAACGTTAACCCAATGGCTATAACAATGCCGCCCGGATAGAATTATGTCAAACGGCGAAACACAAGCAAATCCGTTGTCAAGAACGTGGGAGGTATCGATGATGGCACTCATCTTTGGATTGGTCGGAGGACTGGGACTGTTCCTTTATGGGATGCAACTGATGGGGGACGGCTTACAGAAGACAGCAGGCGATCGCCTGCGACGACTTTTGGAGATCCTGACCAGCACACCGGTGATCGGAGTGCTGGTGGGAACGCTCGTCACCATGATTGTGCAGAGCAGCAGCGCCACCACGGTCATGGTGGTGGGTTTTGTCAACGCTGGCCTCCTGACACTGAAGCAGGCCGTGTCGGTGATCATGGGTGCCAACATCGGCACCACAGCCACTGCATTCATTGTGTCCTTGAAGCTAACGGAACTTGCCCTACCGGCAATCGGCATCGGGTTTCTGCTGCATCTGGCCGGCAAGAAGAAGAGCACCCGCTTCATCGGTCAAACGATTCTCGGATTCGGGTTGCTGTTCATGGGTATGGAAGTGATGGGAGACGCTCTCAAGCCGCTGCGCGAGAATGCCGCATTCACCAGTCTGCTGCTCAATCTGAGCCAGCATCCATATCTGGGCATGCTGGCTGGTTTAGGCTTCACTGGAATCATCCAAAGTAGTAGTGCGACTACCGGTCTGGTTGTCACGCTAGCCGCACAGGGTCTGATCGACCTCAATGCTTCGCTTGCCATCATTCTTGGCGCCAACATCGGCACAACAGTGACGGCGTTGCTGGCTTCGATCGGCACCCACCTCACCGCCAAGCGCGCCGCCATCGCCCACTTGCTGTTCAACATCTTTGGAGTGACCTTGTTTATGGTGCTGTTTCGCCCATTCTCAGCGTTTGTCAGCACCACTCATCACGACCTAGCCAGACAGGTAGCCAACGCACACATCATCTTCAATGTCACGAACACCATCCTGCTGTTGCCGTTCATCTCAATATTCGTGCGACTGGTGGAAAGACTGGTACCCGGCAAAGAAGACATCGAAAACGTCGGGGCTCTCTATCTTGACGAGCACCTGGTCGGCACCCCGTCAATTGCCCTGGGGCAGGCCACCCGGGAACTTGTGCGCATGGGACAACTGGCACTCAGCATGCTGGACGATGTCTACTCTTCGTTCCGCACCAGCAGCACTGAGCGACTCAGCCAAGCGGCTACCAAAGAAACAACCATCAACAATCTGGAACAGGCAGTCGTCGCCTATCTAGTGAAGGTATCTCGTCAATCGCTGAGCAACGAACAATCCGACCGGCTGAATGATCTGCTGAGCATCACCAATGACTTTGAGCGAATCGGCGATCATGCCGAGAACATCGGAGAACTTGCTGAGTACCGCCAAGAACACCGGCTTCCCTTCTCTGAGGAGGCGCTAGCTGAGCTTGACGACATGTATGGCCGCGTCACTCGTTTGGTGGAACGGGTAGTGAAGATTCTCGATTCCGGAGACCTGTCACACGCTGCAGATGTGGTGGCGGGTGAAGACGACATAGATCAGCTGGAGCGCAGCCTACGCCGACACCACATCAGCCGCCTCAACTCGGGAACATGCTTCCCGGCGTCCGGAGTGGTCTACCTCGACCTGATCTCGAACTTCGAACGCATCGCTGACCATGCAAACAACACTACCGAATCACTGGCTGGAGTGGTCGGCAACTGAGAATAGTTATGTAGTAGGCCATCAACTCTCAAACCGTATAGTGTAGGGCCTGTTGACCACCAAGACAGACTTGACGCCTTATGACAGATTTTCGGGTTTGCAGAGTTCCTATGTTAAGTGCCTTAACAAAACCTTAATGTTAAATCCCTGACACCTCCCCGGCATCACGGTACAATGATCAAAGAGAATGGCTTGTCAGTACGCTGCCGTCTCCAAATTGTACCTAGAGGCTAGGGAGGTATCCCTTTTGTTGAGTTCAATGAGAACCGTGTTTGGGTTGGTCGGTGGACTGGGGCTTTTCCTCTACGGAATGCAATTGATGGCTGACGGCCTGCAGAAGACTGCGGGCGATCGGCTGCGGCGACTGCTGGAAATCCTGACTAGCACGCCCTTGATCGGTGTCTTGGTTGGGACCCTCGTCACCATGATCATCCAGAGCAGCAGTGCGACCACCGTGATGCTGGTCGGCTTTGTCAATGCCGGCCTGCTCAGCTTGAAGCAAGCCATCTCCGTCACCATGGGCGCGGCCATCGGCACGACCATCACAGCCTTCATGGTCTCGCTGAAGCTGACTGAACTGGCCTTGCCGGCTATCGGGATCGGCTTCATGGTCAATCTCACCGGCCGCAGCAAGAGCACCCGCTCTATCGGCCAAACAGTCTTGGGCTTCGGTATACTTTTTCTGGGGATGGAGATTATGGGCGCTGCCATGAAGCCTTTGGGAGAAAACCCAGCCTTCACCACCATGATCCTGAACCTGAGCAAACAACCCCTGCTCGGCGTGCTGGTAGGCACCATCTTCACGGCGATCGTGCAGAGCAGCAGCGCCACCACGGGGTTGGTGGTCACGCTAGCTTCACAGGGGCTAGTCGACCTGAATGCTGCCGTGGCTCTGATCCTGGGCAGCAACATCGGCACCACGATTACCGCCATGCTCGCCGCTATCGGCACGCATCTCAACGCCAAGAGGACTGCAGTGGCTCATCTCCTCTTCAAGATGATTGGCGTTTGCCTGTTCTTGATCATCTTCCGACCATTCGTCGCCCTGGTCGCGACAACCAACCACCTGTTGCCCAGGCAAGTGGCCAATGCGCACATGATCTTCAACATTGCCAGCACGGCGATCTTCTTACCGTTCATCAATGGGTTCGCGCATCTGATTGAAAGAATCGTGCCAGGGGAAGACACGAATGAACAGATCGGAGCACTGTACCTGGACGAGCACCTATTGGGCGCGCCGTCCATAGCCCTCGGGCAGGCCACACGGGAGCTGGTGCGCATGGGCAAGCTGGCCCTAGCCATGCTGGACGACGTCTACTCATCGTTCCGCCGCAACAACACTGATCGACTGGGGCCTTCTGCACACAAGGAAGAGACGATCAACAACCTGGAGCACGAAATAGTCAACTATCTGGTCAAGCTCTCGCGCAAATCCTTGACTCACGAGCAATCCGTTCGCCTGAACGCGCTGCTCAGCATCACGAACGACATGGAACGCGTGGGAGACCTATCTGAGAATATTGGCGAACTGGCAGATTACCGGGTCGAGCACCGACTTCCCTTCTCGGATCGGGCGTTGGAGGAACTGGACGACATGTATGGCAGGGTGCGCAGCCTGGTGGAGAATGCTCTCAGCATCTTGGAGTCGGGAGAAGTCGGCCTGCTGGACAGCATCCTGGCCAGCGAAAGCGACATCGACATATTGGAAAAGAATCTGCGGCGGCACCACATCGAACGACTGAACAGCGGAGCCTGTTTCCCGGCTTCCGGAGTAATCTACCTCGACCTGATCTCCACTCTGGAGCGCATTGCTGACCACGCCAATGAGGCTGCGGAGGCTATTGCCAGCATTGGCGACAGTGGCTGGACAGGAGACAACTAAGCAACACTACGTGTCGCTTGAGGAGCAAACTGATTCTCGACGAGCGAGAATCAGTTTGCTCCTTTTTCTGTGCCAATTCTCTAGCCGCGCATGTGCTATACTGAAAACGCATGGCTGTCTTCTGGAACATCAGGAGGCGGACTAGACAAGCCAAGGGGTGAACATAGATGGACAATCCACACAATCTGCCGCATGTCGTGATTCTGGGCACGGGTGGAACCATTGCCGGTCGGGGTGGGAGTCCACTCCAGACTGCCGGATACACTGCCGGTGAGCTCTCGGTGGACGAGTTGACGGCGGCGGTTCCCGGCCTGGAGCAGATTGCCCAAGTTACCGCTGAACAGGTATGCAATGTCGCCAGCTCAGCTTTGACAGCGGATACTTGGCTGAAGCTCGGCAGACGAGTCAACGATATTCTGCGCAGCCAACCCGAAGTAAGCGGAATCGTGATCACGCACGGCACAGATACTCTGGAGGAAACTGCCTTCTTCCTCAACCTGGTGGTACAGAGCCGCAAACCTGTAGTGGTAGTTGGCGCAATGCGACCGGCTACCGCGATCAGCCCTGATGGCCCGATGAACCTAGCAAACGCCGTGCGAGTGGCTGCCGCGCCTCAAGCTGCAGGAATGGGCGTGCTGGTGGTCATGAATGACGAGATCTACAGCGCGCGCGACGTAACCAAAACCCACGCCAACCAACTGCACACCTTCCGGTCGCATGACCTGGGAGCTTTGGGTAGTGTCGACAATGGCAATGTCAGCATCTACCACGCCCCCACCCGCAAACACACCTGGCAGACTGAGTTCGCCATCGATCAGCTCCCAGTGTTGCCTCGAGTGGACATCGTCTACACCTATATTGGCTCGGACAACGTAGTCGTGGACGCCTTAGTGGCTGCAGGCGCCAAAGGAATTGTTCTGGCCGGCGCAGGAGGCGGCCATACAACTCCTGCAACCCAAGCAGCATTGCGCCAGGCACAGCAACAAGGTGTGTTCGTGGTCAGGGCCAGCCGCGTTGGCACCGGGCGAATCCTACCAATCAAGCCGCAGGGTCCGATCACGGGCTTCATCGGGGCAGATACCCTTAACCCACAGAAGGCCAGGGTATTGCTGATGCTGGCGCTGACCAGAACTACGAATCCGGCAGAGATTCAGCGCATGTTCAACTGCTACTAACCTCAAGGGCCTGACAAGAACAGGCCCTTTTTCTTTGTGCGAAGCAGACAAAGGCAATGCTTAGGCGTTAGATCAATGTGTGAGAGCTAATCTTGAGATAGACTTTAAGGAGTGAACGCTTTTGTCCAAATTCGTGAAAGCCCTTTCCGTCGTCGTCATCGTCTGGCTAGTCTTGTTTCTCGTTCAGGAGGGTTTCACCAGCTGGTTGCCTGGCGCCTTTCACATCAACATTGGCAATTTCGGCTTCAACCATGCCACCAAAGATGAAACACTGAACCACGAAGCAGCCGACCTGCAAGCGATCAGCGTAGAGACCCATAACGGCAGCGTCACCCTGCATGGCAAGGAGGACGGTGGAATTGAGATTCAGGCCCACTACGAGAGCCGCGCCAGCTCTTCGTCACGGGCACAAGACCTGGTGGACTCCTTCACCACCGACCTCTCAGTCGCTTCCGGTCAACTGCTGGTGAAGGCCAATTTCGCAGGGACCAGCTACAACAACCAGTCAGTCAGCTACGAGATCTATCTGCCGAAGAGCCTTGATGTGATTGTGCAAACCTCAAATGGGGCGGTGACCCTGAATGGTCTCGCAGCAGAAGCTGATTTGACCAGCAGCAACGGAGCCATTTCCGTCTTCTCAGATTCCGGAATGGGGGATGTGCGCATCCACACCTCCAACGCCAAGATTGAGGTTGCCGTCCCCTCCGGGATGAATCAGTTGACTGCAGAAAGCAGCAACGGGCGAATTGAAATAGACGGCAATCCGGCTGAGGGTGGACAGTGGCAGCTGCGCACCAGCAACGGCGGGATCAGGGTGACACTCCCGCAGGCGCTGGGAGTGAAGCTGGACGCAGGAACGTCCAACTCATCGATCGATGTTGGCGACGGCCCCTGGTCGGTGAATGGCGGCAAACTGTCTAGCAAGGAAGTCAGTGCCACACGGGGTGACGGCGCGCTGGATCTGTTGACGCATACCTCCAACGCCAGCATCGAGATCATCGATCGCTAGCGGAAAGCCAAAGAGACAGCGTGGTGGGTGAGAC
>JAEZJZ010000060.1 GCA_023436245.1 Bacillota bacterium | reverse complement strand
GGCTCGGCATGCCGAGCCGATCCTGGCACCAAAGCATGCTGTGGTGCTACATCTGGGGAACAGGCGACTCTCCTGAGCAATCCTCGCGTGCAGCTGCATTCAAATGTTTCTAGGGGGGCTTGTCTTGCTGAAGAAGGATTTCGTCAACGAGTTTGTGGTGGGGCAGTCTGTGCTCACACCTTTGGCCATCTATGAAAAGCGGCTGAATCAGTTCACGAACAAAGCTGGCCAACCGGCCTACGGGCTGATGCTTTCTGTGGGCGACCGCAGTGGCCGCATCAGCGCGATCAACTGGAATGCAGCACAGGAACTGCATGAGCGCATCGGTTTAGATCAGATTTGGCTGGTGGGGGGCAAGGTGCAGGAATACCGCGGCAGCCTGCAGTTGGTGATAGACCAAATCATCCCTGCACCTGCAACGCAGATCGACATGGCCGACTACCTTCCCCAATCGGCCTTTGATCGCGCTGTGCTCTGGAGTCGCTTGCAGTCGGTCATCGACTCAATCAGTAGTCCTCATCTGCGAGCGCTGCTCATGGGCGTGTTCACAGCTTCGCGTCGGCAGAACTTCTGTGCGGCGCCGGGAGGCAGAGGGGTGCACCATGCCTATGTGGGTGGGTTATTGGAGCACACCTTGGAGGTCCTTGCCTATGCCGAGACGATGATTTCGGAGCAGGGCAGCTATTTGAACCGTGACTTGCTGCTGACTGGCTGCATTCTGCATGATATCGGCAAGGTCGAGGAGTATGACCTGACCAGCCTCAGCTTTCAGATGACTAACCGAGGTAAGATGATCGGCCATCTGCAGCTGGGCAGCGAGCTGATTGGGCAAGTGGCCGCTTCGATGGACGGTTTCCCGGCAGAGCTGCTGCTGGAACTTCAACACTTGGTGCTCTCTCACCACGGAGTTCCCGAATGGGGCTCCCCACAGCAGCCGCGCACCATCAATGCCATGGCTTTGCACCTGGCAGACCTGACTAGTGGAAGGCTTGCCCAGTTCAGCCGGGTGATCGGCGAACATCGACCCGAAAACGGGCAATGGAGTAATTACGATAAATTTCTGGAACGAAACGTCTTTATTCCATCCAATATATTGGAAGAAATGGTTGAGAAACAGTAAGGACATTGTGACGGCATCGGCCATTCAGGGGCTGATGCCGTCTTTTTTGCCCTTTCTGCCGGGTTATTGACAACAATCGCTGCTAGACAGCCCGCCACGCAAACTCTCGGTCGGCTGTTGGATTTTGGTGAAGGCTGTCAGTGCAAGTCGACAAGTTCGACTTGCTCCGTCATCCTGCCTATCAGTACAATGGTTTTGTTGCCGAAAGGGGAGATCGTTGCCGTGTTCATCACCTTGGTGTCGAGAGACAATCGTTTGGTAGCAGAAGTAGAGTGTAGAGAGAATCAGGTAACCATCAATACAGATGATGGTAGGATGTTGGCGGAACTGGTCAAGGTCTATCGTCAGAATATGAGCATGGTGGAGTTTGCCCGAGCCAATTACCACCTCAATCGGTGGAAGCCCTACGGAGTCAGTTGGGAGCTGGTTCTGTCCAGCGAATACAGTAGTCACGTAGGCTAAATCCGCTGCCATTGGCGGCGGTTCTGTTTTTTCGCTACTTTTCTGGCCAGTGGCTGGCCAGGACGTCCAGGAAGGCGTTCACGGACGGCCTGGAGACGGCGTGGCGCAGTCGGATCAGGCTGGTCTGCCGGAGCAGCGCGGGCAGACCTCGCACCGGGACTTCAGCCAACCTTCCGTTCAGCAATTCCTCGAGCACAGCGCTGCGCGGCACGAAGGCATAGCCCACGTCTGCAGCCACCATCCGCTTGATACCCTCGATGTTATCCAGTTCCATCGCCACCTTGGGCTGAACCTTTGCCTGGTTGAGAGCGTTCTCCACGAAATCGCGGAAACCTGACGGGGTGTAGAGGATGAGGGGAAGTTCAGCCAGTTCGCGGAGAGAGATGCTGATTCCGGCGAAGGGGAGCGTCGCATCGGAGACAAGCACAATGCGGTCGCTGTAGAGCGGACGTGATACACAATCCGCATGTTTGATAGGCGATGTGACAAATCCTAAGTCGACCTGTCGATCGAGCACCAGTTGCAGAATCTCCTGAGTGGTTCCCGTCTGAATCGATAGCTCAATGTTCGGCAGTCGCTGTTTGTACTGCTGGATCAAGCTGGGCAGGGTATAGGCGGTTGTGGTGACTCCTGCTCCCAGGACTAAGCGCCCGTGTCCGCCTGAGCGCAGATCGGATAGTGCCCGCTCACAGTTTTCCATGGTCTGCATTATCTGGTCTGCATGGCTCAGCAGTGCCTGGCCGGCCTCGCTCAGGTGGCTTGTTTTCCCTTGGCGCTCGAATAACGGCAGCCCGCACCATTGCTCTAGACGCTGCAACTGCCTGGTGACTGCCGGTTGGCTGAGGTGCAGATCCAGAGCCGCCTTGGTCAGATTGCCGCGCTTGGCCACGGCCAGAAAGGTGCGCAGTTGGGTGATCTCCAAAGTCGTTGCCTCCTCTTCCGACGCGATCTGCGGAAAGATGCTGGAAATGCATCAATTCAATTACCATTATGCATTTGAATTATGTTTTGGCAAGCTTTAGAATGAGTATTGGCCGCTAAACAGCTGATAGGGGGGATTTCTCATGCCGGTAACTGCCGTGGTCGGCGCCCAGTGGGGCGACGAAGGAAAGGGAAAGATAGTCGACTGGTTGGCCACACAAGCCGACGTGGTCGTGCGTTTTCAGGGCGGCAATAATGCCGGGCACACAGTGGTCAACGAATTCGGTGAGTTCAAGTTGCACCTTGTGCCCTGCGGCATCTTCAACCCAGCCACAACCTGTGTGATCGGCACTGGAACGGTGGTCAGCCCAACGGTCTTGCTAGAGGAATTGGCGGCGTTAGGCGAGCGGGGCGTGGGCGCATCCAACCTGGTCATCTCTTCGCGTGCCCACTTGCTGATGCCGTATCATGTGCTTTTCGATAAGCTGGAAGAACAGGCGCGTGGCGAGCAGTCCCTCGGCACCACGCTCCGAGGAATTGGTCCCTGCTATGTGGATAAGGTGAAACGCGCAGGGATTCAGATGGGTGACCTGTTTGATCCGGTTGTCTTCCGGGCGAAGGTGAACCTGCAGTTGGCTGAGAAGAATGTGCTGCTCCAGGCGTTGTACGGACACGAGCCGTTGGACGCTGAGGTCGTAGCCTCTTCCGTGCTGGCAAAGTGTCAGCCGTTGCTGCCTTTCATTCAGGATACCCTGCCATTACTGCACAAAGCGCTGCAGCGCGACGCTGCGATCCTCTTGGAAGGCCAGTTGGGCGCTTTGAAGGACCTGGACTGGGGCACATATCCATATGTCACCTCCTCGAACCCTCTCGCTGGAGGGGCTTCGGTCGGCGCCGGCATCCCGCCTCACCGCATAACCGACGTGCTGGGCGTAGTCAAGGCCTATTCCACCTCGGTCGGCAAAGGTGCAATGCCTAGTGAGCTGTTTGACGAGACCGGGGAGCGTATTCGGGTGGTCGGCAACGAGTATGGGGCAACGACCGGAAGACCGCGTCGTTGTGGTTGGTTTGACGCCGTCGCCGTACGTTACGCGCACATGCTCAATGGTTTCACCCGACTGGTACTGACCAACTTGGACGTGCTGGACGGCTTTGCCGAGGTGAAACTTTGCGTCGGCTATTCCGTAGATGGTCAGGTATGCGAGCAGATGCCAGATCCGCGCCTGCTTGAAGCTGCGCAGCCTGTCTACGAGACTCTGCCGGGTTGGCAGGCGGACACTACCGGTGTGCGCTCACTGTCAGACCTGCCGCAAAACGCGCAGCGATATCTGCAGCGGATAGAACAGTTGGTGGGGGCTCGCATCGGCGTGGTCTCCGTCGGTCCCAAGCGGGAACAGACGTTTGTGATCAACGAGTAGGTTTGCGCATCCCCGCGCCGAGCCTTGAGCGCAGACTGAGCAGTATAACAAGGGGGTATTCTGGATGATCATGACAACGACACCGACGATTGAGGGGAAGAAGATCGTCAACTATCTGGGTATAGTGGCCGGAGAAACCATCATGGGCGCCAACGTCTTTCGCGATTTCATGGCAGGCTTGAGCGACGTGTTTGGCGGGCGCGCTTCTGCCTACGAAGAGAAGCTGGATGAGGCTCGCAAGGTCGCCCTGCAGGAGATGACGGCGAGGGCCTCGTCCCTCGGCGCCAATGCCGTGATCGGCATCGACATCGATTACGAGGTGGTTGGCAGTTCCGGCAGCATGCTGATGGTCTCTGTCAGCGGAACCGCCGTAGTGGTTGCTGACTGAACGCACTAGGCAGTGAGAGGCCCGCTTCCGCCGGCAGGTGGAAGCGGGCCTCTAGCAACACTGGCGTGTTGCTGCGCGGTGCCAACCGCTTCTCGGCAGCCTTTGTTGAGATCGCAACACTGGCGTGTTGCTGCGCCAAATTACTGCAAAATTGCGCAGGAATAGAGGCGTTTTCTGTCGAATTGTCATGAAAGCGTAACCCCATACTATCGGGGGAGACAGCAAAGAATGCCCACGTTGAGGAGGCGCCATTTTGGATTTACGAGAACAAGCGCTGGAGTTGCATCGTCAAAACAGAGGCAAGCTGACTATCGCCAGCAAAGTGCCTCTGCGTAATCGTCAGGACCTGACATTGGCCTACACCCCTGGGGTGGCTGAACCGTGCAAGGAAATACATCAGAATCGTGAACTGGTTTATACCTATACCAATCGCGGTAATACTGTGGCTATAGTCACCGACGGCTCTGCCGTGCTCGGACTGGGGAACATCGGCCCGGAGGCTGCCATGCCAGTGATGGAGGGCAAAGCAGTCCTGTTCAAGTCGTTTGCCGATGTGGATGCTGTTCCGATCTGCCTGGATAGTCAGAACGCGGATGAAATCGTGCAGGCCGTGAAGTTGTTGGCCCCTAGTTTTGGCGGGGTGAACCTAGAGGACATTGCTGCCCCGCGCTGCTTTGAGATTGAGCGGCGTCTGCAGGAACTGGTGGACATCCCAGTGTTCCATGACGATCAGCACGGTACAGCGATTGTGGTGCTGTCTGGCCTGTTGAACGCGCTGGAAGTGACGGGCCGGGTTATTTCGGAGAGTCGCGTGGTGATCAACGGCGCCGGGTCTGCTGGAACGGCGATTGCCAATCTGCTGCTCACTGCTGGTTGTCAGGATATCATCCTCTGTGACCGTCATGGCACCATTCACCGGGGGGCAGAGGGCAACAACCCGGCGCAGGAACAGATGGCGGCCATCACCAACCCTCGTCAGGTGCAGGGCGGCTTAGCGCAGGCGCTGGCTGGCGCAGATGTGTTCATCGGGGTCTCGGCCGGCCGGGTACTGACCACGGAGTTAGTGGCTCTGATGAGCCCTAAGGCGATCGTCTTTGCCATGGCTAATCCCGTGCCGGAGATCTGGCCGGAGGAAGCGTTGGCCGGCGGAGCAGTGGTTGTCGGCACCGGGCGCAGCGATTTCCCCAATCAGATCAACAACGTGCTCGCTTTCCCGGGCGTCTTCCGTGGAGCCCTGGATGTGCGGGCCAGGAGCATCAACGAACAGATGAAGCTGGCAGCTGCTCACGCCATTGCCGCCGTTGCCAAGGAGCAGGGCCTCAGCGCGGAATATGTTATTCCGGATGTGTTTGACGCCCGGGTAGTCGAGCGTGCGGCGGCGGCCGTAGCGGACGCCGCCAGGTCCACCGGGGTGGCGCGCGCCTAGTCAGGGCATATTGACAGCGAAACCAGTTGGGCTGAGACTTGATGCGGCGTGGTGTATTCTTGTTTGCCAACGCAACGGTCAAGCCAATATCCACAAATATTTCCTGCCCGATCTCCATAGATATATATTGGAGGAGTATCCCGCTGGCACCATTGCGGTGCAGTCAGACCAATTGGGAAAGGTGGTAACTATGGCAGACAGGCTGAAAGTGCGTGCATTGGGCATCGGTACGTTGGCTTTGCTCATATTCGCCTTGATCCTGCCCGGAGTAAGGGTTGCCTTTCTGCTGCTCTACTTGGGTGCAACTATCGGGTTCCTGCTGATGGCGAGGCGCAAGGACCTGTTTGGTTATTGGCTACTCGCCATTGCCCATGGATTGCTTGGCCTTGGCTTGCTTTTCTCGGGAGATGTCATGCTCTGGCTTTGGCTGTTGGGCGCTCCGATTGGGCTTCTGGGCTACATTAACCTATCCAATCTGGTGGAGTGGCAGGATGTGTTCTAGGCTAGCAGTGTGGTAAGTCGAATAGTTTGGAGGCAGGTCGCGCGCGGCCTGCCTCTTCGCGTGCCCAAGGGGCGCACAGGCGCTGCAATCATTCTGTCACAGAAATATTCTCGCATCACCGGCAGGAAACCAGCCACTGGAGAGAAAACATAGGAACATATTCAGATTCTTCTGGGAGGTGAAGAACATGAGCCAGGATCAGACTGTAGATCAGCACTACCTCACCTATGCAGAGCTAACGGCGGAACTGCAGCGATTTGCTGCGGCCTATCCAGAGCTTTGCCGGCTCTACTCGGTGGGCCAGAGTCATCAGGGCAGGGAGCTTTGGTTGCTGGAAATAACCAGCCAGGCGACCGGAGAGGCGGACTCGAAACCGGGTTACTATCTTGACGGCAATCATCATGCTGGCGAGGTAACCGGTTCGGCGGTTTGTCTTTATACCATCAATCATCTGCTCACCAATTACGGCCGCTCGCAGCAGGTCACCAGGCTGATGGACGAAATCGTCTTCTATGTGTTGCCCCGAGTCAGCCCGGATGGGGCTGAACTCTATCTGACCAGTCCCCATCTCTTGCGCAGCAGCGTGCGCGAGTGGACATTCCCTGAGCCAACCTCCTGGAATGGCCTGGAGCCGCAAGATGTCGACGGCGATGGGCATATTCTGACCATGCGTGTCCGCGATGATGATCTCGGTGATTGGAAAGCCTCTGCTCGGGACGCCCGATTGCTGATTCAGCGTGGCCCCAATGATCGCCAAGGCCCTTTCTACCGCCTGTTGCCAGAAGGCCGAGTGGCTGGCTATGACGGGTATGAGTTGAAACCGACACCCAGCAAATGGGGCTTGGACTTCAACCGCAATTATCCCACCCACTGGCGCACAGAGGTGCCAGGATCCGGTCCTTATCCGTTCTCTGAGCCGGAGACGCGGGCGGTCGGTGACTTCCTGCTAGCGCACCCGAACATTGCGGGAGCTCTCAGCTATCATACATCCGGTGGCGTGATTCTTCGCCCCTTCTGCACCGGCACCGACAGCTCCATGCCGCAGCCTGACTTGCAGGCCATCAAAGCGGTGGGAGAACGCGGTCATGAGCTGACCAAGTACCCCTGCATCTCCATCTTTGAGGGCTTCACCCGTGATCGTAGCAAGCCATCCGCTGGTAGCTTCATCGACTTTGCCTACGACCAGCTAGGTATCCTCTGCTATGCCACAGAGCTCTGGGACTTGGCAATGCAGGCGGGCCTACCCAAACGTAGCATGCTGGAGACTCTGCAACTGTCGGAAGCCCAAAAGGAAGAAGATGGACTGAAGCTGCTGAAGTGGAACGACGAGGTGCTGCAGGGTCGTGGGTTCGTCGACTGGCGTTCCTTTGATCACCCTGAGCTCGGCCAGGTGGAGATCGGTGGCTGGTTGCCAAAGACCGTGCGGCAGAACCCGCCGCTCAGCCTGCTGGCGGAGGAGTGCGAGAAGAACATGCGTTTCTCGCTAGTGCAGGCAGCCACTCTGCCGCGACTGGTAATCTCGGAAGCCAAGCTGACAAAGATCGGCGAAGACACTTTCCGCTTGACGGCAGCGGTGAAAAACGGCGGTTACCTGCGCACCTCCGGTAGCGCGCAAGCCGAGCGAAACAAAGTGGCTAAGCCGGTGACAGTGGAACTGACGCTTCCCGAGGGTGGTCAGATTCTCTCTGTCCCCGCCAAGCATGAGCTGGGGCATCTGCCCGGCTACGCCGAAGGCCAATCCGCCCAACGCAAGGTGGAGTGGGTCGTCAAACTACCGGCCGGCAGCGAGGTCGTAGTGGTGGTCAGGGCGCCCCGGGCCGGAACAGCCCGGCGAGCGCTCAGCGCCTATAGAACTTGAGATCAAGTCTCCCATGCAGCTTCCAGTAGCCGACACTCTCGCGCGCTGCGGCGCCGCAACCCCCAGGAAACCGGATTTCTTGAATGTCCGGCCAATACATGCGATCAGAGGAGGAGTAACTAGTGGCGAAAGTAGCCTACAAAGCAGATAAGTACTACACCTACGCGGAGATAGTGGACCTGCTCAATCAGTGGCATGCCGCTTTCCCTGGTCTGACCGAGGTCTATTCCATCGGCAAGACCTATGAGGGACGGGATCTCTGGTTGATCGAGATCACCAACCACGCGACCGGTAGCGCTGACGACAAGGCAGCCTACTACATCGATGCCAATTTCCATGCCGGTGAGGTAACTGGTTCGGCCGTGGCGCTGTATACCATCAGCCACCTGTTGGAAAACTATGGTCAGTGTGATGGCGTGACCCATCTCTTGGACACCAAGGCGTTTTACATCCTGCCGCGGGTCAGTTGTGACGGAGCCGAAGTGTATCTGCATACCCCGTACATTCTGCGGAGCAGCACTCGCATCTGGCCCTTTGAGGATCAGGACGGTTTGCATGCAGAGGATGTGAACGGTGACGGCTACATCGCCCAGATGCGGGTGCAGGACGAGCACGGTGAGTGGAAGATTTCGGCTGACGATCCACGTCTGATGGTTCGGCGTGGGCCGGATGATCACGGCGGGGTCTACTATCGGGTCTATAACGAGGGCCGCATCAAGAACTTTGATGGAGTGGAAGTGAAGGTAGCGAGACCGCGCTGGGGGCTGGACATCAACCGCAACTCGCCGGCTCACTGGGACATTGACAGTCGACAACGTGGTTCGGGCCCATATCCTTTCTCCGAGCCGGAAACCAAAGCGGTCGGAGATTTCCTGATTGCCAAAAAGAATGTCGCTGGGGCGATGTCGTTCCACACCTTTGGCGGCGTGCATCTCCGGCCCATGTGCACCAAGGGCGATGACAAGCTTCCAGGTCGTGACCGGGAGTACTACAAGGCGATTGCCGCCAGAGGCAAGGAGTTCACCGGCTATCCCGACACCAGCGTCTTCGAGGGCTTCACTGCCGACAAGAACAACCCACTGCGCGGCGTGTTCATGGACTGGGTTTATGAGCATCGGGGAGTGCTCTGCTGGTCAACAGAGCTTTGGAATCCACTGGCCATGGCCGGGGTGGAGAAGACCGACTTCCCCTCCCGTCAGAAGAAGACGCAGCGGGAGTTGGAGCAGGATGAGCTGAAACTCTTGCAGTGGAACGACCGGGAGCTAGACGGCGAAGGCTTCCTGCCCTGGACCGCTTACGCACATCCGGAGCTTGGCGAAGTGGAGATCGGCGGCTGGAAGACGAAATATGTGCGCCAGAACCCGCCGGAGAAGTTCCTGGAGGAAGTCTGTCAGAAGAACATGCAATTCACTTTGGTGCATGCCATGAGCCTACCGGAGCTTGGTATCCGCAAAGTGCAGGTGACCAAGGTAGAGCAGGGCCTTTACCGTGTTACTTTGGCTGTGATCAACAAGGGTTATCTGCCCACCTCTGCCTCGGACATGGCTGTGCGGGCGAAAGTGGCGTCGCCAGTGGAAGTGACCATTGCGGGAGAGCAGATCACCTTGCCGGTGGGCAAGGCAAAGCTGGAGCTCGGGCATTTGGCCGGGTGGAGTGAGCAGAAGGTGGAGTGGCTGGTGCAGGCAGCTGCCGGCAGTTCGCTCACAATCACAGCGCATGCGCATCGCGCCGGCAAAGCCAAGGTTGAGCTGACGCTGGAGTAGTTAGCAGGAGCGACAGATACGGGCGCACCTCGGTGAGGTGCGCCCGTCTGCTCTCGTCTAGCCTTATAGTTGGTACTCCCAGATGGTATGGCCGTCGCCCTCCAGCAGCCGATAGCCGCCTCGCTCGAGCAATAGCGTCAAGAACGGAGAGTCTTCCGGCAGGAAGACATCGATCTGCGTCTTTCCCAGGCCTAACGCTTCCGCTTCCAACCCGCGCAGCAGAGAGAGCAGGTCATCCGGCTCTCCTACTGGTAGGTTGACATCGTAATCCTCGTCAAAGGCATTGACATCAGCCACGGCAGTTGTCGGCCGTTCCCTAAGCACCCGCAGACAGCCGTTCTCTGCGGCTTGCTTCAGGGCAGCCAGCGTCAGGTCATGGGTCTCCCAGTCGCTGTGCCAGTACTCCGCTCCGTGGTCCTTTGCTACCTGCAGTAGGGCAGGAAGGAGCTCCAGGCCCGGCTGTTCCACTGCTGGCCCCTTGGCGGTCGTCAGGTCTGCCTTCTGCAGCTTGCAGAGACGAAGTACCTGCCGAAAGCCAGCCTGTCCCGTCATGCTGGCGGAAGCGTGATTCTCTGCGTCAATCAGCAGACGCGCCACCTGTCGGCCGCGTGCCTTGGCGTGGGTCAGCGCAGCTTGGGCAAGGGCACTGCCGACGCCATTGCGTCTGATCTCCGGGTGCACGCGCAACGCTTGCAACCAGGCCACCCGTTCGCTCAGCAGGTGTACATACGCTACCCCCACCACCTGCCCGTCTAGTCGGGCTACCAAGGGGATGCCGTTCTCGGGATGGCTTACCCAGTCATCCCAGCATTCCGCCACATAATCGTCTGCCCAGACCAGGCTGACCAGGTGTCTGACTTCAGCTCGATCGGCTGCACAGGCTACGGTAATCTGCATGTTCTGACCTCCGCTTGCTTTGTTTGGAGTATAATACACTTCGTTTGCTGCGCACTCCATTCCTGCCGCGGGATGGGATATTCGGTTGTCGGCGGCGGAACACTGGTTTTTGATGGAGGAATGATCGCGCATGAAACTAGATCACCTGTTACGGCAGATTGTAGAGGTCCGGCCTGAACGGGTCTGGGTAGTGGGTGGCGCGGTACGAGATCGCCTACTGGGCAGAGAAGCCAAAGACCTGGACTTGGTGATCGCTGATATCGCTTCACCTCTGCTTGACCCGCATCATTGGCGGCAGCAGGGTGTGGCCGCATTCTGGCTGGACGAACAGCGCCACATAGTCAGGCTTGAACTCGCAGGAGAGACATTGGACTTGGCCGCCATGGAGGGAGATGATCTCGCCTCCGATTTGGCCAGGCGCGACTTCACTGTGAACGCCATGGCCAGCCGGCTTGCCGATTGGTTGGTTGCAGATGGGGCCGACCCAATTGACCCCTATCAAGGACAGGCTGACTTGCTGGCTCGGCGACTGCGCCTAGTGCAACCAGACGGGATGGCGGCTGATCCCGTCCGCATTCTGAGAGCGGGGCGGTTTCAGGCGCAGCTTGATCTCCGGCCTGACACGGCCACTGTCTCAGCGATAGCTGCCGCGTGTCCGGATCTGACCAAGGCTCCGGCAGAGCGGGTTTGGGCGGAGCTCGCCGAGTTGCTGCGGCACCAGCAGGCGGCCCAGGTGTTGCTGGAACTGGAGCGCTGGGGAGTTGTAATGGCGCTTTTCCCAGAGGTGATGGCGATGAAGCGCGTCGGACAGAACCAGCATCACCAGTTCACGGTGGACGTGCATAGTGAACGGGCCTTTGCCGCCTATGTGGATGTGATTCATCAGGGTAGATACCTGCCCGACTCAGTGCGCTCCTTCGTCGCAGCCTACTGGCAGGACTTGCAACCGGCCGAGCAGGCGGCGCTGATGCTGGCGGCTTGGCTGCATGACATCGGCAAACCACAGACGCGGATGGTGCGTGACGGTAAAGTCACGTTCTACGAACATGAACATGTCGGTGCCAGCATGGCAGAGTCGGTGGCCAAGCGCCTGAAACTCAGCCAGACACAGACGAAATTGATCCACACCTTTGTCACTTATCACATGTATCCGATGCAGCTTTGGCGTACCGGGCGATTGGATGAGCGCCTCATTCACCGGCTCTACCGGAGAACTGGCAGGCTAGGGGTAGCCATTGTGCTGTTTACACTGGCGGATCATCTGGCCAAGGGCGAGCAGGTCGGGGTCAGTGACGAGTTTCGGAGTCATCAGCAGGTGGTCGAGCAAATGCTGCAGGCGTACTTTTGTCGCCATGAACAGGTGGTTGCGCCAAGGCCTTGGCTGACTGGAGATGAGATCGCACAGACTTTGGGCAAACCGCGGGGACCATGGGTGGGTGAGACGAAGGCCGCTCTGCTGGAAGCACAAGCTGCCGGCCAAGTGAATGACCGGCAGCAGGCTCTGCAGTTTGTGCGTCAGTACACGCCGCGGCAGAAGCGCCAGTGGCGCTCTTGACCTCAGTTTTCCGGCAGATAAGCCGTCGCCTGGATTTCCACCAGAGCTCCGTAATGCATCGACTTCACCGGCACCACGGCGCGGGCAGGCGGAACTGGCACGCCGGCGAGCACCTCCTGGTAGACGGCGTTGACGGCCGGCCAGTGTTCGATGTCGCTGACATAGACGGTCACCTGTACCAGGTGACGCCAATCTGCGTTTGCCGCCAGCAGCACGCTGTGGATGTTATCGAGCGCCTGACGCGCCTGCTCGCCAGCTGTCTCGCCAACGATTTGGCCGGACATGTCGAGCGGAAGCTGGCCAGCGATGAACAACATCTGTCCGGCCTGCACGGCTTGTGAATAGAATCCGCGCGGAGGTGCGACTGACGGGCTTTGGATCGCTTTCTGCATGCCATTACCTCCCTGAGAAGTAGTGATCGACGATTTTGTCGGTGGCTTTGAGTCCGCTGCCGGTTAGTTGTACCACCACCGTTTGGTCAGTGGTGGACAGGCCTTGCTGTAGCAGGGCTAGCACCGCAGCCGGCGCCGCAGCCGATGTTGGTTCCACATAGATGCCGCGTTTGCCGAGCTCAGTGAGCATGGCCCAGATGGCTTCGTCCTCCACCGTCAGAACCACACCGTTCGTGGCCCGGATCGCCTGCAGAATGTCGCGCCCTTTCACCGGTTTGGCGATGGAGATCCCTTCTGCGGCCGTCTCCTGCTTGCTGACAGCCGGTACATCGGTCAGGTCTTGTTTCCAGGCGTGATAGACTGGAGCACAGTTTTTGGCCTGGACTGCAGCCAGACGGGGCATCTGCTTGATGATGCCTGCTTGCAGCAGATCGCGAAAGCCGAGGTAGAGGCCGAGGATGGAACTGCCGCCGCCTACTGGGGTTACCACCCAGTCCGGCGCCTGCCAGTTCAGCTGCTCCGCAAGCTCGTAAGCCAGTGTCTTCAGCCCATTGATGAAATAGGGGCTCCAGTTGTGACTGGCGTAGAACATCTCCTGGGCGGCGTTCCAGGCGGCTTGGGCGGTATCCTCACGCGTGCCGGGCACCTTCACCAGATCTGCGCCGTACATGCCAATCTGCGCCGCTTTTCCGGCGGAAGTGTAGCCCGGTATGTAGACATGAGCCTTGATGCCGGCGCGACTGGCATAAGCTGCCACTGATGCTCCGGCGTTGCCGGAGGAATCCTCGAGCAACTCACCGACTCCCCATTCCTTGAGCTTGCTCAGCATCACGGTGCTGCCGCGGTCCTTGAAGGAACCGGTGGGACAGAGATAGTCCAGTTTAAGCAGAACCGGCTGCTCTCCCAGTCTGTCTCGAACCAGTGGGGTGAATCCTTCGCCCAGGGTGACGATGTGTTCGCTGCAGGCAATGCCCAGCGGCTCGCGATAGCGCCACAGACTGGCAGGGCGTTGTTTCAAGTCATCGGGGCGGAACATGGTGTCCGGGGTGAAGTCGAGATAGCCCCCGCAGGCACAGCGCCAGATGGCTCTGTCTTTAGGGTGGACGGTCTGGCAGTTGGAGCAAACGAGCATGATCTACACCTCCCGTGACTAGTAGGGTGTCAAGCCTGGAACTACATTGATCTGTCGTAGGTCAGACGCTGAATAAGTGCCCTGGACTCGACGCCTGGTCGCAGTTCGCAAATTGACACAGTACTAGTGTATCGTGCCTGCGGGCGGCACTCAACCGGTTGGTCAGTTCCTTTTGCATCTTAGCCGCTTGGGGTGCGGTCTCTTCGGTCAGGCCCGGCATCGGGGCACTGATCTCCCGTCAATACGGAGCAGGGGACTGCACTGGATAGACTGTAATTGCAGCTGGGTGAGCAGGATATTCGTGGTGGGTGCGCCAATTTAGACAGTAGAGGACGGTGGTTTTGATGCGGCATACAAAAATTGTGGCCACGATTGGGCCGGCCAGCGACGATTCGGGCATGCTGTTGGAACTGATTCGGGCCGGAGTGGATGTGGCGCGCCTTAATTTCTCTCACGGAGTGCACGAAGAACATAGGCAGCGCTTCCTGCGCGTCCGCGCCGCAGCCAGCGAGGCTGGCAAGTGGTTGCCAATCATTCTGGACACCAAGGGGCCTGAGATTCGCCTGGGGGTAATCGCCGACGGCAAGGTTGAACTGCAAGCCGGGCAGCTCTTTACCCTGCATACGACGGAGCATGTCGGTGATCAGCAAGGCGTCAGCGTCAGTTATCGCGCGTTGCCGGAGGAACTGCGGGCCGGAGACAGGGTGCTGGTGGATGACGGGCTGTTGGAGATGCAGGTGGAGACGATCAGCCCCGAGGCAGTGACCTGTCGGGTCCTGGTTGGGGGTGTACTCAGTAACCGCAAGGGTGTGAACATTCCGGGGCGGTCGCTCAATCTGCCCGCCTTGTCAGAGCAGGATCGGTCAGATATCCGGCTGGGAGTGGAACTTGGCTTCGACTTCATCGCTCAGTCCTTTGTGCGCAGCGCGGCCGATATTCTGGAAATGCGCAAGCTGCTAGAGGAACTGGGAGAGAATATTCCGATCATCGCCAAGATTGAGAACCGGCAAGGCGTAGAGAACATGGTGGAGATTCTGAAGGTTGCCGATGGCGTAATGGTTGCCAGAGGTGACATGGGAGTGGAGATTCCCACCGAAGAGGTGCCGCTGATTCAGAAAGAGATGATCGCCGCCTGTAACCGCGTTGGCAAGCCGGTGATCACCGCCACCCAAATGCTTGATTCAATGATCCGGTCGCCGCGCCCCACCCGGGCAGAGGCCAGCGATGTGGCCAACGCAATCTTGGATGGCACGGATGCCGTGATGCTTTCGGGTGAAACGGCGGGCGGCCGCTATCCCCTGGAATCTGTGCGCACCATGGCACGCATCGCCTTGCGCACCGAGCAGGCCTTGAAACACAGCGAGATTATGCGCCAGCGAGCGATGCCCAAGAGCCCCAGTGTCACCGATGCCATCAGCCATGCCACGGTTCAGGCTGCATCGGAGCTAGGGGCGGCGGCAATCATCACCTCCACCCAATCAGGCAGCACGGCGCGCATGGTCTCGCGCTATCGGCCGGAGGCTCCCGTCTTGGCATTCACCTACAGCGAGAAGGTGGCCCGCCGCCTGAACCTGTCCTGGGGCGTACAGCCGATGCTGGGTGAGCGCACGCGGAACACTGACGAAATGGTCAATGCCTCTATCGCTCGCGCCCTTGACTCCGGTCTGATTAGGAATGGTGACCTGACAGTCTTGACTGCGGGCGTGCCGGTCGGTGTGCCGGGAACAACTAACTTATTGAAGGTGCATATTGTGGGAGACGTACTAGCCAGAGGCATGGGCATTGGTCAGAAGCCGGTGACTGGACGCGTGGTCTGTTGTCAGAACGCCAGAGAGGCAGGACAGAAGGCAGGTCCAGGCTGCATTCTGGTCACTATTGGCACAGACAAAGATTACATTCCGGTGCTGGAACAGGCGGCTGGCCTGGTGACCGAAGAGGGTGGCCTCACCTCGCACGCGGCCGTCGTGGCCCTCAGCCTGGGACTACCGGTAATTGTCGGCGTCGCCGGTGCGACCAGCCTGTTGGCAGATGACCAACTGGTCACGCTGGACACCGCGCGCGGGCTGATCTATCGCGGTCAAGCCAACATTCCAGCCAACGAATAAGCAAGATCAGCAGCGGGGGG
>JAEZJZ010000056.1 GCA_023436245.1 Bacillota bacterium | reverse complement strand
GGCTCGGCATGCCGAGCCGCTACGGAGCACAAGTTGAACAGGCTCGCCAACGGGCGCTTAGGCGGTTGTTGGCAGTAATTCACAAGGACGAATGTTTCGGGAGAGGAAGGAAAGCTGTGCTGGGTGTAGAATGTCCTTAAGTCGGCAGCAGCTTACCGAGTTACTAAAACAGTTGCGGCCTGGACAAAGCGATTCTCGCCGCCTGGGGTCGGCCTGTGCACGCCAACTGCTAACTTGAAAGGATTGAGCCGATGAACACCGTGCTGTCGTTTCTGCCCATTCTGGTGCTGCTTTTCTGCCTGATTGGACTGAAGCTCTCGGCCAGCAAGGCAGGAGCTGTCTCCATGCTGCTCGCCCTGGTCATTGCCATTTCCGCCTTCGGGTTGGACTCCTTCGGATTGACTGTGGCGATGGGCAAGGGAATGTCCCTGGCGCTATACGTGCTGCTGATCGTCTGGGCCGCCGTCTTCCTCTACCATCTGGTAGACGAGTTCAAGGCGACAGAAGTGATCAACAAGAACATCGTGCTGCTCATTCATGATCCGTTCGTGCAGTTCCTGACGCTCGCCTGGTTGTTCTCGGCGGTGTTGCAGGGCATCGCCGGCTTTGGGGTGCCCGTGATCATTGTGGTGCCCATTCTGATCGAACTCGGTTTCAACCCGGTGACCTCCACAGCGGCTGTCTTGCTCGGCCACTCTTGGGCGGTGACTTTTGGTTCCATGGGTTCGTCCTTCTTCACCATGTACCTAGTCACTGGCATCCCGCAGAAATACCTGGGCATCACCATGGGCATCTTCGACGTGGTGGCCATGCTCTGCACCGGCCTCGCGGTCTGCTATCTCTACGGTGGGCTGGAGTATGTGCGCAAGGGATTGAAGTACATTCTGCCCACCTCGGTGGTGATGACGGCCGCCCTGTTTACCGTTGTCCGTCTGGAGATGCTCTCCCTGGTTGGACTGTTGACCGCGCTCTCCGGCTTGGTCTTCCTCTTTGTCCTCTATCAGCGGACCTCTGGAGCCAGGTTCCCGGAGAAGCTGTATGCGAATTCGCTCACGCTGGGGCAGGCAGTGTTGCCTTACGGCGTGATTATCGGGCTCTCGCTGTTCTTCCAGGTGTTCAAACTGGATAAGGCTAACCTCGCCTTCCGGTTCCCTGGATTCACCACCGCCCTGGGTTACGTGGTTGGGGCAGAGAAAGCCTACTCCAAGATCAAGCTGTTTGGACATCCTGCGCCGGTGATTGTGATGGCCGCCGTCGTGGGCATCATGGTCTACCGCAAGGTGCGGATCTGGAGCCCTGAGCGCTTCAGTAGCGTGTTGAACAAGACGGTGAAGAAGTGTGTGCCGACTTCGATCAGCCTGATGTTCCTGATCGTGATGGCATTGGTGATGATGGATTCCGGCATGACCAACCAGTTCGCGGTCAGCATCGCCAGCTTGACCGGCAGCTTCTATCCGTTGTTTGCTCCCTTCTTTGGTGTGCTCGGCAGCTTCATCACCGGCAGCAACACCAACTCCAACGTCATCTTCGGTCGCTTCCAATACTCGGTGGCTCAGAGTATCGGCGTGAGTGAGACCGTGATGTGCGGCGCTCAGTCCATCGGCGGCTCAGTGGGGGTGAGTGTTGGCCCAACCACCGTGTTGATGGGCTGCTCGGCGGCGAAACTGGTGGGTGAGGAATCCAAGGTCTATCGCCGGGTACTGGCGTTGACCTTGTTGACGGCGCTGGCGTTGGGTATCGTCAACTATCTGCTGTTGATCCAGTTTGGATTCAGCGTGGGGGCGGTGTAGTCAGATGAGCAAGAATCTGCTGTTCCTGTTGTTCGTGCCAAGTTTCCTGCTGCTTTATGTAGCGGCCAATAGCCAGAATAGCACTTTGGGGCTGGTCGGCATTGGATTGACGATTGCCAATGCAGTGGCAGTGCTGATCTCCAAGAAATGACGCTTGGAGACAGGCAGATCTTTCGCAGGTAAAGGCAATAAGCATAAAGGAGAAGATGACTGGCAGACGTCAGTCATCTTCTCCTTTTGTCCGATTGCGCCGCCCTTACCGGCGATGGCTCCCACTGGTGACCAGGGCATGCACACGTATCGCAGCCGGCGCCATGCCCAGCAACACAAAGTGATGCGATCTCCAATCAAGCGATTCTTGCGCGTCAAGAATCGGTTTGCACCTTTGGCATCCTCTGCAGCAATGGCTCAATCTGCAAACTGGCCCTTGCTGTTCACAGATCCGGCCAGCAGGCCTGCCGCCAAGCAGACGGCTAAGCCAAGTGCTGCCGCCTGAATGGCCAACGGGTCGGTGATGCTCAGAGGTTCGTTGACGAATGCCGGCAGAGCGAACTGCCATCCTAACAGGAAGAGCGGTATCGCGGCCAATCCCGCCCAGAAGGCATCCAGCACCGGAAAGAGCAGCATCTGCCCGTAACTCAAGCCAACCGCCTTCAGTGCTTGCGTCTCCTTGCGCTTGTTCAGCAGGCCGACCAGCTGCATGTTGGCCAGAAAAGCACCGACTGTGAAGACTAAGAGGGTGGACATTTTGCTGACCAGCCCTTCACTGAGCGTGCGCGTGTCCATCCCCATTTCTTCCGTGGACAGTAGGCTATAGACAGTCACATCGCGTCGATGAGCGTACTTGCTGTTTATGGCCCAGGTCACTGCCGAGTTCTTGCTATTCGGAAAGTAGACGAAAGCGTAGTGCACCGTCTCCGGGGTTGCGTTTTGCGTGAAGAATACCGGTTCCTGCGTGATCAGCGGGAGGGGCAGGGCGCTCTGGCTGCGCAGCAACCCAACCGCGGTCAGCTGCCTCCCGTCAGCGCCTTGCACGACGTCACCCAAGGCCAATCCTTCCTCAGTTGCCGTCTTGTCGGTGACACAGACCTCGTTCGGCGCCTCGGGCAGGCGTCCGGACTTGAGAGCTGCCTGCAGGTCGAGTACGGGCAACTGCATGTCCAAAGCCAGCAACGAACCCGCCTCCTCGCGTCCTGCCAAGGCGAAGCTGCTTTCGCTGACCGCGAAGTGATCAGTGACGTCTCGGAGCGTAGCGAAGTCATCCTGGTACAGGTCCAGTTCCAAGCCGTCGGAGAACCTGACCATGGCTTCGCCCGGCATGGGCGGCGGACCAGCCATATCCACCGTGGTCTGCGCGATGCGCGCCAATGTAATCTGATAATAACCATAGAAGAGTAGAGCCGCCGCCAGCCCAGCGGAAACCAGCAGCATGCGCTTCCAGCCGCGTAGTGTCAGCCGTATCCCCAGCGTAATCATCTGTAGAATTCCTCCAGTTTCCCCTGACGGAGACGGAGATTGCGACTGGTGAACTCGGCAAATTGGGGGTTGTGAGAGACTGCGATGATGGTGGTGCCATTCTCCTGGGGCAACCGCTGCAGCAGGCGCATGATCTCCAACGCATTTTCCTCGTCCAAGTTGCCGGTCGGCTCATCGGCTAGTATCAGGCGGGGCCGGTTGGCCAGTGCCCGTGCGATTGCCACCCGCTGCTGCTCGCCGCCGGACAGCTGCCTGGGATAGTGCGTCACGCGGTCCTGTAATCCCAGTTCAGCCAGCGTTTCCTCGGCGCGCGCTGTAGCCGGACGCCGCCGCACGCCGTTAGCTAGGAGCGGTACCATCACGTTCTCCAGCGCGGTCAGCCCTTGTAGCAAGCGGAAATCCTGAAAGACGTAACCGATAATGCGACGGCGCAGTTCCAGCACGCGCTCCTCGCTGGTGCGGCGCAGGTCTTGACCGCAGACGGTGATGTCACCGGAGTCGGGGGAGACCAGTCCGGCCAAGAGATGCAGCAGCGTGGACTTGCCCGAACCGGAAGGGCCGAAGAGGGCAACGAACTCTCCTTCTGTTACCTGCAGGTCCACCTCGCGCAGGATGTTCAGCTCTCGCCCTCCGGTCTTCCAGGACTTGCTCACAGTCTGCAGCGTGATCACGGCTTCAGTCATTGCGCATCGCCTCCAATGTATCGGTTTTGCGTGGAAGCAGGACTGTAGCGACTAGCAACGCCAACGCGGTCGCTATGGGAATTAGCACCAGAAAGCGGCCAATCGGCACTTTGCTTAATACCTCGGTGCGGAAGGCGACAACCCCACCCGTCATCGGCAGGGCGAGCCCGAGAATCACCGCGATCAAGCTGACCAGGAATACTTGCCAGCCGACGGAAACCAGCAATTGCCAGCGCCTGAGCCCGATGAACAACAACTGCGCATCCTGCCTGCGCCGGTGGGAGAGAATCAAGACCAGCACATTTACCACCATCAGAGCGGAGATGCCGAACACGATCTGCAGCAGACGATCCGCGTGGGATTCAAGAGCCGTCATCTCATCCTTGAGGCCAAGCACAGCCGGGGCAACTGTGAACTGGAAATCGGGAGGAGCCATCGCCTTCAGGTCCTCGGCGCGCTGCTCCACGGAGCTCAGGTCTCGCTTTTCGCCCAGCAGGTAGAGTGTGTTGATATAGTCGGCGCCGCCGATGACATCCTGCAGGGTGCGGAGCGGCATGTAGACCGTGTTGTAGGTGAAGTTGTGCCAGCTCTCCCGTACGATTGCCCGCACCTCGCAGGTGACCGTGCGCACGTCTTTGTAGTCCAGGTAGTCAATGCCGGGTACCATTTCCGCAATGCCGATGATGTTCGGGGTGCCTCCACCCTCGGGCAAGAGGGCAGGCAACCTCAGCGCGAACTGATCTCCGAGTTCTACCGGCACTCGCGATTCGAAGTAGACAGCTACTGGAATCGGTCCTCCATCCCAGGGTACCTCGCGGCTGAAGTCCGGCACCTCGCCTGCGACCGTGTTCCAGTTGTCCACCTGAGATAGGCGCTGTACGCCAAACAGTCCGACGTACGTGGTCGTCCCCTTGACATAACAACTGGGCAGGGCAATGTGTAGTTCTTGACCGGCCGCGGGGTCGCCCAACGCAGGTAGCAGGTCGGATGCGCGAAAGAGCTGCTTGGAGATGAGCGCTGCGCCTTGGTGCCGAATGTTGAAGGAGGGCGCCTTTTCGCTCTTGATTACCATGGTGTCACCGCCGATGAACCTCACCAGCGGCCCCATTGCCAAGTCAAAAAAGGCCTGCTTGATTGTGGCAGTGCCGCTGACGATCAGCACCGCTACCAGGACAGTGACGATATAGGGGATAAACTTGCGGAAGTCAGACTTCAGTCCGTTCTTCACCAGTAGGCGAAGCAATGAACGCACCTCCCCGAATTGCCGATGTCTGCTGCCGGAAGCAGAGGTGGGCTGGGCGGAGTGACGCACCCCGTGCAGGCCGCACTGGCTGTGGCCCTTCCAACATCCCTGCTACTCCCAGTCATGATACATCTTCTTGCTCGGAGCATAGCACGCTAGAATCTAGGCCAACAAGAGTAGATAAATGCGGACCTGGAGTGGGTCGATTCGCAGTATTGTCCTGTTGCCGAGCGCATGCGACGTGGCTGTCTTGTGACGAAAAAGGCAGGACTCCGTCACAGATGACGTGAGGGGCCTGCTGTCGTGTTACATGGCCTTACGTCGAGACGATGGCAGCAGCAAATCACAGAATCACAGTGTTGCTTGCAGGAAAAGGGATCCAGTACGTCGAACAGGTGTTTTTATTAGATGGCAATGGGTGGTGGATGCGATGATGGCAAAGGTGCTCAGTGCTGCTGTGCTCGGGGTGGAGGCTTACCTGGTTGAGGTGGAAATAGACCTATCCAACGGACTGCCTGCCTTCGAGGTTGTGGGGCTGCCTGATGCGGCAGTGAAAGAAGCCAAGGAACGGGTGCGGGCAGCAATCAGAAACAGCGACGGCTCCTTCCCCGGGCGTCGCATCACGGTGAATCTGGCGCCGGCGGACTTGCGCAAAGAGGGCTCTGGGTTCGACCTGCCGATGGCGCTCGGACTGCTGATCGCCGATGAGCAGTTACCTCCGGAAGCTGCTTTGGGCAGTGTCTTTCTCGGTGAACTGTCGCTGGACGGCAGCGTGCGCGCTGTTCCCGGCGTGCTGCCAATGGCCCTGGCGGCCAAAGCACACGGGTTGCGTCGGCTGTTTGTTCCCCCCAGCAATGTGCATGAAGCACTGCTGGTGGACGGTCTGCAGATTTACCCGACGGAGAACCTGCATTCACTGATCGCTGGTTTGCGTGGCGAGACAGAATTGGTGGAAGCTAGTACCGGTGGCGAAACCGCGCTGCCATCGCGAAGAGAGGACGAACTAGACTTCAGCGATGTTCGCGGGCAGCACCTGGCCAAGCGTGCGCTGGAAGTGGCCGCAGCCGGCGGACATAACCTGTTGATGATTGGACCACCCGGCTCCGGCAAGACGCTATTGGCCAGACAGCTTCCGACCATTCTACCCTCCATGACACTGGCAGAAGCCCTGGAAGTGACCAAGATCTACAGTGTCAGCGGCATGCTCCAAGGAGGTAAGTCGGGTCTGGTCGGAGAACGCCCCTTCTGCGCCCCTCACCATAGCATTTCTTACGCAGGGTTGATTGGCGGCGGACGAATACCAAAGCCCGGCCAGGTCAGTCTGGCCCATAACGGTGTACTCTTCCTGGACGAACTGCTTGAGTTCCCTAAGCGCGTAATTGAACAACTGCGCCAGCCATTGGAAGACGGCTTCGTGCAGATCTCCCGCGCTCAAGCAAGCCTACGCTACCCCAGCCGGTTCATGCTGATCTGCGCGATGAACCCCTGCCCGTGCGGCTACGCCGGCGACACGGAACGCGAATGCACCTGCTCCGACGGGGACATTCGCCGCTATTTGGCGAGAGTATCTGGCCCCCTGCTCGACCGCATCGATCTGCAACTGCCAGTGCCACGACTGGAGTATCGGGATATGGTGGGGGCGGCAGATGGAGACACCTCCGCCGTCATTAGGCAAAGAGTTGAGCTCGCCCGCGAGCGTCAACTTTCTCGATTCCGCGGCACTCACATTACCTGCAACTCTCGCATGCACCCGCGCCTGCTCCGGCAGACGGTTAGGTTGCAGGTGGGTGCCGAACAGCTGATGCAGTCCGCCTTCAGCCAGTTGCATCTTTCGGCGCGAGCCTACGAGCGCATCCTGAAGGTGGCCCGCACCGTCGCGGACTTGGAGGCGAGCGAACGCGTGACTGAACGGCATGTGGCCGAAGCGCTGAGCTACCGGGCGTATGATCGGCAGGGGCTCAAGTAGTTCTGGCGCTCGCGCAGTATTCCACGCGCTCTGCCAGTAGTGATAGCAGACTCTCCCTTTCACCTGGGACTCCTTCCGCCAATCGGGCGGCCGCAACTGGGATTTGCCAATCCTCAAGCTCCTGACGGGTGTGACTGCTCAGGTACAGGTAGTGCTCAAGATAGATGTCGTGCAGTTGCTGCTGAACAGGGCGCAACTGCTGCTCTTCTCCTGGGATAGCGGCAGTCTGGAGCAGCAAAGCGGTGCGTGCGGCATCTGCCAACGGATGCCCCGAGCTCGCATCGTTCCAATCGATCAGAACCGGACCACGCTTGGAGAGAATGATATTACCAGGGTGGAAATCACCATGGCAGAGAGCCTCACCATCTGGTAGCCGATTGAGTAAGGCCAGCACCTTACGCTCCAGAGATGGCGTCAGCTTCGCGCGCAGAATGGTTCTTTGCAGTGCCTCGCGCTTTGGGGGCAAACCATCTACCCTGCACGCGTGCACACGGTGCTGCAGCTCGGCCAGTTGTTGGGCAATGTCACTCACGGAACCAGGCTGCGAGAGCAGGGTTTGCAGCATGGTAGGGCCATCGATGCGTTCGTAGATGATGGCGTGGCAGCCATTCACCGTTGCCAGGCCATGCACCTGTGGAACCGGGAGGCCCGACGATGCCACAGCTCTGCTGACTTTATGCTCGTAGTCAGCAGTCGCTTGCTCACAACCCGTGCAGAAGACCTTCGCAATCTTGCCGTCGTCCAGAGCAAAGACTTTCGCCGTTCTCCCGCAGCCGAGCAGATTCCCTGAGATCATGTTCTTCTCCCCCTTAGGCAGACGTATTGGTCAGTCAAGAAGCAGCAAGCCCCGCCTTGCCAGTCTGATCGCTCCCTGACAGAAAGCCAAGTGCTCCTGGTATGGCCAGCAGACGGAGGTTGCTGATGATGGCCAGTATTCCGGCCCCAACAAAGACAGCGGTTAGGCCCACGGTGTCCGCAAGGTAGCCGCTCAGTCCACTTGCCACCGGCTGTGCCGCAGAATTCGCGGTATTGACCAGCGCATAGACCTTGCCGATCAACTCCTGAGGGACCTCTCGCTGCAGCGCTGTGAAGAAGCTGATGTTGATGATCGACTGGAAGAAGCCGAAGACTGCATAGGTAAGCAGTTGCAGGCCCCAAACCGGCCCACTCAGATACGGAGTCAGCATGAATGCGGTCGCTTGTAGGCCGATGCCCCACTTGAGCAGCCAGGGATAGCGTCTGGGGGCGTCAGCCAGCAGGATGGCCACGGTTCCCAAGACCATGCCGGCCATCTGGGCGCTGTTGATATAGCCGTAGACCTCGCTGCCTGCACCTAGCTGCTTTTCGACCAGTAGTGGCAAGAGCAGGCAGAAGGGCACGGAACTGAAGCTAAGCATCACCACAACCCCCAGCAAATGATAAAGGCACTGATCGGCCTTGGCAAAGGCGACGCTCTGCCTTAAGTCGTCGAACACGACTTTCACCGTTAGCTTGGTCCTGCTCCTCACCTGGCGTACGACGATGAAGGCTCTTGAGCCGGCGGCAATGAGGAAGGAGAGACCGTCGATCAGAAACAGCAGAGGCACTCCACAGACTGCGACCAGGATTCCGCCCAGGCCATAGCTGAAGACGGAGGACAGCTGGTCCGTAACCTGACGAAGTGAGTTGGCCTGCTGCAGACCCTGCCTGGGAACCAGTAGCGGAATGGTGGCGCCAATGGCCGGGGTGAAGAACTGGGCACAGGCCGAACTGACGGCGCTGCCGACAAACAGCATCGGCAGAGTGAGACTACCCTGATGGGCGTGGAAGGCGAAAGCGATGAAGACTGCCCCCCGAACCAGATCAGTTCCGACAATGATGGTCTTGCGACTCAAGCGATCTACAACCACGCCGGCAAACGGTCCAATCAGGACGGCCACGGAGGTCTTGATCACGGCCAGTGTTGCTAGTGTCAGGGCGGAGCCAGTGGTTGATTGTATCCACCACATGGTGGCTATGGTGCCAACTCCGCTGCCGAGTTGAGAGATTCCCTGCCCTAACCAGAGCAAGGCGAAACTGCGCGACAACCATCCTGCCTTCATGTCAGTTCCTCCCGGATAGTAAAGTAATCGAAAGAAATACTGTTTCCATACATATCGAATAAGGTGTCCATAAAGAAAGCTGGCTCTCAGTCCAGCAGGATGCGCTCCAGAGTGCTCATGACGACTTGCTTTGCATCGCTTGGGTCCAGTTCATAGTAGACCCGGTTTTCCTTTTTGTACGCTTTGATCAACCCACATAGCCCCAGCATGCTGAGATGGTGGGAGACCGTAGAGTTGGAGAGGCTCAGCTGTTGGGCCAGCTCATGACCATACCAGGGGCGACGGATCAGCAGCCGCAGAATCTGCAATCTGGTTTCATCACCCAATGCCTTGAAGACTTGCGACGCCGTGGCTATGGAATGTTTGCTGCTTATGCGCTCGCCGTAGCGATATCCAAACAGATAGATTGCATCCAGCACGCTATAGAGACTGCTTGCCTCATAGTAGTACGAGAGTGCAATCGTCAGTGCTCTCGGTGGTCTCTTCACGTCGTAGGGAATCAACAACCTCAAGTATTCCTCATCAAAGCGCAGTCTTTCTCGTAGAGCCTGATTCGCCTTCCGTAGGATGGACGAGACCCGCTCCTCGTCATGGCGGTACACGTTCTGATAGTGCCAGTTGAGGAGTCGCAGCAGATTGCTCTTGGCAGCCTCTGGTTCGAGCAAGTACTCCAATGCTCGCCACTTTTCCTGCGGGCTGAATGAGATTTCCTCCTGCATGAAACGGACTGCAGCGGCTTGGTCTTGCTGCAACTCTCTCACCAGGGCAGGAGTGACCTCTCTACCGGGGCCGACGCCAGAAAGGAGGAATCTCGCCACAATCTCCTCAGCCGAGACAGTCAGTAAGTAAGAGAGGAACTCAGGGATGGATTTTGCCTCAGCTTGACCGCATAGACCAATCAGGTTCAAACCGAAGTACGTCTCCAGATTGAAGAACCCGTTGGCCAGCGAGCGAATGTCTGCCGGCACTGCTCCCTCATATTTCTGGACCCAATCCTGGATGTCTGAGTCTGGTTTCGACTCGGGCGTGAGCTCCAGGTTGCTATGCAGCCGCATCACGCTGCAGAGGAAGTCATAACAGAGACTATCTGGAATGTCTATCTTGGTCCTGGCCACCTGCCACCACCATCTTTCTGAGTTAATCGACTAGAGCATATATTAGATGACTATCGAAAGTCAAGGAAAACTGTTTCGACAAGTATCTGCCGTACATGGCGAACGTGCCATCGCATCATTGCCTGGTTCGTCCTCAGCTCTAACCAGAGTTGTCCACCAGGGTCCTGAAGACCGCATTGACGAGACAGTAGCCTGGATGAGAAAATTGCAGGAAGGACCACCCAAGATAGGTAGGGCGTGGTCGAGGAAGAGGAGGGTGAAACTTGAGGATTCTCTGTCTCTCGGCATCCAACGTGGTGCGAGCTAAGGAGAGTAGCGCATCCACGCTAGTGTGCAAGCTGATTGGTGAAATGGTGACAGCAGCGGCACCTGAGGCGCAGGTGGAGGTGGCGGCTCTGGTGGATCTGGAGCCGCAGTTCTGCATGATGTGTGGCGATTGTGCGGATAGCATGACCTGTCCTTACGATGAGCACTTCAACCGGGTGTTTGCCCAGGTGCAGGAGGCGGATGCTGTCTTCATCGTCTGTCCGCACTACGCTCCGGTGCCGGCCAAGCTGATGGTCATTCTCGAGAAGCTCGAGGAAATGGCCTACATCAAGTACTGCGAGCGAAAGCTGAACGAGTTCCCATTGCATGGCAAGCTAACCGGCTTGGTTGCCCACGGCGGGATGTACGGAGATGGCGTGGACGAGTACTATACCAAGGGGTTGCTCAATCCACTAGCCTCCGCACTGCAGTCCTGCGGGTTCAAGCCGGTGAGCCCTGACGGCGAAAGCAAAGGCGTGGTCTTTGGGGTCAAGGGTCACCTGCCAGTAGCAGGTTCCGTATTTCCGGCAATGGATCACGATTGGGGCCTGATCTCTGAGCGCGTTCGGCCGTTGGTCGGTCAGGTGCTGGCCAAGTTGCAGGCGGAATAGCTGGTGCGATGCAGTAACGGTGGCCGCCTGTCTTCAGCGCAAACAGTCGCTGCGGCCACCGATCAGTGCCCGTCAGCCAATAGGTCTGTATAGATGCATTGAAAGGCCAAGGCGTTCTCTGCCTTGGCCTTTGCGCACTATTTCTCGGCAGCGTGTGTGCCTGCCAGGAACCCAGTGGAGAAGGCCGCTTGCAGGTTAAACCCGCCGGTAAAGCCGTCTATGTCCATCACTTCTCCGGCGAAGAAGAGCCCGCTGACCAACTTCGATTCCATGGTCTTGGGGTTGATCTCCTTCACGCTGACTCCGCCGGCTGTGACGATCGCCTCGGTCAAGGGGCGTGTGCCGGCCACGGTCAGGTTCAGTCCCTTCAGTGTCTCAACCAGCGCCTGTCTCTCTTCACGCGTGATCTGGTGCACCGGCTTATCCGGGTCGAGTTTTGCCTCGGCGATCACCACCGGAATCAGGCGTTTTGGCAGCAACTCGTCCAAGGAGTTCTTCAGTTGCTTGCGCTGATACTTGGCGAAATCACGCTGCAAGCGGTTGTCCAGTTGGTCGACCTGTAGCGCCGGCTTCAGGTCGATGCTGGCGACGATTGGCTCTGCCTGCTTCTGATGGGTGACCAGCCGGCTGAGCGTGAGAATGGTCGGACCGCTGATGCCAAAGTGAGTGAACAGCATTTCGCCAAACTCGCTGCCGAGAGTCTTTCCCGCCTGTAGCAGGCTGATCTGTACATTCTTCAGGGCCAGACCCATCAGCTCTTTAGCCCATTGTTCCTGCACCACCAGCGGCACCAAGGCCGGGCGAGGAGTGATGATGGTGTGTCCGAGTTGCTCCGCCAGGCGATAGCCATCACCAGTGGAGCCGGTTGCCGGGTAGGAAGCGCCTCCGGCTGAGATAATCACTGCCTCTGCCGGCAGCAGCTTGCCGTTGACGCGCACGCCGCTAATCGCTCCTTCGTTATGGACAATGGACTCCACCTTGGCCTGCAGATGCACTCGCACGCGGTGTCGGTCCAGGAAACGACGCAGGCCGTCCACCACGTCGAATGAGCGGTCGGACTGCGGGAAAACCCGGTTGCCTCGCTCCACCTTCAACTCCACCCCGTGCTCGCGGAGCAGTGCCTGCAGATCCGCACTGCCGAAGGCGGTGAAGGCGCTGTAGAGGAAGCGGCCGTTGCCCGGAATATTGCGAATCAAGGTATCCAGGTCAGCATCATTGGTTACATTGCAGCGGCCCTTGCCGGTAATCACCAGCTTCTTGCCTAAGCGCTCATTCTTCTCCAGGAGATATACTTCACTCCCCAGGGAGGCAGCCCGCCCGGCCGCCAAGATGCCGGCTGGCCCCCCGCCGATCACGATCACCCTCGCCATTCTTATCAACCCTTCCCAGCAACGCAATAAGCGTTGCGATCTCAATAGAGCGATTCTCGCTTGGAGAATCGGCTTGTACCCCAGCAGCATCTCGAATGCTGCGATCTAAATAGAGCGATTCTCGCTTGCGAGAATCGGCTTGTACCCCGCTGTCTCATTACTCTACTAAACCATTTTGCGTCGCTAAAGGCAAGCTCATGTACTGCTAGAACCACGTGATGGCAGCAGGAAAGGACAAGCTCGAAGGCCAATATAGAAAGAGAGAAGATTTCCGAAATTGGGAGGGAAGAGCATGACAGATGTGTTGAAGGTGGGCAACTTGGTGGCCAATCCCGGTGAAAAAGTGCAGGGCTTGCTGACGGTGCAGAACACCGATCAAGCGATGCCTGTGACTCTGATCAATGGTAGCCGACCGGGCAAGACGGTGGCCATCACCTGCGGGGTGCACGGCGGTGAGTACCCGGGTATCGAGACAGGCATTCGCCTGGCGAGGGAATTACAGCCGTCCGACGTCTCGGGCAGATTGATCATCCTGCATCCGGCCAATGTCTGGGCATTTCAGGCTAAGCTGCAGTATGTCGGTCCTTGGGATGGCAAGAACTTGAACCGCATGTTCCCAGGTCAAGCGCTCGGCACTTTTACCGAGCGGATCGCCTACACCATCACCACCGAGCTATTCGCTCAGGCAGATTTCTATATGGATCTGCACGGTGGGGACATCCATGAAGACTTGGTGCCGTTCGTGCTCTACCCAGCGGCGGCTGATCCCGAGGTCACCCGCGTCTCGCGCGAGGCGGCAAACTGTCTGGGTGTGCCGTTCGTGGTCGGATCGGTATCCACCACTGGCACCTTTGGCTCAGCGGCCGCCATGGGCGTGCCCGGTTTCTTGGGCGAGATCGGTGGCCGCGGACTGTGGAGCGAGGCAGAGGTGAGCGCTTACTTGGCCGGTGTGCACAACGTGCTCACGTATCTCAACGTCCTGTCGGGCGAGGTGCAGCAGTTGGCTCAGTCCGAGCTGCTCGATCGCATGGTCGGCACCAACGCGGAGCACGCAGGGTGCTGGTATCCGACAGTTCGTCCCGGGCAGACGGTGCAGGTCGGAGACAACTTGGGGGAGATTCGCGATTACTTCGGCCAGGTGCTTTCCACCTACCAGGCTACTCTCTCTGGCACCGTACTCTACGTGATCAGTTCCTTGGCCATCAACGCCGGAGACCCACTGGTCGCCATCGGCTAGTTCCCAACTTGTATCCGCAAGACAAAGGCCACGCCGGGCGGCGTGGCCTTTGCTAATTGCCCCTCAAGGACCCGGTACTCCCAAATAGACCTCCTTCAGTTCCCAGAGAGCCTGGCCGCCCTCCCAACCGGGGATGTGGAAAGGCAGTGCCTGCAGCAGTTGGCCGGCTTGCACTACCGCCGTAGTGACGGTGGGGTCGATGAAGTAGACTCCCGGCAGCTCCCGCAGCTCTTCCAGGCTTCGCTCAATCACCCCGGCGTAGCTTTGGTTGATCATCCACGGGAAGTAGAGGCACTCTACATCGCTGCGTCCAGCGTCCTCTTTGACGAACAACCAGGTCGAGAGCAACGCAGTGGAGAGCACTTGGCTATTCTCGGGAAGCTGTTTTAGGGCCAGGCGGCAAAAATCTACCTGAGTCTGCCCCATGCTGCGGTCATAGTCAACCTGCCGCCAACTGCTGTTGGCATTTAGCAGGACGGCAATCAGGATGATAGCCAGGCCGGCGTTGCTGCGCCACCGACGCTTGCCTGCCCACTGCTGCCAGAGCAAGGGAGTAGCTAGACAAAGCATCAGTCCAAACGGCAGAAAGAAGCTGCCATGATCCTTCACCCAGAGGGCAGGAGCCAGGAACAGCGGGACTGCCAGCAGCATCAGCCAGCGGGCGGTGGAGGACAATCGCCTGCGCAGGGCCAATCCAGGCAGGAGCAGGCAGAGTAGCGCAAGTCCCATTCCGCTCTGCACCATGCTCTTCCAGGTGGAAACCAGATACCAAAGAGGTCCGCTAGCCACCTGCCAGTAGACCTTCTCAGATGCCAATCGTGTCAGGAAAGGGACCCCGTAGGCGCGGAGCGTGAGCAAGTGCAGGCCTAGGCCCAGTCCTGTGCCGATCAGGCCAGAGCTCAGCCAGCGTCGCCGCAGGCGGAGGAACGCCGGCAGGAGCAGCAGGCTGGGCAGAAACAAGCAAGTGGAGACGGCAAACCAGGCGACCGCGGCAGCAGCTCGCCTGCGCTCAAGCGAGAGTAGATAGAGGACCAAGCAGAGCATCCACGGAGCATAGATTTCCGGTATGTTGGCATAGAAAGCGACAGTGGCTAGACTCTGCCAGAGCAGGGCCGCCGCCAGTGCATAGCCGTGTCGGCAGCCAAGTCGTTTGGCCAGCAGGTAGATGGCTCCCACAGTAGCTGCTGTGCATCCGATGCAGAGCCAGCTTGCGGCCTGCCAGAGGGGCAAACCGAAGCGGCTGAACAGCGACCAGAGGGGAAAGTAGCCGGAATGCACATGCAGGCGACCGAACTCCGCCACTTCCAGCGCATTCAGGCGCGGCCGGGCGAGCACAGCATAGACGTACTGATACGAATCGTAGTTGGCGCCAGGAAAGGCGCCGAGTCGCAGCAGAGCGAGCGAGTAGCAGAGGGAGCCAAACGCCAGCCAAGTGAAGGGAGAAACAGTTAGTCTTCGCGCCCAGGATGTCCTAGTCATTTAGATCACCAGCCCTAACCAAGCCTCGTGCGGCGATATTGCGCCGCCGAGACGATTCTCGCTTGCCGAGAGATCGGCATTAGCATTAGCATGTTTCCAGGACGGAGTATTCATCCCAAACGCACGTCAGATCGTCAGCAGACCTTTTCCCCTACTGTCGCGCCCGCAGCACGCGAGAGCGTCAGAAAGTCGGCATATCCCCCACCGTAGCCCTCAGCATGCCAGACTGTTCAGTTTGCGCTTCGTAGAGGCTCGGCATGCCGAGTTGATCCCGGCACCACAGC
>JAEZJZ010000054.1 GCA_023436245.1 Bacillota bacterium | reverse complement strand
GGCTCGGCATGCCGAGCCTCTACGGAAACGGACAAAGAATAATGCGCATTCCTTTCCCAGTTGCGCAGGATAATCGTCTCTTGGATCAGAACACAAACACATGTTCTTGTGAGGGGGAGGAATTACTGACGTGCCTAACTCTACACGCTTGAGCTATTATGATTACAGCCAACAAGGTGCCTACTTTGTCACGATCTGCTGTCACAATCGTCTACGTTTGCTCGGTAAAGTGAAGGACGATCATGTCTGCCTGTCCACCGTTGGCGCGATCGCTTCTGATTGTTGGGCACAGATAGGCGAACACTTTCCTTGTGTGATAGTTGACGAGTTTGTCATCATGCCAAACCATGTTCACGGGGTCTTGCTGATCGACCAGCAAGAACGAGGTGAGCAGACGGGGGCCACTGAACGTCAGACGAGTTCTCTGTCCATCGCTGTTCGTTCCTATAAGTCTGCTGTTACCAGGGCTGCGCGACTGGCGCTGCTGCCTGCGCAGGCGATGGTCTGGCAAGCTGGGTTCTACGAGCATGTGATACGAGACCAGAGGGATCTTGACCGGGTGCGCATGTACATTCGCAATAACCCGCTGCAATGGCACATGGACGAGTTGAACGGGGTGTAATCACCTTGGATTATCACTAACTCGTCTCCCTACGGTAGCTCCCGCAGCATGCAGAAGCGTTCAGAAAGTCCGACTTCCCCCGGGATCGTAGCACCACAGCATGCTGTGGTGCCGAGTCGCCGCAGAACCAATTTTACAGTCGGCTTGCTCCTCCGCAATTACTCAGCTCCGTTGCAGGATTTGCCCCTCCGTGCGTGTAACCTTCTGGGTTAGGGAGGCGAGGTTATGGAACAATTGGTTGGCACGCTGGAGAGGATCACTTTCCGGAATGACGAGAACTTCTACTCCGTGCTTCGCCTGCGCTGCCGCGAGCACAAGGATTTGGTCACGGCCATTGGCACTTTCCCGCAGTTGGCTGTGGGCGAGACGCTGGAACTGACCGGAGAATGGGTGCTGCACGCCGAGTATGGGCGGCAGTTTCGCGCCGAAAGCTATCAATCGCTGGTGCCGCACACGCTCACCGGGCTGGAACGTTATCTCGGCTCCGGGTTGGTGAAGGGCGTTGGCCCAGCGACGGCTAAGCGCATTGTGCAGAAGTTTGGGATGAAGTCGCTGGAGATACTGGAGAATCATCCGGAGCAGTTGGGGCGCGTCTCTGGCATTGGCGAGGCCAAGGCCAAAGCCATCGGCAAGGCGTTTGCCGAGCAGCAGGAGATGCGTGATCTGATGATCTTCTTGCAAGGCTATGGGGTGACGCCCGGCTTTGCTGCCAAAGTCTGCCGCCACTATGGGCAGGACGCCAAGCAAGTGATCGAGGAAAATCCCTACCGTTTGGCAGACGAGGTTTTTGGCATCGGTTTCAAGACGGCGGATAAGTTGGCGCAGCAAATGGGGCTTGAGCCTGAGTCGCAGGAGCGACTGGTGGCTGGGGTCAAGTTCACGCTGGGCCAGTTGGCAGAGCAGGGACACACTTCTTATCCTCTGCTGGAGTTCTACCAAGCGGCGGCTGCCATCCTGGAGGTGGCGCCGGAACTGCTGGCGGAACCGTGCGAACTGTTGCGTCGGGAGAAGGAGATCTTCCTGGTGGATGCCGACGATCAGCGGATGATCTACCTCGCACCATTCTTCTATGCGGAGCAAGGGGTGACCAAACGGCTGGCGGAACTGGCGCGCCAGCCGCTGCAGACGGAAATTCTGCCGGCAGTGGAGCAGGAGTTGGCTCAACTGGAGCAAGAGCAGCGCCTGCGCCTGGCTCCTGAACAGCGAGAGGCATTGCTCGCCGCCCTGCAGCATGGGGTGACAGTGATTACCGGCGGACCGGGCACCGGCAAGACGACGATAGTGCGCACGTTGCTCAAGCTGCTGGCCAATCGGGATAAGTCGGTGCTCTTAGCTGCCCCCACGGGACGGGCTGCCAAGCGGATGACGGAGACTACCGGCGTTGAGGCCAAGACGATTCACCGGCTGTTGGAGTATTCCTTTGTGGAAGGGCAGGGTATGTCCTTCAGTCGCAATGAGGATAGTCCCTTGGCCGCCGACGTGATCATCCTGGACGAGGTCTCCATGATCGATATTCTATTGATGTACCATTTTCTGAAGGCCATTCCCGCCGGTTGCCGTCTGGTGTTGGTGGGAGACGTGGATCAGCTGCCCTCAGTCGGGCCAGGAAATGTGCTGCGGGACATCATTGACTCGCAGACCGTGACCACCGTGCGCCTCTGCACAATCTTCCGGCAAGCGGGAGAGAGTATGATCGTGGTCAACGCTCACCGCGTGAACACAGGCGAGTTTCCCTTTCTGAACGCAAAGGGCAAGGACTTCTTCTATCTTGAGGAAGAGGACCCGCAGAAGATACTGGAGCACGTGCAGAATCTCTGCCGCAACCGACTGCCGAATGCCTATGGATACCATCCATATGAAGACATTCAGGTATTGACGCCGATGCGGCGCACTCTGATCGGCGTGGAAAACCTCAACGCCAGCCTGCAGCAGGTGCTGAACCCGCCGACAGCCCAAAAGGCCGAGATCCGCCTGGCTTGGTTCACCTTTCGCGTTGGCGACAAGGTGATGCAGATCCGCAACAACTATCAGAAACAGGTCTATAATGGGGACATCGGGCGCATCCGGGCCATCGATCGGGAAGAGGGTGAGCTGCATGTGCTCTATCCCGATGGGCGCGGTGAGCGGCTGGTCACATATGACTTAGTGGAGGCGGATGAGTTGACCCTGGCTTATGCCATCTCGGTGCACAAGAGTCAGGGCAGCGAGTACCCAGTAGTGGTGATGCCGATCTCCACTCAGCATTACATCATGCTGCAGCGCAATCTACTGTATACGGCGCTGACCAGGGCAAAGAAGTTGGTCGTGCTGGTCGGAACGAAGAAAGCGCTGGCGATGGCGGTGAAGAATAACAAGGTGGAAGAGCGGCATACGCTGCTGGCGTGGAGGCTACGGCGCAGCATGCTGGATGATTCACCCTCTTCTCTCTCGTCGCGGCGCGGCAGGCCGAGCCAATCCCGGCACCACAGCATGCTGTGGTGCTACGATCCCAGGGGAATGGGACTTTCTAAACGCTCTCGCATACGGCGGGAACTACGGTGGGAAGAACGTGACTTTCTGAATGCTCTCACATTTGTCTGGAGCAGCAGCAGCATCGTTGCAGAACATTGAGATGAATGACAGTATCAGGAGGTGAAGCCGTGCGCTGTCTGTCGTTCTGGGTCTATCGATTGGAAGGCGTTGCCCGCAGACAACGCTACTTCATCACCTGTCACCCGGCGCTCGACGCTCACTACTGGGCCCGCGTGGGGCAGGCGCAGGTGGTGGTGCTGACGCCTCCCTTGAGCATTGCCCGCGCCGAAGAACTGCAGGACATGCTGCAGCGACAGGCAGAGACACCCCGCCAGGAGGCGGTGGTGATCGTGCGCCAGTTGCGGCGCTGGCAGTTGCCGCTACCTCCTCCCATCGAACTGGTGGAACCGCTGACGGAGTGGGACGGTCAGCTCGATGCTGAGCACCTACAGCAGTTGTTGGCGGGGCGCATTCTGCTGCTGGACGAGGTGGAGCGGGCTGTGCAGGAGCGCCGCCTCTGGCTGGCGCATCCTCTCACCGACCTGCTGCAGTATCTCTTCCTCGAGGGACTGACCGATTGCCGGGCCGCTGTGGGTACTGTGCCCAATTGCCGTTGTCTGCGCTGCGGCAGCACCGACCTCAAACAGGAGAGTTGCCTCGAGTGCGGAGAGCCGGAGGTTTACGTCTGCAACACTTGCGGCGAGATGGGCCTGGCCAAGAGTTGCTCGCCCTATTACGCGACTCCCGCACAGGAACTGCAGCAGCCGCTCGCCGTGCAGCCGGTGCTGCTGTTTCCGCTGACAATGGCTCAACAACAGGCGGCGGATGCCCTGCAGCGCTTTGTGGGTTCAGCTCGGACTGGGGTTTGCTTGTTCTGGGCAGTCTGCGGGGCAGGCAAGACGGAGACGACGTTCCTGGCGTTGGCGCAGGTGCTGCGCACGGGTGGACATGTGCTCTGGGCGACTCCCCGCCGTGATGTGGTGCAGGAGCTAGCCCCGCGACTGCAGGCGGCCTTTCCTGATCTGGAGGTGGCCGCTTACCATGCGGGTACCAGTGAACGGTTTGCCGATGTGCCGCTGGTGATCGCCACCACACATCAGGCTTTGCGCCTCTATTCCGCGTTCGAGCTGGTTATTTTGGATGAAGTGGATGCGTTCCCTTATCTGCGTAACCCGATGCTGGAACTGGCGGTGCAGCGGGCGCTTCGCCCCGAGGGCAAGCTGGTCTACCTGACTGCCACTCCGACTGAGGAACTGCTGCAACAAGCGCGACGAGGCCAAGTCGAGCAAGTGTTGCTGCCGGTACGCTGGCATGGGCAGCCGCTGCCCGAGCCGGAGCTATACCGGCTGCGCCTGCCTTCTCCTCGCCAAACTGAATGGCCGGTGCCCCGTCTGCTGGGCAACCTGTTGCTGGACAGCGTGGAGCGGGATCTGTGTCAAACCCTGGTGTTTGTGCCCAGCGTCGCCTTGGCCGAAACTGTGGGCAAGGCGCTGTCGGCCCACTTTGCGGCCGGCGGCAATGAGGACTGGGTAGAGCATATCCATGCGGCTGACCCGGAAAGGGTGCAGAAGCGCAGTCGTTTTTTTGCAGGGGAGTTCCCTATTTTGGTGACAACTACCCTGATGGAGCGGGGGATCACCATCTCCCGCTTGAACATCATCGTGCTCTATGCCGACTGGGATCAGGTGTTCAGCGAATCAACCTTGATTCAGATTGCCGGTCGGGCCGGTCGGGCGGCTGATTACCCGGAGGGTAGGGTGTGTCTGCTGGCGGAACGTCGCAGCCGAGCCATGCTCGGCGCCAGACAGAAGATCGTGGGACTGAATTTATCGGCCAGGCAGATCGCTGCCGCCGACAGGGAGGTAGACAACAATGTTTAGAGTTGATCTGAACTGCGACATGGGAGAAGCCTTTGCTGGCTACAAGCTGGGGCCGGATGCGGAGATCATGCCGCTGATTTCGTCAGCCAACATCGCTTGTGGCTGGCATGCCGGCGATCCGCAGGTGATGCGCCGCACGGTGGAGTTGGCGCTCCAGCATGGGGTCGGCATCGGAGCCCATCCCGGATATCCCGATCTGCTCGGATTCGGGCGCCGTAACCTCGGCTTGACCCCGGCCGAGCTCAAGGATTACGTGATCTACCAACTGGGCGCACTTTTCGGCTTCACTAAGGCGCTCGGCGGTAAGGTGCAGCACGTGAAGGCACACGGCGCCATGTACAACCAGGCGGCAGCTGATCAGAAACTGGCACAGGCCTTCTGCGAGGCTGTCGCTTCTTTTGACCAGGAACTCGTCTTGGTCGGGTTGGCCAACTCGCATCTGGTGACGGAAGCTGAGCGCATCGGCCTAACAGCCGCCAGCGAAGTCTTTGCCGATCGCAGTTATCTGCCGAACGGGGCTCTCGTTCCGCGCAACCAGCCAAATGCCGTGCTGCACGACAGCGATCTGGTGGTACAGCGGGTGATCGGCATGGTCAAGCAAGGGCAGGTCATCGCCAACAACGGTGAGACGATTATGCTGCGCGCAGATACCATCTGCGTGCACGGTGACACTCCGGAAGCGCTGCAGCATCTGCAGGCACTGCGGGTCGGCCTGATGGACCAGGGAATTCAGGTTGCCAACTGGAGTAAGTGAGATGTCAGACACACTGAGACCGCAACCCTGCGTGTTGCTGCCGGTGGGCGAGGGGGCGGTGCTGGTTGAGTTCGGCCAGGACGTGGCCCCCGCCATTCAGGCTAGAGTGGCTGCGCTGGAGCAGGCGATCGTCAAGTCAGAGCATCCGGCGGTGATCGAGTGGGTGCCTACCTACCGTTCTCTGCTGGTCTACTACGATCTCGAGCAAGTGGGTTATCAGGAGATGGCTGACTGGTTGTCCGGACTGGCCGCCCAGGGCGGCGAGGCACAGGCCGTGCCGCGTCGGCGGGTGACTATCCCCGTGCTCTACGGCGGGCAGATGGGGCCCGACCTGGATTTCGTGGCCGAACACACTGGCCTGTCTGTGGAGGAAGTCGTCAAGCGACACGAGCAGCCGGATTATCTGGTCTATATGCTTGGCTTCATGCCGGGCTTCCCTTATCTGGGCGGGCTCGATCCGCGCATCGTCACTCCCAGGCTGAAGACGCCCAGGACGCTCGTGCCAGCAGGTTCGGTGGGAATTGCCGATCGGCAGACTGGCGTCTATCCGGTGAACAGCCCGGGTGGCTGGCAGTTGATCGGCCGCACTCCGGTTCGCCTGTATGCGCCGGAGTTGACCGACCCGATCATGCTCCATCCAGGTGATCTATTGAAGTTCCGTTCAGTGTCACAGGCGGAATATGATCAGATAGCGGAACACGTGGCGCAGGGCAAGTATCAGCCGCTGGTGGAAGAGGGGGTTTACTATGAGCAGCGTTAAGGTGACGACTCCCGGGCTCTTTACCACCGTGCAGGACTTCGGACGCATCGGATACCAGCGCTTCGGCGTACCGGTGGCTGGCGTGTTCGATCGCTTTGCGGCCAGCGTGGCCAATTGGCTGGTGGGTAACGAGGCCAATACGGCTGTGCTGGAGGTGTCATATCTCGGGCCCACGCTGACAAGCGATGTTGAACTGCAGGCAGCCATCACCGGTGGAGCGGCGGCAACCTTGGATGGGGAAGCCGTGCCGTGTTACCAGACCTTCACCTGGCGGCCGGGGCAAGTGTTGGCGTTAGGGGGGCTGCTCTCTGGCGTCAGGGCTTATCTGGCGGTCGGGGGCGGCTGGCAGGTGCCGCAGGTGATGAATAGCAGTGCGACCTATGTGCGTGCCTCCCTGGGAGGATACCAGGGACGCCAACTGCAGGCAGGCGACGAACTGTCGGTGCAACCCTGCGAGCCGGTGCAGCCGCGCCGGTTGCCGCGAGCCTTCTGGCCAGTGGTCAGGCAGTCCGTCCGGCTGCGCTATGTGCCCGGGCCACAGGAGGATCACTTCACGCCGGCCACGGTGGAGCTCTTTCGCTCGTCTACCTATCAGGTGGCTCCGGCCTCGGACCGGATGGGGATCCGCCTGCAGGGAACGGCAGTCACTCCCGAGATTCCGGATATCGTGTCCGATGCCATCGTGCTTGGATCCATTCAGATTCCGAAGGACGGGCAACCGATCATCATGGGGCCGGATCACCAAACCACCGGCGGCTATCCGAAAATTGGTACGGTGCTCTGTGCGGACATGAATCAGCTGGCACAGCTCAGACCGGGGGCTTCCGTCAGTTGGCAAGCGATCTCTGTCGACATGGCTCGACAAGTTTCTTTGGCGGAAACGGCTTTTCAACTACATGTGAAACAGGTAGTATTGGGAAAGAGGACTGGTAGGGAATACCGGGTCCGATTCAACGAGCAGGATTATTATGGCTTCGTAGAGAGATAAGTCAGCACAGAGCAGGTAGTTGGAGGGGACGTCGGTGGTTGTTAGGTCAATTCCATTCGCAGAGTTGCAGCCAGGCCAGAAGCTGCAGAAGACCATCTATGATGACAATGGCCGTCTATTGCTGCGAGCAGGCACTACACTCACGTTCCGGCACCTGCAGTTGATGAAGGATTGGGGTCTGGACAAGGTGGAGGTGGCCGGAGAGTGGCCGGAAGACTCCACGGAGGTTCCTCCGGTGCATGTGATCGACTCAGCTCTGCAGGGGGAAATGCTCTCGGCAATCGATGAAGTCTTCACCTCGGTGGCCGAAGACAAGGCATTGGACTTCGCTCGCATCGCCAACTCCACCGCCTCCTTGGTGCAGGAGATCACGGGTCACACTTCAGTCACGCTGGACTTGGCCGGGTTGCGCCAGGTAGATAACTACACGTTCATGCACTCCCTGGCTGTCGGGGTGCTCTCCGTGGCGGCGGGAGTGGAGCTCGGATTCCGTCAGGACGACTTGCTCGATCTCTCGCTGGCCGCTGTGTTGCATGATGTAGGCAAGTCGCGCATTCCGCTGCAGGTGTTGAACAAGCCCGGCAAGCTGGATGCTGATGAATGGCAGCTGATGAAACGCCATCCCCGTTTGGGGGCGGAGCTGCTCAGCGAGCGCGGGGGGTTGTCCACCACCATTCTGCAGGGTGTCTACGAACACCATGAACGGAATGACGGCAGCGGTTATCCGCATAGCCGCAACGGTCAGGTGATCGGAAATTTAGGGAAGATCATCGCCGTGGCCGACTTCTACGATGCCATCACCTCAGACCGCGTCTACCGACCGGGAACTGAGCCACACCTGGCGGTGGAGCAATTGATTGCGGAGAGTCTCAGCACCTATGACACAACGGCAGTGCGCGCCTTCATTCGCAGCTTGGCGGTCTACCCGGTGGGCAGCACCGTGGTGATGGAGAATGGCGATTTGGGCAGGGTGATTGGCTATGACCGTGATGTGCCCCATCGCCCCAAAGTGCAGATTGTTTGCGATCACACCGGTCTCTGGTTGCCTGAACCGCAGGAGTGCGACATGATGCGCGAGCTCTCCCGCTTCATCAAGGAAGTGCGCAAAGTTTCGTAGGGCGGCATGAGTGCGAGAAAGCCGCCTTTCTTCTTGCCGTAGACCCCGCAGCATGCGAGACTGTTTAAGTTGTACCCCGTAGTGGCTCGGCATGCTGAGCCTCTACAACGGAGAGCTACGGACCACCCACTCCCCTAGCGCGAGTCTGTGAGAAGGGAGCGCCTGGCATGGTCATCCGATTGCGCCGCTTCTTGAATGCCTGTTTGGATCTGCTTTTCCCGACTCCGGATCGTTGTCTACTCTGTGGACGAGTCTTGCGGGACGGTCAGGCGATTTGTCCAGCCTGCCAGATCGAGATGGCCCATTCCGCTGGCCTGCGCTGCGAACGTTGCGGTCGACCGCTGGCAGGTGCCGATCTCAATCGGCCTCCGTCAGCCGGATGCGCCCTTTGCGCGGGCAAACCCTGGGTTTTTACCGCTGCCCGCAGCCTCGGCCCCTACGAAGGAACACTGCGCCTGGCAGTACATCGGCTGAAGTTTCGTGGTCAACAACAGTGTGGGCGCGCCCTGGGCGAGTTGCTCTACCGGGCCATCGGGCGCGATTGGTGGTCTGCTTGTGATGCCCTGGTACCCGTGCCGCTGCATCCAGATCGCTTGCTGCAGCGAGGATTCAACCAGGCAGAGGTGATTGCCGACCAGTTGTCGCTGTTGATTGGGCGGCCGGTACACCGGGTGCTGCAGCGGACGGTGGCCACCAATCCCCAAGTCGGTCTCAGCCAGCGCCAAAGGCAGCGGAATGTGCTGAATGCATTTGCCCTCGTGCCGGGACAGCAACGCAGAGTGCGTGGTCGCCGGTTGCTGCTGGTGGATGATGTGCTGACCACCGGCAGTACGGTTGATGCTTGCGCTCGCGTGCTGTACCAGTTCGGTGCCGCGGAGGTGCGAGTGGCCACCTTGGCCGTCACCAACCTCTCTGTCAAGGAGTAGGTTCAGGAGGTAAACGCCTGCATTCCGTCGAAATGTCGGAAGAGGGCGTTTTTTGTCGCCCGTGACCAGCAAGGAGGGATTCATAGATGAACGTCTCCAACTGCCCGCGTTGCGGTAAGGTCTATTTCAAGAATGTGAAGAATCTCTGCCCTGACTGCATCCGTGAGGATGAGCAGATGTATGAAAAGGTATATCGTTACTTGCGTGAGAACCCTAAGTCCACGGTCATGCAGGTTGCAGCAGAGACCGGCGTGCCGGAGGACAGGGTGTTGTCTTTTCTGAGGGAAGGGCGAATCCAGTCAGCCGAGTGGAAGAGACTGGAGTATCCGTGCGAGCGCTGCGGAGCGACGATCAACTCGGGCCGCTATTGCGAGAACTGCTCCCGCGAGGTGCAGGACTCTTTGAGGAGTCTGGCTAGCCAGATCAAATCGGAAGCACAAGGCGCTGACCAGCGGGACAAACGGGCATATCATACCGAGGATAGGCTGAAAGGCAAGAAATAGGACCTACTCCACGCCAGCGCCCCGGATTGCACATCCGTTCCGGTAGAGGTCGACCTGCGCACCCGCCATCGTGTGGGCGCATGTGTGCGACCCGGGCTGTCGCAGAACCCGGTAAACGGGCGCCATGCATGGCGCCCCTACGATGTGCATCCCTACCCGGTCATTCGTAGGGGTCGCATGTTATGCGACCCGCCCCGTCGCCGGTCGGTACCACCCCTCGTAGGGTCGCATGTTATGCGTCCCGCCCCGTCCATCTCCGACAAGCAAAGGAGGTCTACTCCGGCCGTTCGCGCCGGAGCAGACCTCCTTTCCGCTTCCGAATCTAGATCTCAAACTTCTGCACCAGGGCATTCAGCTCCTCGGCGGCTTGCGCCAGCCGCACGGAGGCTTCGCTCACCTCGATCATCTCCCGCCCGGTCACCTGAGTGCTGGTGCTGATTTCGCCGGCACCAGCGGCGCTCTCGGTGATGGTTGCTGCCACCGACTCAACCGCCCGGTTGACCTCACCGACCATGGTCAACACCTGACCGCTGATCTCCTTCACTTGGCCCGTCATCGCGTGCACCATGTCCGCGTCACGCTGGTATTGCTGACTCAGTTCGATCATGGCATCGTAGTCCTTGGTCACCGGGCCGCTGACGAAGGCCAGCATCTTGTTGGAGTTGTCCACCAGTTCGTTGATCGACTGCAGCACGTCCTGGGTCACGGCCTGGATGCGCTGCACCGCCTGAGCTGAGTCGCCGGCCAGCTTGCGCACCTGCTCGGCCACCACTGCGAAGCCGCGCCCGGCTTCGCCGGCCCGCGCCGATTCGATGGCTGCGTTCAGGGCCAGCAAATTGGTCTGAGTGGCGATGCTGGAAATGGCATCTGCCAGGGTGGAGATCTCCTTGGCTACGGTCGCCTTTTCAATCGCAGCCAGCATGTTTGCCTTGATCTCGGCGGAAAGGGTGCGGGCCGAGTCGTTGGAACTCTCGGCACGTCGCTTGATGGTGGCCGCCCGCTCGGTGATCTGTGCCGCTTCCTGGTCGCCCTGCTCAACCTCCTGCGACAGGTGATTGAGCGAAGCGGCCATCTCCTGGCTGGAGGCAGACATCTCCTCGGTGGCTGCGGAGACTGTCTCCAGTCCGGCAGCTATCTCCTCGGTGGAGGCGGTCACCTCCTGCATGTTGCTGCTGACAGTCTCTGATGCTGCAGTCAGCTGTTGTCCCGAGGCGGCCAGTTCCTGGGCCAGTTCATGCATTTTGCCGATGGTCTGGCGCAGCGTACCGGACATGCTGTGGAAAGCATGGGCCAGACGTCCCAGTTCGTCGTTACGCCGGAGCATGCCCTCCGGAATATCTTCGGTCAAGCGTCCGGACGCGATGGTCTCTGCCAGGGCAGTCGCCTGCTTCACGGGACGAGCCAGAGCATTGCCGATCAAGATGGCGAGGCCCACGCCGATGACCAGCAGGAGCAATGTGCTGCCTGCTACCGTCGTCGTCAACTTGCTCATGCCCGCGAATACTTCCTTGTGGGGAGCGGCTATGGCGATAGACCAATCCGTTCCTGCCACTGGGGCATACCCCATGAACTTCTTCACGCCAGCATAGGCATACTCGCCGACTCCGGTCTCCCCGGCGACCATCCTCTTCTCCAGTTCCACCAGTTGCTTTAACTCAAGGTCCGTCTTCACATTCTCGAAGTTGTTGTCCATTCTCTTGACCAGATCGATGTTGCTGTGGGCGATAGTTACGCCATTTTTGTTAACCATGAACGCTTTGCCCGACTCACCATATGTAATGTCCGCCGCCAACTGGCTCCAGACTGCTCCATCAAGCACACCAACGACAGCGCCGATCACCCGTCCGGAGGCGTCCTTGATCGGAGTGCCGACCAGACTGATCAAGGTGCCGTCATTGACATTGGGTGTCGGATCCGAAAGCGCCAAGCCCCCGGCCATGATTTCCGGAAAGCTGTCCCAGTCAGCGATGCTGGTCGTCCGCCCGCTAGTTGAACGCAGTTGACCAGCAGTATCTGAGACGCCGATGTAGATGAACCCCAGCCGCTTGCTCTCCGCCGCGCAGACGGCCAGCTTCTGTGCCAGCGAGCCGCTCCGCATCACCTCTTGACTGGCGATGGCCGTCATGCTGGAGAGGTAGTAGTCCAGTCGGCTGCTCACCAGTTTGGCTGCGTCTTCTGCTTTGCTGGTCAGCGTGAGATGAACGCTGTCCGTCAGCGCTCTGGTAGACTGCAGGTAAGCGACGCTGCCCAGCAGCACCCCTACTACCAGCAGCAGTGCCGTCACCGAGAGGGCCAATCTTTTTCCGATGCTGTTCATCATGCTCATCTCCTCGTCAGTTTTTCGCGGCGCGTAGAGCGCCAAAGGTCTGCCAGGCAACCCGCGCCGCTCCTCATCTACAAATTTCGAGTGATTTCGACAGATTCCTTCTGCTGAGAATGATTATCAGGTAAGTATCTTTCCTGCTTCTGCGCCGCAACATTTCGCGACCGTCGGCCTAAAGATCTGCGCCTGGGTTGCCGATAAGACGATAAAGACTATTTGGAGTTGAGTGAGATGCGCATTTCAGATAAACAAGTGCAACAGGTGGTCCGGGCCTACGCAGACCAGGTCCGCCGTCAGGACAAGACTGCCACAAAGGCAGCCGAACGATCCGGACATGAGATCAGTCTCTCCCCTGAATCTCAGGATTTTCGGGCGACTCTGCAAGCGCTCCGGGCATTGCCGGAGGTGGACGAGGCCCGGGTGCAGGAGCTGAAGCAGCAGATCGATTCTGGAACTTACCAGGTGGATACCGCGCAAGTAGCCAGGAAGATGCTCAGTCGCAATCTGGTAGATAAGCTGCTCTAGCCATGCAACACTGGCAAGACTTGCAGCGGTCGCTATTGACTGAGGTGGATCTTCTGGAGCAGGCGGTGGACTTGTCCGAGCGCAAACGTCAGACGCTGGTGACGAATGATCTGCCGGCCCTGAGTGCTCTCTTGCCGGAGGAAGAAGCACTGGCGCAACGCTTGCAGGAGATCGAGTTTGTGCTGACCCGTACCATTGGCACCTTGGCTGGCCAGGTGGGTGCCAGCAGCCTAGGGGAGTTGATCGACTCCGTCGACTGTCCCAACCGCGAGACCCTGCAGCCGCTCTATCAGCAGATGGTGTTGCGTTTGGCTGGGTTGCAGAGAGCCAATGAACAAAACCGTCTATTAATTGAGCAATCATTGGCATTTGTGGATTTCTCCCTGAAGTTGTTCACCAGTTCCAACAATGATCCGTCCTACAACTCCACTGGCAAGGCTAATGAACAGCGAACCCCCAGGCTGATAGACCGTAAACTGTGAGGTGAGAGAAGGATGCGTTCCACTTTTTCCGGTTTTGACATCGCGCGCAAGGCGCTGATCGCGCAACAGCAGGCGCTGAATGTCACTGGGCATAACATTGCCAACGCCGCTACCCCTGGTTTCAGCAGGCAGCGCGCCGTGCTCTCGTCCTCGAAGCCGTACACCATTCCAAGCATGAACAGTCCCTATTCTGCTGGGCAGGTAGGAACTGGTGTAGACGTGACGTCAATCTATCGCCTGCGCGATGAATATACCGATTTCCAGTTGCGGGCGGAGAATCAGACGCTCGGCGACTGGGAAGCCCAGTGGGAGACGTTGGATAGAGTGGAGGGGATTTACGCCGAGCCCTCCAGTGCCGGTTTGAAGACCACCATTGCGGAGTTCTTCAACGCCTGGCAGGATCTCAGCCGGGATGCCGGTAGCGACACGGCGCGTGCAGTGGTGCGACAGCGCGGCGTTGCTGTCACCGACATGTTTCGACATATTCGATCGCAGCTGGATGACGTACGAACAGACTTGAACGAAGGTATCCGGCTGGCACTAGAGGACATCAACTCCCTGGCAGATCAGATTTCGGAACTGAATGTCCAGATTCAGAGCAGCGAGTTACATGGATACATGGCCAATGACTTGCGGGACAAGCGCGACTTGTTGGTTGACGACCTTTCGCAACTGGTGAACATCAGCGTCTTTGATGAAGGTGGTCAGTTTGCCATCGTGGTCAATGGTAACAGCCTGGTGCGTCACGACCAGACGACGCACATGAAGCTTTCATTGGCAGAAGTAGCGCCTGGGGTGCACAATGTAGTTTGGGAGAATAAGAACGGCACCGATGGATCGCCTGTAGGCGCAAATAGCGGCAGACTAGCGGGACTGAACACGGCTCGCCAGAAACTGCAGGACAATTACATCGGGGCCTTGGATGAGTTGGCTAACCAACTCGCTCAGGCAGTGAACGAGATTCATAGCACCGGTTACTATCTCGCCGCCGATGCAGATGTAGATGATCCTCAGCCGGAGGATTGGTTGACCGGAATGAATTTCTTCGCCTCGACCGACGGACAAGCAATCTCCGCGAAGAACATATCGCTGATCCCGGAAATGACCGATACTCCTGCCGGCAGGCGCTTGATCTCCACGGTTGGGGAAAACAAGGTGACAGGTGATGGCAGCAATGCCCTGAAGCTGGCTCAACTGCGCAACCAGAACATTCCCGGGCTGAACGGAACGATCGAACAGCGTCTGGAGGGCATCCTGGGAGTGCTGGGGGTTGATGCCCAGCAGGCTAAACGCATTTATGAGAACCAGACGATGCTAACCGAGCAACTGCAGACCAGACGGGATTCCATTTCCAGCGTTTCTTTGGATGAAGAGATGACCGACATGATTCGTTTCCAGCACGCCTATAACGCGGCTGCCCGCTTGGTCACGACCATGGACGAGGTCATCGATACCTTGATTAACCGCACCGGCGTCAGGTAGTTCAGCAACACGTAGTATTGCTGAACTGTCGGGGATAGTAGGAGGCGATTTCCATGCCAATGCGCATCACCAATCAGATGATGACCAACGGGTTCATGCAGAACCTGCGCACCAATCTGCGTAACCTGGACACAGTGCAGCGCCGCCTCTCATCGGGTAAGCAGATCGGTCGTCCGTCTGACGATCCAGTAAAACTGCAGCAGATCTTGAAGATGGACACGGCGCTGAATCAGCGGGAGCAGTACATCCGCAACATAGACGATGCCGATTCCTGGATGACCGCCACGGATGCAGCTCTGAAACAGGCCGGCGATGTGGTTATTCGGTTGCAGGAACTCGGAACTAAAGCTCTGAACGGCACCAATGACGAGGATGCGATGAACGCCATTGCCCTAGAGATTGGCCAGTTGCTGGAGCACTTGGGTGAAGTCTCGAACACGGTACATGCTGGGCGCTATATCTTCGCTGGCACTGATACCAACCGCCAGCCATACACGGTGAAGGTGCCGACCGAAGGGCCCGCGCAGATTGACTTTCTGGGACAAACGCAGGCCATCAACTATGAGATCGGTCAGGATATCGAGATCAAGGTGAACAGCACCGGTCTAGACGCCTTTGGTGGTACCGAGCTGTTCGATGCAATGGAACAGCTACGTCTAGGAGTTGCCCAGAACGACAGCGGGTTGATGAATGAGGCTATGCAACGGCTGGAGAACTCGAATCAGACGCTGCTGGCCGCGCGCGCCGATGTCGGCGCTCGCATGAACCGGCTGGACGCAACCAAAGCCCGTTATCAGGACGACGTACTTAACCTAACCACACTGAGGGCTCAGGCTGAGGATGCCGATGTTGCGCAGGTGGTCATGGACTACAAGACGAAGGAAGCCGTCTATCAGGCGGCCCTGGCAGCAGGTGCCAAAATCATGCAGCCTTCGCTTCTGGATTACTTGAGATAGTCTTCGGTCCGGCCTCGTTTAAGGCGCGAATCTGACAGGATGGTGAGAGAATGGTCATCAATACCGTTCGTTTTGGTCAGGTAGAAGTGGACGAGAATAACGTGATTGCATTTCCGGAGGGCATTCCGGGTTTTCCTGAGGAGCGGGAGTTCATCCTGCTGCAGCTTGGCTTGGAAGAGACGCCGTTCTGGTGGCTGCAAAGCGTTACCACACAGGAACTATGCTTCCTGACGGTTGAGCCTGCACGGGTATTCCCGGAGTACGACTTTCGGGTTCCGAACGAGCAGTTGCAGCGGCTGCAGGTGGGGGTTGAGCCGGCGCTGGAGGCGTTGGCGATCGTGAACGTTCCAGACGGGGAATTGCGGCGTGCAACGGTCAACCTCCGCGCTCCGGTCCTGATCAACCCGGTGACTCGCCTCGGGGTGCAGATGATCCTGGATCGCGAACAGTATGCCATTCGTCAACCGCTGTTCTCTGAGACGGAGGTGTAAGCGTTGCTAGTACTGGCGCGGAAGAAAGGCGAAGTGGTCAAGATCGGGCAGGATATCACCGTGACCATTGTTGATGTTAGGGGGGACGTTATTCGTCTAGGCATTGATGCCCCCCGGAGCATGGCGGTGCACCGACTGGAAATCTTCGAGGAAATTGAGCGAGAGAATCGGCAGGCGTCCGCAACGCACCAGTCCTTGCAGGGGTTGGCTGCCTTCAAACCAAAGCAATAGGCGGTGATGACAGACGTCGTCACCGTTTCTGTTTTTTCTCGCGGTGACTATCAAGTTCAGGCAGTAGCCTGCCGATAGTTGTGATAGGACAAGGTTTCTCGCAGCGACGCCCGAGTGGCCATGAGGGTGGGCTGCTGGAAATAGGGCACCCAGTGGGTGCAACGGTCGACAAGGATGTCGACCGGGAGTAAACACACGGAAGGGGTAGAAAAAATGAGAATTAACCACAACCTAGCATCGCTCAACACCTATCGTCAGTTGAGCACCAACAGTGTCAATGGGCAGAAGTCTCTGGAGAAGCTGTCATCCGGCCTCCGCATCAACAAGGCTGGAGACGACGCCGCTGGTCTGGCCATCTCGGAAAAGATGCGCGCTCAGATCCGTGGTTTGGACCAAGCTTCCCGCAACGCCCAGGATGGTATCTCCATGATTCAGACAGCTGAAGGCGCGCTGAATGAGACGCATTCCATCCTACAGAGAATGCGCGAGTTGGCCGACCAGGCTGCCAACGACACCAACGTGACCCAAGACCGTTCTGAGATCCAGAAAGAGCTGAACCAGCTTACCTCTGAGATCAACCGTATCGGCAACACCACTGAGTTCAACACCCAGAAGCTGTTGAACGGCGGTAGCGGCAGAACTGCCAATATCCGCTACACTGTGGCTGCCACTGGCGACCCTGCCACCGGCAGTGCGACCGGTGAGGTCTCGAACCTGAACGTGGCCGTGAGCAGTGTCAAGGCCGGTACAGTGGAAACCGCCAACTTCACCAAGGTCGCATCGAGTAAGCTGCTGGCTGACGATGGAGCCATTGGTTCTCCGTTGACGGAAGTCCGGGGTAGCATAGCATCTGGTACTGCGGCGATCAACGCTGCATTTGCAGCAGAGACCGGTGCGGATGCAGCTGGCGCCTTCACCGGGGCTGTTACGGCCATCGCAGATGGAGCTGATGGTGCTCCTGGAACGGCCGCTACTTTCACTGTCGACCTCGCTTCAGCTGTTGCGGGTCTGCAGAATGGTGATGCCATCAGCTTCGGCGGAGTGCACTATACGGCGGGCACCGATTTCACCATCGGCGCCGACGCTGGAGCGACAGTTGCGTCTTTGGCCACTGCGCTTGATGCCGACAATGCGAACATCAGAACTGCCAACGGCGGTGTCAGCGTTGCGGTCACTGGCGCTGGAGCCACAACAGTCAGCTTCACTGCCGCTCTGGGCGCCACGGCTGATCAGATTCAGATCGGCACCTTCACGATGGACGGCAGCGCCACCGAGGCAGAGATCCAGGGAGCAATCAAGACCGGTGGGCAGGCGGCTGTTTACTCCTTTGAGGTAACTAAGCAGTTCACTGCCGGCGACAGCATCGACATTGGTGGAGAGACGTTCACAGCCATCGCCAGCGGCGTGGCTGGTGCCAATGAGTTCCTGATTGGCGGCGATATCGCAGGCACGGTCACTAACCTGAAGAATGCGATGCAGGCTCATGCGTCCATTGGTAATGGTGGTACCGGTGACTATACCGTGACAGTTGGCAGCCCAGCTTGGGCCGGGGATACCAACAGTATCACCGTCACCGCTAAGAATGGTGGAGTGGATGGAAGTTCCGCCGACTACACCACCAACGTCGATGTGAACATCGCAACTCCTGCCCTTGGTCAGTACAAGTTCGAGATAGCCAACAACTTTGAAGCCGGTCAGACCATCACCATCGGCGGCCAGAGCTTCACCGCCAGGGCTTCCGGCGTCAGCGACGGCACGGGATTCGTGATCGGCGCGGACATCAACGCTACTGCGGCTAACCTGTTGACGGCCATCAACGCCAACGCAACCCTAGCCGCCAAGTTCGACACCGCCATTCTTGAGGATGGCAATGTCGGCGCTGGCATCACTGCTAGCGGTCTTGCTGCCGATGGCGACACCATTGTCCTCCAGGAGAAGACTGCCAGCGGCGGCACAATGGCCGCTGTGGTCGGTGGCGTTAACGTAGCCAACCAGCCAGCAGTCAAGGGCAGCTACAGCTTTGAGATCAGCAAGAACTTCTCCTATGGTGACAGCATCACCATCGGCAGCCATACCTACAAGGCTGGTACAGCTGCCGAGGTGCTTGGCGGAACAGCTCAGTTTGTGGCCGGTGCCACAATCGAGGCCTCCGTGGATGCCCTGATGACGGCGATCGAAGCTGACGGCGTCTACGATGCCGCCAAGAGCAACTCCACCTTCGTCACCGGCAATAAGATCACGCTGACCGAGGCTACAGCTAGCGGTTCCGACCTGACTTCCGTCACGCCGACGAAGGCCATCGCGGTGAAGGGCGAGTACGAGTTCTTGGTTGACGAGAACTTCGCAGAGCGCGACCGGATTGTGATCGGCGGACAGTCATTCGTGGCTGGTACCGACTTCGAAATCGGCGCCGATGAAGCGGCGACTGCTGCCAACATCAAAACAGCGATCGATGCCAATGCGGTGCTGAAGGACAAGTATACCGTCACCGTCACCGACAACAAGATTGCTCTGGAAGAGAAGGTTGCCAGTGGCGTGAACCTGACAGCTCCGACTGTCAGCGTTGGGGCTATCGCCGGCAAGTTCGAGTTCTCCACCAATGCCCTGGCTGCCGGTTCAACGGTCAGCATCGACGGTCAAGAACTGACTTTGGTTAACGGCGGCACGGAGTCCCAGACGGCTGCCGAACTGAAGACGCTGATCGCCGGCAACACGGCGCTCGATGCCAAGTATTCGGTGGCAGTTGACGGGTCAAAGGTGACCTTGACTCAAAAGGCAGGTCAGGAGTCAGCCACTGCTCCAATTATGTCCTACACTTCCAAGGCAGGCAGCGGCTTCAGCGCCTCCATGCAGATTGGCGCCAACTCCGGCCAGAGCATGTCCATCGACATTAAGGATATGCGCGCAGCGGCTCTCGGCGTCAGCTCTGCCAGCGGCACTGTCGGCCAGACGGTTGAAGTTGACGGCGTGAAGTATGCTGTCGCTTGGACTACTGGAAATAGCGTGACCAATGGTACGGACAACGTTGGCGCAGAGTATGCGCTCGATGTATCCAACCATGACAACGCCACCGCTGCCGTCAAGGTGATCAACGACGCAATCAACATGGTGTCGGCAGAGCGCTCCAAGCTCGGTGCTTTCCAGAACCGTCTGGAGCACACCATCAACAACCTGGGAACTTCCTCTGAGAACATGACCGCTGCCGAGTCCCGTATCCGCGATGTGGATATGGCCAAGGAGATGATGGAGTTCACCAAGAACAACATCCTCACCCAGGCAGCACAGGCTATGTTGGCCCAGGCCAACCAGCAGCCGCAGGGCGTGTTGCAGCTTCTCAGGTAGTGGCTTCAAGTCAATTTGGGGCCCTGGGCATCCAGGGCCTCTTTTCTCATCAAGCGCCTAAGGGGTTGAGTCAGCATGTTGGAGCAAGCCGATGAGCGTTATCTGCGCCTGCAGTTGGAGTGGGTGCGACAACGCCTTGATGCGCTGGACAAGATCGAGCAACGGTTGACCGAGATGCGGGAGATGGCCATCATGGCGCAGGAAACGGCACTGGACCAGGCTACGCGTGGCGAGTTGAGCCTGCGTATACAAGAGCTACAGCGTTCTGTGCAGGTCCTGGATGAGCAAAGTCGAACTTTCTGGTTGGATAGGCAGTAAAGGAGTTGTTGCACATGGATATTGCGGCGTTATCAGTTGGTCTGAGTCAGATGAGGGTGCAGCAACAAGCCTCCCTTTCCGTGATGAGGCTGGCGATGAACACTACCAAGATCCAAGCTGATGCGTTGGCGGAGACAATGGCAGCACCGTCTGCGCCCCCCGTTGCCGCGCAGCATCCTTATAGCGGTAGGCTACTTGACATCAAGGTTTAGCAGAATGCATTGGTGCAAGATTTGGTGAGTCGCAGGGGAGGTAATCGTGATGCGGGTGGAAGGTGTGGGGACGACGTTGAGGGTGAACGCTGCCCCTAATGTAGGCAGGAACATTCCCAACGAGACTGGAGAAGTGGTGAAGCCGCAGAGCAGCGAGCAGGAAGGCTCCTGGGGCTCGTCGGCCAAAAACCCATCTCAAATGACGCAGGCTGAGAAGAACGCCCTCCCGATATCAGAGAAGGCGATGCTCGAGGCGATCGAAAAAGCCAACAAGAGTGTCTCAGGAGCGGATACCCGTTTTGAGTTCAGTATTCATGAGAAGACAAAGCAGATCATGGTCAAGGTCATCGATGAAGAGAGCAATGAGATCATTCGGCAGATCCCGCCAGAGAAGATTCTGGACATGATCGCCGGGATTTGGGATGTTGTTGGTTTGTTCGTCGATGAGAAGCGGTAGCAGTTTGCGACTGAACACAGTCTGCCAAATGGAGGTAATTGTATGTCAACACGCATTTCCGGGCTGGCTTCTGGGATGGATATCGATAGCTTGGTGAAGAACATGATGCGTCCCAGCCAGATAAGAATTGACAGAGTGGTGCAGCAGAAGACAAAGGGCGAGTGGATGCAGGAGGCCTATAACACGGTCAACGCCACCCTGGCCAAGTTTGTCGTCGATCGTCGAGCGGACTTTGGGCTCACTGCTAACTCTGCTACGGGTTCGATTTACAATCGGTCCATTGACAGTCTGACCTGGCTGAAGAAGGCAGAGAGCAGCGAAAAGGCTGTGATCAGTGTGAGCGCAAATGCTGGTGCAGTTGATGGGAGTGTCACTGTCAACGTCCGGCGACTGGCGGCTAACTGGTCAGCCGCCAGTGCCGGTTCCTTGCCCGCGCTGGCAACCAATGCTGATGGTTCCAAGGTGGCAGACAACTTGGCCAATCAGTTTGGGCTTGGCGATGACGCCAAGATAGATTTCACGCTCACCACCGCTAAAGGCAAACTACGCATCACTAGCGATCAGAACGCCACCGCGACGACTGATGTGAAGCTGATCAAGGTTGATCTGAAGACAACTTCCTTGACCAGCTTAGCCAATACCATCAATGGCGCCAATGTTGGCGTGAAGGCCAGTTATGACAGTGGTATCAGGCGCTTCTTCCTGCAGACGGCTAACAGCGGCAGTGAGAACACCTTGAGTATTGCAGACAGCAGTAGCGGCCTCGGTGAGGGCGTCAACGGGTTCGTTTCTTCAGCGACAGGCCCTTCTTTGTTGGGCTTGGCTAGCGACGTCGGGGACGTGCGCAGTGACACCCAGTACAGCGGCATAGACGCTCTCCTGGATATCGGAGCCGCAGTAGGGATCACCCAGGGCAGCAATGAGTTCACTGTCAACAATGTGAACTATTCGCTCCATAAGTTGGGTGAAACCACCGTGACGGTAAACCCTGACATCGACAGTGCCTACACCAAGATCAAGACATTTGTCGAGGAGTATAACAAGCTGATCGATGGGCTAAACACGAAGCTGGCCGAGAAGTACGATCGTGACTATCAGCCGTTGACGGATGAACAGAGAGAGGCAATGACTGAGGAGCAGATCAAGAAATGGGAGGAGCGAGCCAAGACAGGGCTCCTATCAGACAGCGGAGAGATCTCCAGTATGCTCTCCAACATCCGCTCAGGGATTGTCAGCTCAGTCTCCGGGTTGAACGGGCGCTACACCTCGCTCAGCAGCATAGGAATAGGCACAGCTGCCTACAGCACAGACGGCAAGCTGGTGATTGAGGAGGCCAAACTGAAAAAGGCCCTGCAAGATGATACCAGCGGCGTCGTGCAACTGCTCTTCAGATCACCGGAGTCTGGGGCGAATGAGACGGAGCAGCGCCGGCAGACCGGCGTGATCAACCGAATGTTCAACGATGTCATTGACGGGATGAAGAACATCATCGACAAGGCTGGCACCGGAGACAACGCCAGCCTCTACCGCAGCGTTCAGGCCACCATCCTGCTCGATTTCGTCACCGTACACAAGAATGTTAGCACGATCGATCAGCAGCTGGACCGCTATGACCGCACCTTACTCACGCTGAACGATCGCTTTACCAGCACTGAGACACGCTATTACCGTCAGTTTACGGCCATGGAGCAGGCCATCCAGCGCGCCAACCAACAGAGTGCCTGGCTTTCGCAGCAGTTCGCTAGCTGGTCAAGCAAGTAGGGCGGAGACATGATCAATGATCTCATGGGTTGCCTTTCCACCTTGCTTGACGAGAGGCGAGAGTTGCTAGAGTCACTCTTGGCTCTGGCGGCGAAGCATACGGCTGCACTAGCTGCCGAAGATGTGTCGTCACTTGATGGCGTGTTGCAACAGAAACAGCAGTTGATCGATTCGGTTGATAAGCTGGAGGCGAAGTCTGATTTGATCTGGGGCGAGCTCTCGCAGACGCAGGGGGTTAGTGATTGGAGCGATCTATTACGGTATCAGCCTGATTCCCCCTTGTTGCAGAAACGGGCAGCGATTGCCGCCCTCTTGGGCGAGTTGTTGCAGATTGACGCGGAGCATGAGCGGCTCGGCCAGCAGCTACTGGTGAAACTGGAACAGGAGCTGCAAGTGGTCAACAGGTCGGCCGCCGCATCCAAAACATATGCGCAAGCTGGCAGGGAGAGCGCGGTTCCTGCCATCTTTGCAAACCGCAAGCTCTAGCGCTCTGCCGTTTCTAGGGCCATCGCGCAGAGTTAAGCCTTGCCCCAATTTTCCTGGGAGCAAGTGGCCGCGCAATCAAATGGTGCGTGACATGGCACCATACTAGTTACCACCAGCATAATCGCGGCCGACATATTTGCTCCACGGGCTAAGGTTTTCGACTGAGTTTGCCGATAGGACTAGTAGAAGCCCCAATCGCTTGGACGGCCGCCAGGAGATTGCACAGCGTCTGAATGATGTACCATGAGGAAGGTGAAAAGGCATGAACATGCCCAATCCATATAACCAATATCGTCAAACCCAGATTCAGACGGCTCCTCCCGAACAGCTTGTGATGATGCTTTACGACGGTGCGATCAGGTTTGGGTTGCAGGCGATCGACTCGATCAAGACAAGGGACCTAGAGTCGGCCAACAACTCCCTGGTGAGAGTACAGGATATCTTGAATGAACTGATGGTTTCACTGAACAGCGATGCCGGAGAAATAGCGGATCAACTGCACCAGCTATACGACTATTTCCTGCGGCGAACGATAGAGGCGAATTTGAAGAAGGACGCGGCTATTGTGGAGGAAGTGCTGCAGTTCTTGCGCGAACTGCGTTCCACCTGGGCAGAGGCAATGACGCTGGCACGCCAGCAGACGCTGCGGGCAGGTGTGGGAGATGGCAACTTCTAAACTAGCGGAGTTGGTTGCCATCTACCAGCAGCAGTTGGCCAGCTACACCACAATGCACGCGCTTGCAGAGGAACAGCGCAAGTGCGTGGAGACCAGCAACTACCCGGTCCTGGTGGAGATTCTGGAACGTCGGGATCGGATTGCGGATGAGATCGCCGCGTCGTCGGCGCAGGTACGGCTGCTCTGTCAGGAGATATCTCAGGAGATGGGGCTCGTGGAGGTCAACCTGAGCAGCCTGCGCGAGAAGCTGTCCGAGCGAGTGCTCAGTCCGCTGGCTAACGTCTTGGCTGAGATCACGGCCGCCATAGAGAAAATACAGGCTGCCGATCGGGAGAGCGAATCGCAGCTGAAGCAGATATTCGGCCTGTTGCGCGGGCAGATACCTGATCGAGAACGGAGTCAGTTGGCCGCACGGGCCTATGAGCAGGCGGTCAGAGGGTTGTCTGCCAGGAATCAACAGAAGAACTAGAAGAACCACTTTCGGAGGACGAGGTGGTCTTTTTTTGCGGCCTCGCCGGCGCAACATGCGACACGAAAGCACATATTTCCGCCTCTCGCGGCAGGATTCGGCAGGGTTTTGGGCTGCAGTTCATAAATATAGTATCCGTGATAACTAACTGCCAAAGGAAGGGAGGCGGCTTGCTTGCCGGAGACCGATTTTGTCGTTACCTTTTGGGGAGTGCGTGGCTCACGTCCGGTGCCCGGGGCGGAAGTGCTGCAATATGGTGGTAACACGGCTTGCGTGGAGGTGTTGATCGGCTCTACCCGCATCATTTTGGACGCCGGAACTGGGATCTGCAACTTGGGAAAGCAGTTGCTCGGTCGCGGTCAGAAAGCCTATATCCTGATCAGCCATACCCACTGGGATCACATTCAGGGCTTCCCTTTCTTCTCTCCGGTCTTCGTCCCCGGAAATCGTTTCACGCTGTATGGAGAGGGCAAGATGAACGTCAGCTTCTCTCGGCAGATGCACGACCTGATGAGTGACCCGCATTTCCCCATCCAGCTGGACAAGGTGGCGGCGGAGCTCAGCTTTCGAGAGGTGACCGATGGTTCCCTTTGGTACCTGCCGCAGGGCATCACCATCCATGCGGCTCGCAATCGTCACCCGAATGGGGCGCTCTCTTTCCGCGTCGAGCACGAGGGGCGCTCACTCTGCTACATGACCGACACAGAGCACCAATCCGGAGTGGACGAGCGCTTACTGCAGATCGCCAAGGGTGTAGATCTGCTGATCTATGACGCACAGTACACCGATGAAGAATACGCCGCTGGCAAGCAAGGGTGGGGGCACTCCACCTGGCGGGAGGGCGTGAAGCTCGCCGCCGCCGCCGGCGCTTCTCGCCTGCTGCTCTTTCATCATGACCCAGAGCGCAGAGACCATGAGTTGGAAGCGTTGGAGCGCCTGGCTCAGCAGAGCTTCTCCGCCTGCCTGGCCGCCCGTGAAGGTATGGTGATTCGAGTCAGCAGCATGAAGTCCAGCTTGGAGTGCTGCGATAGCAATGAAGGCGATTCTCGCTCGCCGAGCGTCGGATGGTCCCTATGAGCAGCTTCTCGCCGGAACTACTGGAGCAGATTGAGGAGCTGTTGAACGTCGGCATTGCCTTGTCTGCGGAAAAGGACTTCCACCGGCTGCTGGAGATGATCCTCACCGAGGCGCAGCGGATCACCAATGCCGATGCCGGAACCCTGTATATCAAGGAGAATGACCAACTGGTCTTTGCCATCGTGCACAATGAGACGCTCGGCATTTCTCAGGGGGGGAGAGGGGAGCCGACCGGGCTGCCTCCGGTGGTGATTACCCCCGAACCCGAGAACGTCTGCGCCTATGCCGCGGTGACCAGGCAGATCGTGAACATCCCGGATGTCTATGCCAGCGACCGTTTCGATTTCACCGGCCCTCGCCGTTACGACGCGATCACCGGCTACCATACTCAATCTATGTTGGTGCTGCCGCTCTGCAATTACGATGACGAAGTGATCGGCGTACTACAGCTGATCAATGCCAAGGATGGCGCACGGGTTGTGCCCTTTGCTCCGCACCTGGAGAAAATCATCGCCTCCTTGGCTTCGCAGGCGGCAGTGTCATTGACCAACATGCAGTACATCGCGGAAATTAACCGCCTGTTTGATTCCTTCGTGCAAGCCATCGCCGCGGCCATCGACGCCCGCACCCCGTACAACGTCAACCATACGCGCAACGTGGCGTTATTGGCGGGTCGCCTAGCGAACTACATAGACCGGCTTTCCACTGGACCCTGGGCTGCAGAGCGCTTTGGGGAGAACCGCACGGAGCAGTTGGTCAAGGCGGCCTGGCTGCACGATATCGGCAAGGTGGCCATCCCGCTCGAGGTGATGGACAAACCGACGCGTTTGGCTGGCCGGTTGGAGTTGGTGCTGCAGCGACTTGATTACATCGCCCTGCAACTGGAGTTTGCTTGTTGCCGGGAAGCAAACCGGGAGACCAGAGAACGTTTGCAGGAGGAGCTGGTGCTGGCCAGAGCCGGGCGAGATCTGGTGGCCAGACTTGACCGTCCGGAGACCTTCGTCGACGATCTGGCTCGGGCTGCGCTGCAGGAATTGGCCTGCCGTAAATATTGGGACGGTCTAGGGGTGGAAAGCCCTTGGTTGACACCGCAGGAGCTGGAGTGTCTGTCCATCGCCCGCGGTACACTGACCGGCGCTGAACGGCGCGTAATGGAGAGCCACGTCGCGGTCACCGAGCGCATGCTGCAGAAGATCGCCTTCAACAAGCGCCTGCGCCATGTGCCCACCTGGGCGGTGCTGCACCATGAGTTGCTGGACGGCAGCGGCTACACTCGTGGGCTGGCTGGTGACGATATCCCGTTGGAAGCGAGGCTGTTGACGGTGCTTGATGTCTATGATGCGCTCACTGCATCGGACCGCCCCTACAAGCGAGCAATGCCGGCCGAGCGTGCTCTGGACATTCTGCGGGCAATGGCAGCAGAAGGAAAGCTTGATTCCGCGCTGGTGGAGGTCTTCCGCAAGAGCCGGGTCTGGTGCGACCCACCGGACCACCGGGATGGATTTGCTGTCTGCAAGTATACGGAAAATACCAGTTCCCGCCAAACAGCACCGGTCGGCGACCGCACCAGCAGAGACGGGGTGAACCGATGAAGATCAAGCAGTGGCAGATTAGCCTGTTTCTGCTCTGTTGCTTCGCCTTGTTCACTTGGTCCAACACCTGGTCTGGCACTGAAAACGCTCTGCAGGATCGCTTCTACCAGGCGGAACAGCCGGTAGACGCCCGCGTTATCGTGATCGGCATCGATGATCACAGCTTGGAGCAATTGGGCCGCTGGCCCTGGCCGCGCGGCTACCATGCCGAATTCCTGCAGACGATCGCCTCCGGCAATCCAGCCGCAATCGGCTTCGACGTCATCTTCTCGGAACCGAGCAGCGCGGAAGAAGATGCTGCCTTGGCTGGCACCTTACAGCAGATTCCGCAGCTTGTGCTTCCGGTTTACGGCACTTTCCCGGCCACAGCTGCCCGAGGTCAACTGGAGGCCGATCGGCTGACCACGCCGCTGCCCGAGTTTCTCGGTCAGGCTACGCTCGGGCATGTCAACACCTTCCCCGACGATCGTGGCACCGTGCGTCAGACGGCGCTGCAGATTGGGTACGCTGGAGAGCCAATCAAGAGCTTCGCCTGGGCGCTGTACGAGAAATACCAGCAGCGAGTGGGCGAGCCCGTGGCGGATGTGCCTGTGGATGACTGGGGCAGGATGCAGATTAACTACACCGGTGTGCCCGGCGCCTTTGCTCCGCTATCCTATGCGCAAGTGCTAAACGGGGACGTTCCGCCTGAATACTTCACCGACGCCATCGTGCTGATTGGCCCGTATGCCCTGGGGATCGGCGACTATTTCTTCACCCCGCTGGCCAGCCATGATCCGATGTTTGGGGTGGAGATTCATGCCAACATTGTGCAAAACCTGCTCAGCGGGGACTTCAAGCACCGATCGGCATTTGTGGTGGATCTGTTGATTCTGCTGCTGGCGGCCGTCTTGGCTCATCTGTTGTTCACCCGCCTGCGCCCGGGCTGGGGCGCGCTGGCGATGTTCGGTTTGGCCGGCAGCTATCTGTTCGGGAGCAGACAGGCCTATGCGCGCGGGGTGATTCTGCCGCTCTTCTATCCGATTGCCTTGCTGTTGGTCAGCTACTTCGTCACCCTTGCCTACCGCTATCTGGCAGAGATGTTTGAGCGTCGCCGCGTGACCGACGTGTTCGGGCGCTATGTCGCTCCCCAGGTGGTCAATCTGATTCTGGCCGAGGGCGAGTCTGGATTGCGCCTTGGCGGATCGCGGCGCGATCTGACTGCCCTCTTCGTGGACATCCGTGGCTTCACCCCCTTGTCGGAGCGAGCCAAGCCGGAGGAAGTGGTGGAAATCCTCAACTCCTACCTGAACCTCTGCGCGAAATCCATCTTCGAGGTGGGTGGAACTCTGGACAAGTTCATCGGTGATGCCACCATGGCTCTGTTTAATGCGCCTCTTGACTTGCCGGACCACGCCTTTAAGGCGGTGCAGGCAGCCTGGACGATGCAGCAGGGATCGCAGCGGTTGCGGGCTGACCTGGAGCAGCGTTTTGGCCGCACGGTGCAGTTTGGGATCGGGCTGAACTCCGGGGAAGCAGTGGTGGGCAACATCGGGGCGGAGTTCCGCATGGACTACACGGCCATCGGCGACGTGATCAACACCGCTGCCCGGCTGGAGAGCAACGCCAAGCCCGGGCAGATTTTGCTCAGCGAGGCCACCTATGAACGAGTGAGGGAGAAGGTGGAAGCGACCTACCTGGGCAAGATCGCGCTCAAGGGCAAGGAGCAGGGTGTGCCAATCTACCAACTGGAAGGGATCAAGTAAGAAAAGTGGAGCGCAGTCTTGCGTTCCACTTCTTGCCGTTTAGTGTTATTCTGCGGCGAATTCTGGGTGCAGGTAGCGGGCCAGGAAGCGCCAGATCTCCTGCCGGGACTCGCGGGCGAACTTGGTGTCTATGCGGTTGAAGACATGGCCTCCAGGAGCATCCTGATAGATCTTGTACTCGAAGTCCTTGCCTGCGGCCTTGAGAGCGGCAATCAGGTGCTCAACCTCCAGCACATTCACGTCCTCATCGCTGGTGTTGGTGTGGATCAGCAGCGGCGTCTGCAGTTTGTCGGCATGCCAGGCCGGCGAGCGCAGTTTGTATTCGGTCGGATCCTCGAAGGCGCTCTTGCCGATGTGGTAATCGGCCGAGTAGAGCTTCTCGTATTGTGGACCCTTGTAGCCCATGCGGGCAACCAAGTCGCTGACCGGGACGCCGGCATAGGCCACTTGGTAGGCATCCGGGTGAAAGAAGATGTTCAGCAGGGTATGCAGCCCGCCGTGGCTCCAGCCAATGATTCCCACCCGAGAAGCATCGATCAGCTCCATGTTCTCCACTGCCCAGTTGCGTGCGGCGAACGTGTCCTCAATCTCTAGCCCGCCGTAATCGATCAGCTTCCAGAAGGCTGGCCCGTAGCCGGTGCTGCCGCGATAGTCGGGGGCGATCACCACATATCCCTGCTCAACCAGCTCTTTGATGATATTCGCCCCGCTGGCGGTGGAGAAGTTGGCGTGGACGCCTCCATGCACATAGACCAGCAAGGGGTGCTTCTTGTCCTTGTCTATTCGCTTGGGAACAAAGGTATAGGCCCGAAAGACGACGGGATTCCCCCGGTCCTGGGGGGACTGGGCCAAAGTGTTCTTGGGCGCGGGGCCGATTAAACGAACGGTGTCAATGTCGGCGATGTCCCCTAGTTTCTGATACCAGAGTAGATCATCAACGGCTTTGCTCAGCGCCTCAAATGGGAACTGCATCTGTGCTCGCAACAACTGCAACTCATCCGGCTTCTTCTCTTCCATCCGTTTCCCTCCTGTTATCCAATGGATTCGCCTGGCCGCCTCCCCAGCTGTCTACCCCGAGTACTTCGCCTGGCGAACCACTGCCTCCTGCTCAATTGTTCAGCTGATGGCCAAATAATCTGATTATTGTCCTTGGATGGGATTTGCCGCGGACATGACCATCTGCCAAGCCAAATCCGGCACCGGCATCACGGAGAGACGGGGTTGGCGCACCAACTCCCATTCGGCCAGCTCCGGCCAAGACTTGACCGCGTGCAGCGAGACTGATTGATTCAGCCTAGCCCGAGGTACCAGGTCAAACACCAGCAGCTTATCGTCTGTCTCGTTCGGATCAGGATACGGAGCGGCAATCACCTCGGCAATGCCGACTATCGCTTTCTCCTTGCCCGTATGATAGATGAAGGCAAGGTCCCCAATCGCGATGCGGCGGATGTTGCGCAATGCCTGGATTCCACGCACGCCGTCCCAGCGTCCGCGCCCGCTCCGTTCCAGATCGGAATAGCCATATTCCTCAGGTTCCGTCTTTAGTAGCCAATAAGCCATGTGCATCTTCCTTTCTGTGCGTTGCATGTTACCGTGCGCAATCGGGTCGCACGCAGGCGACCCCTACGAAACAAACGCGCGACTTCGTAGGGGCGCCATGCATGGCGCCCGCTCAGAGAGGTATCGCCACTTTTCTAGAATTTGACTTCGGATGATCAGGATGGTATAGTTAGTTTGCGCTACAGGCGCTGCATTTAAGTCTAGGAGGAATGTCTTCAATGATCGGTACAGTTAAGTGGTTCAACCAGAAGAAGGGTTTCGGTTTTATCACGGCCGAAGACAATCAGGATGTTTTCGTGCACTTCTCGGCTATCGCCGGCGAAGGTTTCAAGAGCCTCGATGAGGGGCAGCAGGTGGAGTTCGAAATCGTAGATGGACCGCGCGGCCCGCAGGCCGCTAATGTAACCAAGCGATAGACGCCAGCGATGCCCCGGACCATGTCCGGGGCTTTGTTTTGCCGGTAGTTGTCATTGTATTCAGAATACTTGACCTCCTGAGCAGCGCAGAAAGCAGGATTTTTGAGCACTCCCGGAGAATACTAATAAACAAACCGCAGAAGGGAGCTGATCAGCTTGCAAATCACGGTAAGGGGTAAGAACATAGAGATCACCGATGCCCTGCGGGATTACGCGACGAAGAAGGTCGGTCGTTTGGAGAAATACGTTGACCGGCCGCTCGACGCAACTGTCACCTTGGCAGTGGAGAGGGATCGTCACAAAGTGGAGGTGACTGCCACTGTCAACGGATTGATCCTGCGAGGAGAGGAAGCAACCCCGGACATGTACGCCTCCATCGACCTGGTGATCGACAAACTTGAAAAACAGGTCGAGCGGTACAAGACGCGCATCGCACGTCGTCTGCGTAACGATGATGCGAAGAATGGCAGGGCCAACGACCTCCCGCCTTTGCCTGAGGGTGACGACGGGCCGCAGGTTGTTCGTTCCAAGCGCTTCCCGATCAAGCCGATGGCTGTGGAGGAAGCGATCATGCAAATGAACCTGCTGCAGCATGACTTCTTCGTCTTCACTGATGCCGAGTCGGAGCAATTCGCCGTTGTCTACAAACGCAAGGATGGCAATTATGGCTTGATCGAGCCGCGCTTCTAAGCATCACGAAGTGATGCGATCTCAATAAGGGTGATTCTCGCTTGCGAGAATCAGGTGGTACCCTAAGCCAGCAGCACGAAGTGATGCTGTGCTGCGATCCCCACATCAAAGGTCCACATCAGCCGGCCAGATTGGCCGGCTTCATTGTTCCCCATTTCTACACCGCTCCGGCAGCGCCCTGCAGGATTGCGGCGACAGCTTGGCGAAACTATCCAAGCGCTGACGAAATTTGTCGAGGCGCAGGGGGCGCTGCCGGAAGGACCGCAGAACAGGGCCAGACTGGGCGGAAGCGGTTTGACTAGTGCCCGTTTCTTTGGCACATAATTCCGGTGGGGCAGAGTCTCTACGATGCACAAATTGAACAGTCTCGCCAGCTAAGGCCCTGATCGCCTACGCACGAGATCTGCTCACGCCTGATGCCGGAGCCTCAGGCCAGAAAGGAATGATGAACATGCACCGGCGGGAACGCGTAGGTGTGGTGATATTGGAGGGCGGCAGGCCTCTTCATCCGGTTGAGCGACAGATGGTGCGTGTTCGTCAAGCCATGACGCTGGACGTGATTGCCAAGCTCTTGACTGTGCCCGAGATCGATGCGGTCTACTTGTCCACAAACTATCCTAAGCTGGCCGAACAGGCCGCTCACCTGGGAGCAACAGTGGTGCCGGAAGAAGAACCGTGGCACTTTGGCAGTTGTCTACAACAGGTGATCAACGCTTCCGGACTGGATGGTGTGATCTATATCGGTGGCGCCTCCAGCCCCTTGCTTACGTCAGACGAGTTCCGGGACATCGCCCAGCAGCTGCGATCCCGCAAGGCGCTCGTACTGACCAACAACCCACAGTCATCGGATATCGTGGCCTTCACCCCGGCTGCGGCGATCAACCAGATCGATCTGCCGGACAACGATAATGTGCTGGCCACCCTCCTGCGCAATCAGGCAGGCCTGGAGAGGGTGCTGCTGCCTCACTCAGTGGGGGTGCATTTTGATGTCGACACTCCCAGTGACGTACTGGTGTTGGCGCTTTCCCCTAAGACTGGTCCGCGCACCCGTCAAGTGCTGGAGGAACTGGACTGGGACCGTTCGCGCGTGCAGCGGGCACTGCAACTCCTGAACTCACCGCAAAGCCGCGTCCTGCTGGCCGGGCGGGTCAACCCCTGGACGATGTCGCACGTCGGCATGATCTGCCGCTGCCGTCTGAGAGTGATCTCGGAAGAGCGCGGCATGAGGGCGATGGGGCGGGCAGACCGCGGCGAAGTGCACTCGTTGTTTGGTTTTCTCTTGCAGCAGTTGGGCGGGCAAGGCCTGGTCGACTACATCTGCAGCATCGCGGACGCCGCTTTCATCGACACGCGCGTCGTGTTCGCCCATCTGCATCTCGATCTGACCGAAGGTCAGCGCTTCGCTTCTGACCTCGGCCAAGTGGATCAGATGCCTGATCGGCTCTTCGCCGAATTTGCCCAGGCGGCCTGGGCAGCGCCCATCCCGATTATCCTGGGCGGGCACTCCTTGGTCTCTGGCAGCATGTGGTCATTGGTCGATACCCTCCGTTACCAAGTGGGTGAGGAGCGCCTGCCGGCCGAATACCAGGTAGTGCAAGTCGGGCCGGGTCATCCTTGGGTCGGGCAGTTGCATCATCGGTTGGTCACTGCTGGTCTGGTTCCGGGCGAACTGATTGCCTGGCGGCTGCATGGCCGCTTGAACCCACGCCCCCGGCCTGACCTGTCGATCGAGACAGGCATGTCCTTGTACTATCGCTTTCTCCCCGGCCAGCCAGAGATCGCAACACTGTAACACTCAGGTGTTGTTATGCAAGATTTGGCCGCGGGGCAGGATTTTGCCCAATCGGTGCGGAAACAAGGGCATCGTCAATTGTTTGTCGAGGAGTGTAAGAATTGCCCGAAGATCGTAAGCCAAGCTCATTGCAGTTGGAAAAATTGATCAACTCTGTGGAAGGCGTCATCTCCTGCAAGGTCGTGAGCAACGAGAGCGGCGAGATCGTGGAAGTCCACATTTTGGCCGGAGATCAGCGCAGCCCCAAGCAGATCGTGCGGGATATCGAAACGACCAGCATGGTGCAGCTGGGGTTGGAGCTGGATCACAAGAAGATCAGTGTGGCTCAGGTACATAACGACATGGTCATCCCCGGCAAGCGTCTGCTTTTACGGGGGATCAGTTTTGCGTTGGTGGAAAACCAGGTGGAAGTGGCCGTGGAGTTGGCTTACGGCGATCGGGTGGAAGTGGGTCATGCCAGCGGCAGAAAGACGCAGAGCAATCAGCAGCGCCTGTTGGCTCAGGCTACCTTGCAGGCTGTGACCAGCTTCCTGGGAGACCAGGAAGTCTTCGTCTTGGAGCAGGTCTCAGTGCAGCCCTTCGCGCAGCAGACAGCTGTGCTGGTGGCCGTGGCCTTGCTCAGCCAGGAACAGGAAGATATGTTGCTCGGCGCAGCTTTGGTGAGAGGCGATCAGCGTGAGGCGATCGTCCGGGCGACGCTGGACGCGGTCAACCGTCGTTCGTGGCAAATGATGTCGGTTTGAGATTGGAGTCAACTTTGGGGGCCGCAACTTCTTTCATGGCGAGCGGAGCGAAGCGGAGCCAGCCCACCCAATAGCGGAATGGTGGAGCAGCTGTGAGAGGGGTTTCTCGGATATGCTCAAGCACTTAGCCAAGATAGTTGTAGTTTTCTGCGGTATCATCATCGGCGGTGGCGTCTATAAGTGGTAGCCTAATGCTTTGGCGGCCCCTATTCTTCGATTAACCAACTTGTAGGTCGGGTGGGATGCAGCATGGTTCGCAAAGGCCTATTATCCCTGTACATAACAACAACCGTGATGGCTGGCGCAGTGGTGCTCTATGACTCTAGCGGTCAGGACCTGCCTTGGGCAGCGATCGCGTTCTTTGTTGCGATCACTTTGTTGGCAGAAGCTTTGCCGGTGGACACGCCATATCACGGTATCTCCATCTCCGCCAGCTTTGGCCTCATTTATGCGGCCTTGTTTCTGTTTGGACCTGCGGGCGGAGCCATCGTCGCCTCGCTGGGTACACTCTGTTGGCGGGATCTGCGCTACAAGGCTTGGTACCGCAACCTATTCAATGTCGCTCAACTGGCAATATCTGCCTATCTCGCTGGAACAGTGTATTTGCGCGCTGGGGGAGAACTGGGCAGGATGTTCTTTCCCGCAGATGTTCTGCCCGTGGTACTGGCGTTTGGAGTGCACTTTCTGCTGAACTCCACCTTCACCACGCTGGCCTCCAGTCTGTTCAACTATACCTCCTTCGCGTCAGTCTGGCGTAAGGGTGTTTTGTGGACCGTTCCCAGCCTGCTGGTTTCAGCGCCGTTTGGAGCCTTGATGGCTAGCGTGTATCAGGGGTTGGGCATCTGGGCAGTGTTGCTCTTCCTGGTGCCGCTCTTGGTGGCGAGGCAATCGTTTCATCTATATCGGCAGATGCGCAATACCTATGTCGAGACCATTCACACGCTGGCGCACGCGATTGAGGCCAAGGACAACTACACCCGCGGTCATTCGGAGCGGGTGGCTGTATATGCCAATGCCATCGCCCGGCGCCTGGGATTACCTCAGAACCAGATCGACTTGATCTATTTCATCTCTCTGCTGCATGATGTGGGCAAGATCGGTATTCCAGAGCAGATACTGAACAAGACTGAGCGCCTCGACCAGACGGAGAGGGCGGAGATCAACCGGCATTCGGAAATCGGCGCCGGCATTGTGCGGGAGATCAGTTTCCTGCGCGGCGGCATTGACGTGATTCGCTATCACCATGAACGCTTTGACGGTGCTGGATACCCCGTAGGCATCAAGGGAGTGGAGATACCGATCGGGGCTCGCATCATCGCTGTGGCTGACGCCTTCGACGCCATGACTTCTGAGCGAGTATACCGTCATGCCAAGACGGTGGAACAAGCGATGGAAGAGCTGCGTCTATGTGCAGGCGGCCAGTTCGATCCCGAAGTCGTGCGGGTCTTCACCCAGCTCTTGCGTGAGCAACCGCAACTGGTGCAGGTGCCGCTGCCGGATTTGCGCTTGCATCGGGTGGTATGAGACGCCCCGGCGCTTGTCCATTACATTCCAAGCGTGATAAAATGGGTAAACTGGAGCTTTCATTATTGATCATGCCGATAATGAAAGCTTTTTGCTTTCTGATATCCTTGGGACTGGCGCCGACGCGAGAACTCGGAGGCTGCGGGCGCCATGCATGGCGCCCCTACAGGACGATGCGCATGCCCGTAGGGGTCGCATGCATGCGACCCGGCTACATACGGTTTGCCACAGCCGTTCTGGGCCTCGGCTCGGCATACCGAGCCTCTACAGAGGACCAATTGAACTGTCTCGCCTGTTCGGGTGCACTATTTCTGGAAAATGAGGTGGGCAAGTGCTTAACGTGTTCAAGAACATGTTTGACTTCAACAGCAAAGAGCTGAAGCGGATGGAGAAAACTCTAGCCGAGATCAACCGACTGGAGCCTTCCATACATGCACTGCAGGACAGTGAGTTGCGCCAAAAGACGCAGGAACTCAAGCAACGCCTAGCCGCCGGTGCGACACTGGAGGACTTGTTGCCGGAAGCCTTTGCGGTTGTGCGCGAGGCCTCCCAGCGGACACTAGGGAAACGACCCTTTGATACCCAGATGCTCGGAGCAATCGCCTTGCACCAGGGCCGTATCGCCGAGATGAAGACCGGAGAGGGCAAGACCCTAGCAGCTACTCTGCCGGCATATCTGAATGCGTTGACTGGGAAGGGCGTGCACATCGTCACCGTCAATGATTATCTGGCGCGGTTCCATTCCGAGTGGATGGGCCCCTTGTTCCGCTTCCTCGGACTGTCCGTGGGAGTGATCCTGCACGACATGGACTTTGCGGCCCGTCGTGCCGCCTATCGCGCAGACGTCACTTATGCCACCAACAACGAACTAGGCTTTGACTACTTGCGTGACAACATGGCAGTCGAACCCAGTCAATTGGTGCAGCGCGAACTAGCGTATGCCATCGTCGACGAGGTGGACAGCATTCTGGTGGACGAGGCTCGCACTCCCCTGATCATCTCCGGACAAGGCGAGCAATCCACTGACCTCTACTACCGCTTTGCATCCATCGTGGCCCGCTTCAAAGAGGGTGAGGACTATGAAGTGGATGAGAAGGCGAAGACTGTCACGCCCAGCCCTGAGGCGATCGCCAAGGCTGAGCGTGCCCTCGGTGTAGACAACCTGTATGACAACACCAATATGGACCTTTCTCATTACCTGAACCAGGCGCTACGGGCGAAGTCGCTGATGAAGCTGGATCGCGACTATGTGGTGCGCGACGGTGAGGTAGTGATTGTGGACGAGTTCACCGGCCGACTGATGTTTGGGCGGCGCTACAGTGCCGGGTTGCATCAGGCGATTGAGGCCAAGGAAGGCGTGAAGATTGAGCGCGAAAGCCAGACCTTGGCCAGTATCACCTTCCAGAACTACTTCCGCATGTACAGCAAGCTGGCCGGCATGACCGGTACGGCTCTCACAGAAGAAGAGGAGTTCCGGCATATCTACGGTCTGGGCGTGCTGGTCATTCCCACCAACCGACCGATGATTCGCCTGGACATGCCCGATGTGGTCTACAAATCGGAAGCCGGCAAGTTCCGGGCCGTGGTCGAGGAAATAGTGCGGCGGCACGCCACTGGGCAACCGCTCTTGGTCGGTACGATCTCCATTGAAAAATCGGAACTGCTGGCCGGCATGCTCAAGCGGCGCGGTGTGCAGCATCAGGTGCTGAACGCCAAGCATCATGAGCGTGAAGCAGAGATCGTCGCTCAGGCGGGACGCCTGAATGCCGTGACCATCTCCACCAACATGGCCGGTCGCGGCACGGACATTCTGCTCGGCGGCAATCCCGAGTTTCTGGCACGCCATGAGTTGCAAAAGCGCGGAGTGACGCACGAGCAGCTGACTGCGGCGCTGGATTATGGCGCCGGCGATGAAGAAGCGGCTGAGACCAGGCGGCAGTATCAGCAGGTGCTGGCCGAGATGGAGCAGATTTGCGTCAAGGAGCGAGAAGCAGTGATTGCCGCCGGGGGACTGCACGTGCTCGGCACGGAGCGCCACGAGTCACGGCGCATCGATAACCAGTTGCGTGGACGCTCCGGTCGCCAGGGTGACCCGGGATCATCTCAGTTCTTCATCTCCCTGGAAGACGACTTGATGCGCTTGTTCGGATCGGATAACGTCTCCGGCTTGATGGACCGTCTGGGCATGGAAGAAGATATGCCGCTGGAGCACGGACTGCTGAGCAAGGCGATCGAGCGAGCCCAGAAGCGGGTGGAGACCCGCAACTTTGACATTCGCAAGCATGTGCTGCAGTATGACGATGTGCTCAATCAGCAGCGCGAGGTAATCTACAAACAGCGCCGACAGATGCTCACCGGGGAGTTGGTGGAGGAGACTGTCGCCAACATGCGCCAGGACGTCGTCCAGCAGGTCTTCGAACAGCTGATTCCGGACAAGGTGCATCCGGAAGAGTGGGATCTGCCTGCTCTGCAGAAGGCCCTGACCGAGTACATTCCGGCTGCCGCCAGCCTGGATATTACGCCCTGGTCAGAACTGACCAGGCACGGGCTGGGGGAAGAGGTCATGCAGTTTGCGGACGACGCCTTTGCTGCGCGGTCAGCCGAACTGGGCAGCGAGACGCTGCAGCAATTGGCTCGCTTCATCATCCTGCGGGTGGTGGACAGCAAATGGATGGCTCACTTGGATGCCATGGATGAACTGCGGGAAGGGATCGGCCTGCGGGCTTACGCCCAGAAGGATCCGTTGGTGGAATACAAGCTGGAGAGTTTCGAGATGTTCCAGCAGATGAGCGAAGAGATCAAGCACGATGTGGTGCGCTTCATCTATCACGTGCAGGTGACGGAAGCTCCAAAGGTGCGACCGGTTGCCCGCCCGACACAGAACAATGCGCCTCAACCGGCTGGTCAGCCAGCCAAGTCACAGAGCGTCGGCCGGAACGATCCTTGCCCGTGCGGTAGTGGCAAGAAGTACAAGAAGTGCTGCGGTCGTGACAACCATTGAGTGCACAATCGCAGCGCGTGTATACTCCTCTGGTCGAAGGCGGTAGATTCATCCGGGACATGAGTTTTCCTCACCAGATTGCTCGTCGGTTGAGCCTGGAATGCGGTCTGCTGATCGCTGACTTTCGCCCCCGGGTGGGTAAGCACCGTCACAGCCCGCGCCCTGGACTGAAGCCGCAGCAAGTCGAACTGCTGGAGCAGGCGGAGGCCCATCAGGCCTTCGTCCTGACCAGAACCAAAGCGTTGGCAGTCAGTCCCTGGGCGATTGTCTTCCCGCAGGAGTTGCCTAACGACGAACTATGGCCGCATGTGCTGGCCGAGCTTGGTGCCAGACTGTTGTTGCCAAAAGAAGGAGAATGAGCGCATGTTAGCTGATACCAATCTGCTGCAGAAGACTATATCCGAGTTGCAGAGCACAATCGTCGAGGTTGGTGATTCACTTTGACTTGCCCAGGTTACGGGCAAGGCTGCAGGAACTACTGGCCGCACAGGCAGTGGATGGCTTCTGGAATGATCAGAAACAGGCTCAGTCGGTAATCGCCGAGTCGAACCGGGTGCGCGATCAAATCGTCTCCGTGGATGAGTTGGCCAGCCAGATGCAGGACGCGGCAGAGCTGCTGCAGCTGGCAATTGAGGCAGATGACGAGACGCTGGTCAGCGATCTGGCTGAGCAGATTGACGGACTGGAGCGGCGCGTGCGCGCCTTGCAGTTGAAAACGATGCTCTCTGGCCCCTATGACCAGCACAATGCCATTCTGAACATTCATCCCGGCGCTGGCGGAACCGAGTCGCAGGATTGGGCATCCATGCTGTTGCGCATGTATACTCGCTGGGCGGAGGGCCGTGGTTATCGGGTGGAGGTGCTCGACTATCTCGCGGGCGAAGAGGCCGGGTTGAAGAATGTGACACTGCTGATCAGCGGGCCGCTGGCCTATGGTTATCTGCGGGCGGAGAAGGGCGTGCATCGACTGGTGCGCATTTCGCCCTTCGATTCCTCTGGGCGACGTCACACCAGTTTTGCCTCGGTGGAAGTGATGCCGGAGATAGACGATACTGATCAGATTTCCGTCAGAACCGAGGATCTGCGCATAGACACCTATCGCTCGGGCGGGGCGGGCGGGCAGCATGTGAACAAGACGGACTCCGCTGTGCGCATCACTCATTTGCCTACAGGACTGGTGGCGCAGTGCCAAAACGAGCGTTCACAGCACGCTAATCGCGAGACAGCCATGCGCATGCTGCGCTCCAAACTGCTGGAACGACAGATTGAAGAGCAGGAAAGCGAGATTGCCAAGATCCGGGGAGAGGTAAAGGACATCGCCTGGGGCAACCAGATTCGCTCCTATGTCTTCCATCCCTATAGCCTGATCAAAGACCACCGTACCGACACGGAGATGGGCAATGTGCAAGCAGTGATGGATGGGGACATCGACCCCTTCATCGACGCCTACTTGCGCTCACCCCTCAACTATCGCGCCTAACTGGGGCGGGGGGACGGTTCGCTGTCCCCATTCGCCTGACGAGGTGAAGCGCGGGCGCCATGCATGGCGCCCCTACGGAGCTGTGCGGATCACCGTAGGGGTCGCATGTATGCGACCCGGATACAGGCTCGCCGCAGCCGAGCAGTCTCGCGAGCTGTGGCCCCCAGAATAGAAAGGGAGGTAGACTTAGATGCGTAGATTCAGCTTACGATTGGTGGCCGCCTTTGCTTTCGGCGCGCTGCTACTCGGCGTTTGGCTGGGCACCAGCTTCGCCGCAGGTTCTGCTCCTGCCCCAGGCAGCGATCAAGACCCGTTGATCAGCAAGAGTTACGTTGACCAAGCCGTGGCCAGGCTGCAGCAGAGCATCGACAGCGCTCTCAGTCAGGGTGGTGGCGGTGGAGCGACTGTCGCGCTGCAGGTGGTGGTTGTCCCCGTCGGTCAGAAGCTAATCGGCTTTGAGGGCACAGAGTTTATTTTGAGGGCAGGCGCCGGCACCATAGTCGGTTCCAGTGCCGGGGGCGTGCCGGATTTGACTGGTGCAGTCGATTTGTCCAATGGCACCGCCATACCCAAGAATCATCTCTTGCTGTTTCCGAAGAATGACGGCAGAGGGTTTCTTGCCGTGAAAGAACTGACAGTGATGGTGCGCGGCCGTTATGAGGTTCAGCCCTAGGGTATCCCGCTTCGCTGCGGGTCGCATGCGGTGCAAGCCGATTCCCGTAAGCGGGAATCGCTCTATTGGAGTAGCAACACCGGCGTGTTGCTGTGCATGCGACCCCTACGATAGGTCCGGGATGCAGGCGCGCGCCGTCCGTGGGGGAGCTATGCCTGGCGTCCGCCAGTCGCGGTCTTCCCCGTGGTCACGTAGGGGCGCCATGCATGGGCCCGCCGACATCTGTCGTGACCGGGTATACCAATCACGAATAAACGCCGAATGCGCTAGCGGGAGGCAACTAACTTGCAGCCATGTGTTTTGCTCTTGTCCATGTCTCTAGATCTTGGCGGCGCGGAGACCCACGTTATCTCCCTGGCCAAGGCGCTGAAGCGCCAGGGGATGCGCGTGCTGGTGGCCTCCAATGGCGGTCGCCTGGTGGAGCAACTGGTCAAAGCTGAGATACCGCACTTTCAGGTTGCGCTACACGCACGGAAGCCCTTTGGCATCCTGCACAGCATCCTGCAGGTGCGACAGCTAGTACAGGAACACCGGGTGGACCTGATGCATGCCCATGCCCGTATTCCGGCATGGGTGGGCAACATCGTCTCCCGGCAGACTGGGGTACCGATGGTCACCACCTACCACGGGCTCTACAGCGCACATTGGTTCTTGCGCATGTTCACCGTCGCAGGAAGCCAAACAATCGCCGTCAGCCAGGACGTGCGGCGCCACCTGATTGAGCGGCTGGGGGTACCGGCTGAGCAGGTGACTGTCGTGCAGAATGGGATTGATGAATCGGAGTTTGTGGAGAGCGCGCCGGTGCCGTTGCATCGTCTGCTCTACGTCAGCCGCATGTCCGATCGCCGCGGGGGCACGGCTCTGGTGCTGATGCGCGCAGTTGCGGCGCTGGCCGACGCGTATCCGGACTTGTCTTTGACTCTGGTGGGAGGCGGCAATCGGTTATTGGAGGTCGAGCGATTGGCCAGTGAACTGAATCGGCGCTTCGGTCGGTCAGTTTTCATCGTTCTCGGTGGGCGCTCAGATGTCTCGCAGTTGATGGCCTCTGCCGGCCTGGTGGTAGGGGTGGGGCGAGTGGCGCTGGAGGCGATCATTAGCGGCAAGCCATTGATCATCGCCAGCGAGTATGGCAGCTATGGTTTTCTGACTGCCGACCGCCTTGGCTTTGCCGAGGGGCACAACTTCAGTGGCCGCGGAGCGTCAGATGAGACGTGCGAAGCGGTTTTGTCCGATCAGATCAACTCGCTGCTCAGCCATCCGGAGGGCGCGCGTCGCGAGGCCGCCATATTGCGGGAACGGGCCTTAGCCAGATACTCGATCAAAGCGGTGGTGCAGCAAGTCTTGGCAGTATACTCGCGGGTCCTGCCGCTTTTCAGCGAGGCTTGCGCGGAGGAGGAAACGAAATGACTCGCAGAATACAGATACTGCTGGTAGTGGTGATGCTAATCGGTGTCTTCTCTGCGGCTTGGCAACTTAGCAACAAGGCAGCCGTGGAACCATTGCAGCGGCAAGTCACTTTCATCGTTGACGCCTATGAGGTGGAGTCCTTCGGTGCCGACGCCGAACGGCTTTGGCAGGGGTTGATCGCCCACGGAGTGAGGGCCGCTTTCATCCGGGACGTCTCTGAGCTGGAGAAGCTTCCGGACGGACTACAGCCCATCGCCGTGGTCAATGAGGAAAACTGGCCAGCCTGGCAGATTTCCGGCTTCCAGCCAGACGGCGTGGTCTTCTCTTTTAATACTTTCCCAGCACCGCTCAGCCAGGTGCGGCAGGTCTTCCCGACCCAGCCGTTCGGCTTGCTGGAGTTCACCCGCACCTCCGTCTTCGCTGAGCATGCCTCGGAGTTAGTGGGTAACACTTGGCGGGTGTACGACCGCCAGGCCCGTACCACCAACCGCTTTCAGAACGAGTTTGCCATTTCTATTCTGGAACGCCAGGCCGAACTGACCGTGATTAGGCTCCTGACAGAGGCGACGGTGGACGTGAACATTCAGCGCGCCCAGGCCATTCAGGAAGCAGTGGTGGCCGGGGGGCATGCCATCGGGCAGCTTCCGACCCCACGCCCTCCCTTTACACAGCCGGACTGGGTAGTCTGGGGCATGGTTCTGGGTTTGGGTGCAGCTGCGGCCTTGGGGCTGTTCTCTCTGCTGGGAGCGGTACTGCCCCCTTGGGTTCCGCTGGCGTTGGTGCCGCTTGCGCCCATTGCTTTTCTGGTCGCCCAGTTGGTGATCAACCCCCTTCTGCTCAGGCAGCTGCTCTCCTTGGCGGCGGCCATCGTCTACCCTGCAGTTGGCTTCCTGGCCTGGTGGCGGCAGGCGGTCAAGGATCGGGCAGAGCGCCAAGCTGGCATCTGGCCGGTGTTCGGCGGCTTCTCCCGTATGATAGCATTTGCTTTTGTCGGCGGACTGTCGGTGCATGCCTTCTTGGCCAGATCGATCTTCCAGCTCAACCTAAAACAGTTTCTGGGCGTCAAGTTTGGTTACCTGCTCCCGCTCGGCCTAGCAGCCGCCCTGATCGGGCTATTTGTGCTGCAGGATGTGAAGCGTCACCCGAAGCAGTACCTGAACAGACGCCGCACTCAGCAGGTGATCGCGTTGGCAGTGCTGGTCTTTCTCGGGGCAGTGTTCGTGCTGCTGAATCGGAGCGGCAACGCCACTGTCATCCCGGTTCCCGCTTGGGAGATGACTTTCCGAGACAAGCTGTTTAAGTTGTTCTGGGCACGTCCGCGTACCAAGGAATTTCTGGGGTATCCTGCACTCCTGGTGGGACTGCTGCTTTGGCAGAAACGGGAGTATCTCTACGGTGGGCTGGCCATTCTGCTGGGATATATCGGGGTGCTCTCCATGGTGAACACCTTTGAGCATTTGCATCATCCAATTCTCCTGGAAATCATGCGCAGCGGCTTGGGTCTGGTTATCGGCCTCATAATCAGTCTGCCGTTGCTCTGGCTGACCAACCGTTACTCCTATCTGCTGAAAGGGCGGCACAAGTCATGAGCCGTTATCTGCTCTCCGGCTATTACGGCTTTGGCAACGCCGGCGATGAGGCCATTTTGCTGGCGATTATCGGAGACTTAAGGCGGCAAGACCCGCAGGCAGAGATCACTGTGTTATCAGCCAATCCCGACTGGACCTCCAGGCAACACTCCGTCCGCGCCATACCGCGCATGAGCTTCTGGCAAGCGGCTGCTGCCATGCGATCCACGGATCTGTTGATCAGCGGTGGTGGTGGATTGCTGCAAGACTCAACCAGCAAGCGCTCTCCCCTCTATTACCTGGGGCTAATTCGCCTAGCTACCTGGCTGGGCAAGCCAGCGATGGTCTATGCGAACAGTCTGGGCCCGCTGAAGCAGCCGCTCAACCGTCGACTGACCGGCCGCATCCTCAGTCGGGCTGCCTTCATCACGGTGAGGGATGCTGGCTCACGGCGCTTTTTGGAGGAGTTGGGTGTGAGCAATCCCCCGATTGAGGAGACAGCAGATCCCGTGCTGTTGTTGGACGGCCCAAATCCGCCAACCACAGCGCGTCTGGTCACCTTTGCCATTCGAGAATGGCCCAGTGAACATGACTTTTTGGCGGAGGTGGTTTCTGCTGGCAAGCGCCTGCTGGCCGCCGGATTTGGGGTTCGCTTCATACCGCTACACTACAGTCGCGACCTTGAGTTGTCTATCAGGCTGGCAGATGCTGTCCCTGGCTCGAGTTGCTTGAGAGAGCAGTTGGGTGTTTCGGACCTGCTGCAGGCGATCGCCGCCTCAGAGGTCGTGGTTGGCATGCGTCTGCATGCACTGATTATGGCCGCCATCTACCAGCGTCCGATGGTCGGCATCGGTTATGACCCAAAGGTCACCGGGTTCCTGTCCTCAGTGGAGCAGCCGCTGGCCGGGATGACAGAGGATCTGCAGGCAGATCGGATAGTGGATATGGTGCAGTCGGCATGGGCGCGGCGGTCAGAGATTTCCTCGGAGCTGCATATACATGTACAGAGACTGCGCCAGCTGGCCGCGAGGAACACCGAGATTGCTGTCTCGCTGGCGAAGGGTGTGCGCCTATGAGTCAGCGGATTGAGATTCTAGGTTCGCCGGTGGATGTTCTGACCATGCAGTCGGCAGTTGACGAGATAAGGCGGCGAGTTCAATCGAGGCAGACGAGTCAGGTGGTTACCGCTAACGCTGAGATTCTGTATGAGGCGGCACGTAACCCCAGTCTCTTTCTGGTGCTGCACGATGCCGGCTTGGTCACGGCAGATGGCATGGGGCCAGTGCTTGCTTCACGCTTGCTCGGTCAACCACTGCCTGAGCGTGTGGCTGGCTATGACTTGATGCACGAACTGGCTGATCAGGGACAGCGCGCCGGTTGGCGGTTCTTCCTGCTGGGTGCCAAGTCGGAGGTGGTGCAGGCGGCGGCTACGCAACTGCAGCAACTTTACCCAGGCATGGTTATCGCCGGCTATCGGGATGGCTATTTCACGCCCGAACAGTTGCCGCTGATTCTGCATTCCATTCGGGAGAGCAAAGCAGACATCTTGTTCGTGGCGATGGGTGCGCCCAAGCAGGACCTCTGGCTGCATCAGCACTTGGCCGCCACCGGCGCCACGGTTGGCATCGGTATCGGCGGTAGCTTCGACACCCTGCTCGGTGGACCATCCGCTCGCGCCCCCCTCTGGATGCAACGGGCAGGCTTGGAATGGCTGCACCGCCTCTGGCGGCAGCCGTCACGCTTCTGGAGGATGTTGGCTCTTCCCAGGTTTGTCTGGGCGGTTCTGCTGCAGAAGTGGGGTTGGTAGGCGCTTTGCGAAAAGCGCTCTTGCCAGCTGACAGCGACTCAAGTATACTCGTGCCGTGAAACCTCGGCCCAAGCAGCACGTATTACGCCGAGGGAGCTTCTGATTGAATGTGCTTTTGGGGGGGAGTTGGCTATGGGAAGACGCATTTACAAGACAAGTGAGGGTGCCATGTTGGCCGGCGTCTGCGCTGGCTTGGCGGAGTACTTGGGCATCGACGTTACTCTGGTTCGTCTGGGCTTCATTTTGGTGTCGCTGATGGGCGGCGCTGGGGTACTGGGCTACATCATTGCCGCGATCATCATGCCGGACAAGTGGCAGGTGACCGACGGTCAGCGTCCGTTCGGGCGGACGGAGAGCTCGTTCCGGCAGCCGGCAGAGCCGCGTCCTAGCGAATCCACTACTGCAGGGACTGCTGAGACGTCAAGCTTCGAGCCGCCGATCATCAGGCAGACGGGCCCTCAGCCGGTGCGCAACTCTGGCGAAGGGCAGCGTCTCTTGGCATTGGTGCTGATCGCAGTCGGCAGCTACATGTTGGTCAACCGTTTCTGGAACCTGAGTTACCTCCTGCGCCATACCCTGCGCGAGTGGTGGCCGGTGATTCCGCTGGCATTAGGCGTGTTGTTGCTGGTGAGCAGCCTGTCTAGACCAAAAGAAATGTAATGGAACGGGGGGACAGTCCCCCCGTTCCACAGCGGCCCTTGCTGGGCGACCAGCGAGGGCCACTGTTATGATTGCGGACCGCTCTCCGCAATCTTTGTTCCATGCCAAACGTCACCAAAGTGAGGCGTGCTCTGCACGGGCAGTGTCACCCGAAGGAGGCGAGGGGTAACCGATGGACTATACGCAAGCTGCCCTGGACTCAATCGTTTCCTCCTTTCCAGTCAGAAGGACGGCCAAGCAGCGGGCAGCCTTTCGGGACTGGTTGTTGCGCGAGCTGTCCGAGCTCGGCTGGGATGCAGAAGTGATCAAGGGCGGCAGGTGGTTCAGAAGCGAAAATGTGGTCACCCGCAACTGCAATCCCGAAGTGATCCTGATCGCCCATTACGACACGGGTGGCCAGCTACCGTTCGGGTATACCGCCTTCTGTCGGCTACTCGGCCACGGTCTTTGGGTCGGCGTATTGGCAGGGTTTCTGCTGGCGATGGTATCCAGCTTCATCTGGGAGCGCCTTACCAGCAAGGTACTGGCATCCCCGCTGCCCGGCTCTCTCGAACTCCTTTTTGACCTGTCGCTCATCCTGGTGCTCTGTTTACCTACGTTCTTCAGCAACAAGCATAATCATAACGACAACACTAGCGGGATCTTGGTCTTGTTGGGCTTGGCGCATGCCCTCAATGACGAACCCGCCCTCAAGCACAAGGTTCAGTTGGCCTTTGTCGACTTGGAAGAGCGCGGGCTGTGGGGCTCCAGGCGCCTGCAGCGAAGCTGGCGGGAGCAGGGGATTGACCTGGCCCGGGCCACGATTATCAACTTCGACTGCGTGGGCTGCGGCAGTACCCCAGTGGTCAGCTATGTCGGGTCGCGCGAGCGCAGTGAAGCGATCTACCAGCATCTCAGAGCAAGTCGAGACGATGCTGTCATGGTTGCGGGGCTGATGTCCGATCACTACAGCTTCAGGCGAGAAGGGGCAACGGGGGTTCTCTTTGCCAATCCGGCCAGATACGGACGCGGCTTCGAGGTCCCGAACGTGCACTCTCCGCGTGACTGTCGAATCAATCTGGACAATGTGGTGTGGCTGGTAAATGAACTAGTCAGGTTCTGTCGCAGGGCAGCGGTGACGCGGCCCTGATGGAGCGGTGATCAGGCTGAAGCAGCCTCGCCCGCAACTCTCTATGTACTAGGAGTAAGCACGCCCCGCTGAACGTTTCGCTGAACGTTCAGCGGGGCGTGTTCTTGATCAATCCTGCCTTCTCCATTGAACGTTCAACGAAACGTTCAATGGAGAAAGCGCCTCCCTTAAGGTAGTAATTGGGTGCTACTTGGAGAAATTTGTTCTAGAATGCGACATGAATTGACAATCTTCTGCAGAGTCGTGTCGAATGGCGCAGGATTCGACTCAGTAGTGAAGAATTCTCAATTACCAATAAGTGCTTTCAAGTCCAACAGGACGACAGACTGTAGGTTACCAGCCGGATTCCCCTTAGCTGACTGCTGGTAGCCGATCTGGCTGAAAGACGGGGAGGATGGTTCAAATGTCAACCACGTTATGGAAGCGCACCGCGATCATGCGCCCCTGGCTAATAGCAGCGCTCGCGCTGTTGATCTGTCTTGGGGATCCGCTGTTTGGAGAAGTCGGTCATGTTGCTAGCGCCGAGGCTGGGTGGATCGAGGTTCGTACGCCTGCTGAGTTGGCCGCCATTGGGATGGATGCCAGCAGCCTCGCGCAGCAATACAGGCTGATGGCGGACATCAACCTGACGGAGGCGTGGCTGCCGCTCGGTTCTCTGATCAGCCCATTCACCGGTCAATTTGACTGTAATGGCAAGAAGATCACGAATCTGGCGATTGTCGACACCACCCTGGACGCCGCTGGGTTGTTTGCGTCAATTGGTGCCGGTGCCCTGGTGAGTAATCTCGAGATCTCGGCTGCCAGCATCACGGCCAGCAGTGATGCTGGCATTTTGGCCGGGGTGAACGCTGGCGAGATTAGCCGCTGCGCGGCCAGCGGAGTCGTCTCCGGGCAGGATCGGGTGGGTGGACTTGTTGGCAGCAACTCAGGCACGCTCGCAGACAGCTACGCCCGCGCCACAGTCAGCGGTCGCGACCTGCTGGGCGGACTAGTCGGCAGCAACACCGGTAGCGTCAGTACCTGCTATGCGGCATCTTCGGTGGACGCTTCTGTGTTCAGCAACTACCTGAGCTTTGATGGCGACGACTACGTTCAGATCCAGCACAATCCAACCTATGCCACCACCACCTTCACTGTGGAAGCGTGGTTCCAGTGGGATGCTGTCAATCAGGTGGCCGACAATGTGCAGTTCATCATGGGCAAGGGCTTTGAGCAGTTCGAACTGCATACGGAAGGCGGCTCTGGACAAAACGGGCTGCGCTTCATCCCGATCGGCGCAAGCGGCGGGGACTCTTGGCTGGATGTACCTGAGGCTTTGCAGCCAGGTTGGTTCCACGTCGCCGCCACGTTGACCTATGAGGCGGCAGCCCAACGAGCAGCCGCCAGTATCTTCATCAACGGCGTGGCTCGGGATATCTGGCAGAACGGCAAGAACGTGGGCAAGGTAGCCTACATGTTGAACCGACCGAGTAACCCGCTCGTGGCCAATGCCTCGGATATCACCATCGGCTGTCGGGATGGCCATGTGATGCTCTTTCAAGGGAAAATTGCGGACGTCCGGATTTGGAACCGGGCATTGACGGCTTCCGAGATTGCGGCCAACAAGGACAAGAAACTACAGGGGAACGAGCCCGGACTGGTTGGCTACTGGAAGCTGGACGAAGAGAGTGGCCAGGCGCTGGACAGCACGTCCACCGGCAATCATGGGGACGTCTTCGGCGCTACCAGAACCACGGGGTCGGCCAGCAATCTCGGCGGTCTGGTCGGCGGTGGCAGTGGAGCGGTGACCTCTTGTTACTACGATTCCGACATCTTTGCCCGGGCGGGCAACGGCAAGGGCGCCGGAAAGTCCACTCTCGATATGCAGGAGCTGACCAACTACAGCGGGTGGGACTTCCAGTCAACCTGGGCTAACTCCCCCTCCTATAACGCAGCATACCCGTATCTCAGACCGATCGCCTCTGTGTTTGCCGGAGGAACGGGCGTCTTGGGTGATCCGTATCAGGTCAGCACTGCCTCTGAGTTGGCACTGGTGGCAGTGAAGGTGAACAGCGAGAACGCCACCCATGGTGCGGCGCACTACGCCTTGACCAATGACATCAACTTGCCCCCGGTCAGCGAACTGCTGAGCAACCACCAGCCCATTGGCAGCGGAGGGCAGGTCTTCAGCGGGGTGTTGGACGGCAACAATCACGTTGTCCGAGGGCTGGAGGTTCGCCAAGCAGATGGGACAGGCGTGGGCTTGTTCGGCACCGTCGAGTCTGCCGGCATAGTCAGAAACGTCTCTCTGTCAGACAGTGTGGTTGTGGGAGGCGGACATGCGGGCGCGATCGCTGCCATCAACCATGGTCTGCTTGAGAACTGTCACCAACAGGGAACCGTGAGCACTAGCTCATCCGGAGATTTTGGAGTCGGTGGTCTGGTAGGCAGCAACTCCGGTCAGGTGAGGAACAGCTCGGGTTCAGGCTCCGTCGTCGGCTCCGGAGCGACTCACGTCGGCGGTTTGATCGGCATCAGCGATGCCGGGCTGCTGCAGGACAGCTTCAACCGGAGCGACGTCACTGGAGCAGTGGCCGCTGGTCTGGTTGGTACAGACCATAACGGTACTGCCCAGAATGCCTACAACGTAGGCAACGTCACGGGCGTGGACCTGGCCGCTGGTCTGATCGGGCGCGCCGCAGGCAGCCATGTGGAGAACTGCTATAGCCTCGTTACCCCCGCTGGCGCCTCGACAGCTGGCGGGCTGGCAGCTGACGCTAGCGGCGCTGCAGAGACCCCAGCCATCTTCCGCCACTGCTATTGGTCCGGCTCTTTGCTGCCGGGGTTTGGAGTGCAGGGGGCCGGGCTGACCTATGAGGGGGCAGCAACCTTTGCCGACAGCCAGGGCGTGCTGTCGGCTGTGGCCGGTCATTCTCTGATCAACACCGGAGAGGCAACTGCGGTTACGCTGAGGGGGGCCCTGAACGCCTGGGTCACGGCCACGCGCTCCAGCGTCCCGGACCTGGAATACTGGCATGCGTCTGCCGAGAGCAACGCAGGGTATCCCTACCTTCTACCTCCAGATGGGCTACCTACTTTTGTGCTCAGCTACAGCGCCGCCAGCCACGGCCAAGTCACCGGGGCCAGCTCGCAGAATGTGCTGCTCGGTGGAAGTGGAACTCAGGTGGTGGCTGTGCCGGATAGTGGTTACCAATTTGCTCAGTGGAGCGACGGCCGAACCGAGCCGGCCCGTACCGATTTGGCTGTGTCCGGCAACATCTCCGCCATGGCCCTCTTCGAACCAGCAGTTCCTCCTGTGGCCGGATTCGGCAGCGCGCTGCAGTTCGATGGCACCAGCTACGTGGAAATCCCGACCAGCAGCTCGCATAACATCACCAACAACTTCACGATCGAGTTCTGGTTTCGGTCGCCATCCAATGTGGCGTCCTACGTCATCTCCCGGAACAACAATCCAAACATGCAGTGGGCGATACTGCATCAACCCGGTGAACACAAGATGGCCTTCTATGCACTGAGAGGCGGCACTGGTTTCAGCGGTGATGATCCGTACCCGCTCTCCATCATCCCGATGCCGGACAGCAGCTGGCACCACGTAGCTTACGCTTATGACGGCGCCACTCTGCGCGGGTTCCTGGATGGTGTGCAGGTGTTGGCACAGCCGGCCGTTTTCAGCTTGAGCATCAGCGACAATCGTCTCTATCTAGGTGGCACCGTCGGGGGCAGCGGAAGCCCATCCAATCTGTTTGTCGGTGGTCTGGACGAGGTCCGAATCTGGAAGACTAGCCTGGCAGAGAGCACGCTTGCAGCCTGGATGTATCGGGAGATCGATGCCACTCATCCCAATTACAGCCAACTGAGCAACTACTATCGGCTGAACGAGGGTTCAGGAGCGCTGGTGGCGGACAGTCGGTCGGACATCGATGGCGCACTGCTTCCCGCCAGCGCCACGAGCGCCTGGCAGAACTCCGCTGTAGGCGGCTTTGGTGTTGACGAGGACACCAGCCTCACTGGCTGGCTAATCGGCTCTGACGCAGACGGCTCCAGCAGCGATGGTCTGGATTGGAATCTGACCTTTGAGATCGTGAGCCAGGGCAGCAAGGGCTCTGTTGTGGTCACGCCTGGCGGCAACCAGTTCAGCTACACGCCAGTACTCAATACTAACGGCAGTGACCAGTTCACATACCAGGTGCGAGACAGCAAGAATAATCTCTCGACGATTCACAGCGTGACCGTGACGATTCATCCGGTCAATGACGCACCCGGTCAGCCGGGGGCGTTTACGGCGCCCGGCAAAGGGCAGTTAGTGGGGGCTGGCGACACGGTGGATGTTGCCTGGGGAACAGCCAGCGACGTGGACGGTGATGCGGTCTTGTACCTGCTCGAGTTCTATGACGGCAGCACCTGGATCTCAGCCTATTCGGGACCTGCGACCAGCATCCAGTACACCATCCCGTTAGGCGTGAGTGCGACCGACGCGGTTTTTCGCGTGCGAGCGACCGACGCTAAGAGCTACTCTGCCCACACATTGAGTAATGTGTTCTCGGCCCAGATTCCCCCGAGTTCCGGCGGAGACACCACGGTAGTCAGCCCGACAGGCGACCCGATCTCTGTGGTTGAGGATGCGGTGCAACCTGAGTATGACAACATCCGCCTAGTTGTGCCAACCGTCGCCGACACAGTAGGCGCCCTGCCGCAGCATCTCCGCATCGTTACGGTCGACGGCGGCACCCTGCAGGGAAGTGGTGGCTCGGCCCTAGATTTGGGCAAAACAGGAACTATGCTGCCGCTCAGCCTCGACCCGCTGTCCGGCAGGTGGGGAGTCAACCTGCGCTTCACACCGGCGTCAAACTGGGACACAGACGCCAGTTTTCAATATGTGATGGTTGATGCCGACGACAATCGGTTGAACTCGCCAGCCTCGACTGCTACTATCCCGATCACCAGTGTGAATGATCTTCCCTCTTTTGGCGTGACCAACGGAGAGACGGGCGATGGGTTGTTCACTCAGTTCTACCTGGGGGATTGGAATCTCACCGGACCGGTTTCCACGCGTGTGGACGAGCAGATAAACTATGCCTCCAGCGCTGGGGCTGGTATCGGCAATGTCTGGGGCATGCCGGGTGTGAACGGCGAGGTGTTCAGCGTCCGCTGGTCCGGTTCGCTTAAGGCTCCACTCACTGGCAACTACGTGTTCCAAGCGCTATCTGATGATGGGGTCAGGCTCTGGGTGAACGACCAGTTGATCATCGACCAATGGGTGCCACAGGCACCGACGCTCTGTGAGGGAAGCATCAACCTGACAGCCGGCCACTTCTATAACATCAAGCTGGAGTACTATGAGCGCGGTGGTGGGGAAACAATTCGCTTCAGCTGGATCAAACCAGGAGACGCATTCTCATCTCTGGTGACCAAAGAGCACCTCTATTCAGGGTTCATTGGTAACCAGACAGTAGCCGAGGATGGTGTGGTTGGACCGCTGGCGTTTACTGTCACTGATGTCGAGACAGCGACCTCCAGCTTGGCGCTCTCAGCCAGTTCATCCAACACCACACTTGTCCCCAATGGGAATATCGTCTTTGGTGGCGCCGGCGGCAGCCGCACTCTTACGATTACGCCTGTTGCCAATCAGTCCGGCACCTCAATCATTACCGTCGCACTTGGTGATGGGCTGGATACAGTCGTGCGCAGTTTCAACCTGCAGGTAACTGCTCTTCCTAGACACACTGTGACATTCCTGGACTGGAACGGCGCGGTTCTTTCTAGCCAGTCGGTGAAGCAGAACGGTGCGGCCGCTGCACCCGATGAGCCAAGCAGACCAGGCTACCGCTTCGTTCAGTGGAATACTGACTTCAGTCATGTGGTGGAGAACCTGACCGTGACAGCGATCTATGAACTTGCCACGATTCCGATCACTGTCACAGCCGACAACAAGACCAAGACATATGGCGACGCCGACCCAGCCCTGTCCTATCGGATTACGGCCGGAGCCCTGGAAGAAGGTGACTCACTCACCGGCGCCCTTACCCGAGCCCCGGGCGAAGTGGTTGCCAGCTACTCCATTTCACAAGGAACACTCGCCGGTGGAGGCAAATACGTGATTACCTTCGTGCCGGGCACACTACAGGTTACGCCCAAGGCGCTGACCGTGACGGCTGAAGATAAGACCAAGGTCTACGGCCAGAATAACCCGGCATTCACTGCGACCTATAGCGGCTTTGTCCTCGGGCAGACTGCATCTGCATTGGGTGGGACATTGGCATTCAACACAGAGGCAAGTGCCGCATCGGGGGTGGGCGTGTACACGATCACCCCATCTGGGCTAACGAGCCCCAACTATGCCATTACCTTTGTCGATGGCGCACTGCAGGTCACGACCAAGGCATTGACCGTGACCGCAGATCAAAAGAGCAAGGTCTACGGCAGCGCGGACCCTGCCTTCACCGTCAGCTACAGTGGTTTCGTGGCGGGAGACGACAGCGCGGATTTGAGCGGAACACTCACCCTATCTCGAGCAGTGGGTGAGAATGTAGGTAGCTACGTGATCACGCCATCCGGCCTGACGAGCGATAACTACCAGATTTCCTTCGTGCCAGGCACGCTTACGGTGACCAAGGCAGCGCTAACTGTGACTGCAGATCAAAAGAGCAAGGTCTACGGCAGCGCGGATCCTGCTTTCACCGTTAGCTACAGCGGTTTTGTGGCAGGGGACGACAGCGCGGATCTCAGCGAAACGCTCAGCCTGACCCGAGCGGTCGGTGAGAACGTCGGGAGCTACACGATTACGCCATACGGCCTGGAGAGTGCTAACTACGACATCGAGTTCAGGACCGGGATTTTGCAGGTCACCAAGAAGGGCTTAACGGTCAGTGCTGAGAGCGTGAGCAAGGTCTACGGCGAGGTGAATCCAACTTTCAGCGCGAGATATGAAGGCTTTGCCTTCGACCAGAGTCAGTCTGCCCTGGGTGGCTCTCTAGCCTTCACTACGACTGCTACAGAATCGTCAGTCGTGGGAAGCTATGCGATCACGCCATCCGGCCTGACGAGCGACAACTACCAGATTTCCTTCGTGCCAGGCACGCTTACGGTGACCAAGGCAGCGCTGACTGTGACTGCAGATCAAAAGAGCAAGGTCTACGGCAGCGCCGACCCAGCCTTCACCGTCAGCTATAGTGATTTCGTGGCAGGGGACGATAGCGCGGATCTGAGCGGAACACTCACCCTATCTCGAGCAGTGGGTGAGAATGTAGGTAGCTACGTGATCACGCCATCCGGCCTGACGAGCGACAACTACCAGATTTCCTTCGTGCCGGGAACACTCACTGTGACCAAGGCAGCGCTGACTGTGACTGCAGATCAAAAGAGCAAGGTCTACGGCAGCGCCGACCCAGCCTTCACCGTTAGTTACAGTGGCTTCGTGGCAGGAGACGACAGCGCGGACCTGAGCGGAATGCTTAACCTGACCCGAGCAGCAGGCGAGAATGTCGGCAGCTACGCGATCACCCCCTCCGGCCTGACGACCGGCAACTACGAGATTTCCTTCGTGCCAGGCACGCTTACGGTGACCAAGGCAGCATTGACCGTGACCGCAGATCAAAAGAGCAAGGTCTACGGCAGCACGGACCCTGCCTTCACCGTCAGCTATAGTGGTTTCGTGGCAGGAGACGATAGTGAGGACCTGAGCGGAATGCTTAACCTGACCCGAGCAGCAGGCGAGAATGTCGGCAGCTACGCGATCACCCCCTCCGGCCTGACGACCGGCAACTACGAGATCTCCTTCGTGCCGGGAGTACTAAGCGTGACAAAGGTAACATTGACTGTGACCGCGGATGGAAAGAACAAGGTCTACGGCAGCGTCGACCCTGCCCTCACCGTCAGCTACAGCGGTTTTGTAGCAGGGGACGATAGCGGAGACCTAGCGGGAACACTCGCGCTGACACGGGCGGTTGGTGAGAACGTGGGCAACTATACGATTACCGCGGCCGGCCTGACTAGCGATAACTACAGCATCGAGTTTGTCCCGGGAGTGCTGCAAGTCACTGAGCAGGACCTGACTATCACAGCCGTGAGTACCAGCAAGGTCTATGGCAGCGCTGATCCTGCGTTCACGGTTGGCTATAGCGGCTTCGTAGCAGGAGACGGCGTTGCAGATCTGGCCGGAACGCTCACAGTGACGCGGGTGGCTGGTGAGAATGTGGACAGTTACGCGGTTACGCCATCTGGTTTGACGAGCGGCAACTACAGCATCAGCTTCGTGCCGGGTACGCTCAGCGTGACCAAGGCAGCACTAACCGTTACAGCAGATGTAAAGAGCAAAATCTACGGCAGTGCCGACCCCGCTTTCACGGTCAGCTACAGCGGCTTCGTAGCAGGGGATGATTATGGGGATCTGACTGGGGAGCTAGCACTGGCCAGAGAAGAAGGCGAGAACGTAGGCGGTTACACGATCACGCCTTCCGGCTTGGCCAGCGAGAACTATACTATCAGTTTCTTGCCGGGCACACTGGTCATAGACAAGGCCACACTGACGGTGACGGCTGACGACAAGTCCAAGGTCTATGGGGCAGAGGACCCCGTGCTCAGCTATACCCCGAGCGGCACTCTCTATCATGGCGATCAGTACAGCGTGATCACTGGAGTGACCATGACAACCGCCACTGGACAGGTCGCAACCGCTGGCGAGCATGAGATCAGCATCAGCGGAGCGACGGCGGTCAACTACACAATCGTACCCGTCGCGGGGAAGTTGCAGGTGCAGCGCAAGCAGATTAACGCCACTGGCATCTCAGCCCTGAGCAAGTACTATGACGGAACGCCTGCGGCTCGCCTGCAGTTGTCTCAGGCTGAATTGGTCGGCGTGGAAGAGGGCGACGACGTCAGTCTGGACGTGACCGCGGCTGCCGGCACCTTTGGGGACAGCCAGATGGGCATCGGTAAGCCTGTGGCTGTCGCCGGGCTGAGGCTAGTCGGGGAGGATGCAGACAACTATGACCTTCTGCCTTATCAGGCAGTGGCCAGCATCATTGAGGAAGACGAACCCGTCAGGCCCACGCCGCCCCCGGGCACCGGGGTGGATGTCACTTTCAACGGCAATGTCCAGGGCAACTCGGCGACGGCCGTCACCGAGACCGACGCCCAAGGGATGACGACTACTCGCGTCGTGTTTGACGCCGCCAAGCTTGGCGCAAAGCTGGCAGACGAAGCGGGTGACAACTCCCTAATCTCGGTGGTTGTGAACAATGATGCGGATCGGGTGGTCGGCGAACTGACCGGGCAGATGGTGAAGAACATGGAGAACAGGAGTGCCACCGTGCAGATCTCCACCGGTCTGGCCTCATATACGCTGCCAGCAGCAGAGATCAGCATTGATGCAGTGGCGCAGCAGCTGGGCGAGTCAGTGAGCCTGCAGGATGTGACTGTGCATGTGGAGATCACCAATCCTGATCTGGACACAGTGACCGCCGTGGAGGATGCGGCTAATGCCGGAAACTACTTGTTGGTGGTGCCGCCTGTAGAGTTTGCTGTGAGTTGTACGTACGGCGATCAGACGATGCAGGTTAGCCAGTTCAACGCGTACGTCGAGCGGACAATTGCCATTCCGGACGGAGTTGATTACTCCAGGGTGACGACTGCGGTCGTGCTGCAGCCTGATGGCACCTTCCGCTCCGTTCCAACCAGGGTTGTGGTGATCGATGGAAAGTACCATGCCACGGTCAACAGCCTAACCAACAGCACCTATACGGTGATCTGGAACCCCATTAGTTTTGCGGACATGGTCGGGCATTGGGCCGAGGGGCCGGCAAACGACATGGGCTCGCGTCTGGTTATGCCGGGTGAGACAGCCGAAATGTTCGGCGCAAGTGGCAATGTCACTCGCATGGAGTTCATTGCCACATTGGTCAGGGCATTGGGCCTGGCATCAGGAACGGGAAGCAGTCCATTCGTCGACCTGCGGCCCGGCGACGAGAGCTACGGCTACGCATTGACAGCATATCAGTACCAGCTGATCGGCGGATATCCGGGCAGTGCCTTGTTGCCCAATGAGCGGATCACCCGCGAGCAAGCGATGTCGATGGTTGTAGCTGCCATGCGCGTGACCGGCCTGGACAACAGGTTGACAGCTGAGGAAGTGTCAAGCTTACTTGCCGAGTACTCGGATGGTGATGCCGTTAGCGACTGGGCGCGGGGAGTAGTGGCTGCCTGCATAGATTCAGGCATCATTGGCGGCCGCCCTGGCAGGGCAATTGCTCCGCAGGACCTGGTCACCCGGGCAGAGTTGGCGGCGATTGCTCAGCGGTTGCTGCGCCAATCCAGCCTGATCTAGGTCGCCGCAGGTGCAAAGCGAAACGGGTCGACTCGCAACCGAGTCGACCCGTTTTCTGTTGTATGCGGCTCTACGCCAGTCTGTGCTAGACTTCCATGATGATCGGCAAGATCATCGGCCGACGCTTGGTGCGTTCGTAGAGGAAGCTACCCAGCGTATCCTTGGCAGCCGCCTTCAGTGCTGACCAGTCGGCGTGGTCGCTCTTCAGACAGGTGTCCAGGCTTTTCTTCACCTGTTCGGCTGCTTGGGCAATCAGCGTCTCCGATTCGCGTACATATACGAAGCCGCGGGTGATGATATCGGGGCCAGCCTTGATAGCTTTCGCACTCTTGTCGATGGTCACAACTACCACCAAGACGCCATCCTGAGCAAGTTGCTGCCGGTCACGCAAGACCACATTTCCGACGTCACCAATGCCCAGTCCATCAACCAAGACCACTCCGGAAGGAACCTTGCCAGCTATATGAGCGTCTTCCTTGGTGAACTCGAGCACATCGCCACTGGAGAGAACGAAGATATTCTCTTCCGGCACTCCGACTTCCTGGGACAAGCGTGAGAAAGCAGTCATGTGCCGATATTCGCCGTGCACCGGGATCGTATACTTCGGACGCACCAGGTTAAGTAACAGTTTCAGTTCCTCTTGGCTGGCATGGCCGGAGACATGCACATCCGCTATTCCCTGTGAGATCACGTTTGCACCCGCGCGGGACAGCCCGTCGATCACCCGGTTGACCAGTTTCTCATTTCCGGGAACTGGAGTAGAGGAAAGAATCACTGTATCTCCGGGAACGATGGTCAGCTTGTTGTGATTCTGATTGGCCATTCTAGCCAATCCGGAGAGGGGCTCGCCTTGGCTACCAGTGGTCAGAATCAGGACTTTGTGTGCCGGATAGCGATTGATTTCCTCCGGCTCCACCATGATCTCATCTGGGAAACTGAGGTAACCTAGTTCTTTGGCTACGCGAACGTTATTGACCATGCTGCGTCCAACCACCGTCACTTTGCGTCCGTACTGCATGGCCACGTCAAAGGCCTGCTGGATGCGGTGAATGTTGGATGCAAAGGTGGCGATAAAGATGCGATCTCTGGTTTTGTTGAAGATGGCATCGAAGGTGCGCCCGACTACTCGTTCAGATGCGGTGTAACCGGAACGATGGGCGTTGGTTGAATCGCACATCAGGGCGAGCACCCCGCGTCGACCATAATCAGTCAAAGCTTGATAATCGGTCACCCGGCCGTCGACCGGCGTCTGGTCCAGTTTGAAGTCACCGCTGTGGATGATCACCCCCAGCGGAGTATCGATCGCCAGCGCCACCGTGTCTGGGATGCTGTGATTCATGGCGATAAAGCCCACTTTGAAGTTTCTGCCCAAAGTGACTTCGTCGCCCGCCTTCACTTCCCGCAAGTCGGCTCGCAGGCCATGTTCCTCCAGTTTGCCCTTGAGTAGGCCAAGCGTCAGTCTGGTGCCGAAGATCGGCATGCTGATCTGCTTCAGGATGAAAGGAATGGCGCCGATATGGTCCTCGTGTCCATGGGTCAGCACCATGCCTTTGATCTTCTTCTGGTTCTCGACCAGATAGCTGATGTTGGGGATGACAAAATCGATCCCCAGCATCTCGTCCTCGGGGAACTTGAGGCCTCCGTCCATGATCAAGATATCCTCGCGGCATTGCACCACGAACATGTTCTTGCCGATCTCCCCGACGCCTCCGAGCGGGATGATCTGGACCTTTGTTCCGTTAGTCACTGTCTTATCTACCTCTTTCTAGTAATGAGCATGGATTGCCGTCGTTGTCCCAGAGAAAGTCCTTTCTATTGTTCCCATTGTCTCGCCGTTTGAACTGATTTCCGGCCGCCTGGCAAGGAAATATGATCAACACCGCGTTGTCGGGTCCCACCAGGACGCGCGCGCCAATTACTTTATTTTAACATAAGGCAGCCTGATAGCAAGCGTAAGGTGGCTAATGCGGGTAGCAGAACTGGAAAATCTTCTCCAGAATCGGGCAGAAGGCCGCAATTTCGGCAGCGTTCAACAAGGAGTTATGTGCATTGTTGTCGAAGTAGCTGAGATGAACCCAGCGGCAGCCTATGGATGCTGCGGTCTATATGAAGTGATGTTGCGAAGCAACATCGGTTTGCACCAAATAGCGGCACTCCGCAGGATGCGGCGATCTAACTGGAGTGATGTTGCGCGGCAACATCGGCTTGTACCACAGCAGCGCTCCGATAGGACGCTGCGATCTAAATGGAGCGATGTTGCGCAGCAACATCGGCTTGTACCACAGCAGCGCTCCGATAGGATGCTGCTCGGCTGAATGACCTAACGGATCACCGAAAGTGCAGCAGCATTCTTCAGAATGCTGCGATCTAAATAGAGTGATGGTTGCGAAGCAACCATCAGCTTGTACCTCAGCAGCATTCTTAGGAATGCCGCGATCTGAATAGCGGATGGTTGCGATTGCTGTCCTGTCGCACAGGGGGTGGGCAACGCCTTGTCAGGTGTCGGACAAGCAGCGGGACAGGACACTGACCTACTGCGATGGCAACAAGGAAGGTGGTTATATGCTAGAACTCTATGCTGTCAGTAAGATGTATGGAAATGGAGTCGTCGCACTGCGCGATGTTGATTTACAGGTCGAGAAGGGTGAGTTTCTGTTCATCGTCGGTCCTAGCGGGGCCGGAAAAACCACATTGACCAAACTGTTGCTGGCGGAGGAGAAGCCGAGCAAGGGCCAGATCGTGGTCAACGGAAAGGTGGTCAATGAGCTGAAGTCCCGCGAGATTCCCTATCTCCGGCGCCAAATCGGGGTGGTCTTCCAAGATTTTCGTCTGATGCCCAACTGGACCGTGGAGGAAAACGTCGGCTTTGCCATGCGTGTCACCGAGGCACCCGTGCGTGCCATTCGGCGCCGGGTGCCCGAGGTACTGGAGTTGGTGGGTTTGGCCGGCAGCGCCAAGCATTTGCCGATGCAACTGTCCGGAGGCGAGCAGCAGCGGGTGGCGCTGGCCAGGGCCATCGTCAACCAGCCCTATATCCTCTTGGCGGACGAGCCCACCGGCAATCTAGATCCGGACACGGCCTGGGGGATTATGCGCTTGTTGCAGGACATCAACGCTCAGGGAACCACTGTCTTGATGGTTACCCATGCCAAGAATATCGTCGATTCCATGCGCAAGCGTGTGGTCGCGCTTGAGGGCGGCCGAGTTGTGCGTGACGAGCGCAGGGGGTCATACGGATATGAAGCTTAGAACTTGGAATCAGTTCGTGCGGCAGTCCGTGACCAGCATGTGGCGCAACAGCTGGATGACTGTTGCTTCCGTCGGTACAGTAGCTGTGACCATGTTGATCGTTGGCATTTTCTTGTTGCTGGCCAGCAACTTGAACAATCTGGCAGGTAGCTTGGAATCGCAGGTGGAGATTTCCGTCTACCTGCAGGATGAGCTGACCAGTGAACAGGTGGACAGCTTAGCTCAGGAGTTCACTGCTATGCCGGAACTGGCATCGGTGAAGTACGTGAGCAAGGACGAGGCGCTGATTCGCCTGCGGGAGTGGTATGGCGAGAGTGCGGAGTTCCTGGCCGGCCTAGAAATCGACAATCCCCTGCGCAATGGATTTGAGCTGGCGACTGTTGAGCCGCGCCAGGTGCTGGAAGTGGTGCCGGTCTTGCGCACCTATCCGGGCGTGGCCGAGGTGGTCTATGGTCAGGGCGTGGTGGAGCAGTTGTTCAACATTACCCGGATCGTGCGGATGATCGCCTTCGGTCTGATGGTTGGCCTGGCGGCAGCCGCTACCTTCATCATCTCCAACACCATCCGCATTACGGTCTTTGCCAGACGCCGGGAGATCAACATCATGAAATATGTCGGCGCGACTGACTGGTTTATCCGCTGGCCATTCATCATCGAGGGCATGATCCTTGGCTTCACCGGTTCTCTGCTTGCCGGGGGGCTGATCATCTGGTTGTATCAACTGGCAGTGAGCAATTTGGCTGTCTCCATGCCTTTCTTGCCATTGATCCAGCCGTGGCCTTTGCTGCTGGTAATCGGGGCCTGGGTGCTCGGAATCGGTATGGCTATTGGTGTGTTGGGCAGCACCATCTCGCTGCGTCGCTTCCTACGGGTGTAGCCGCCTGCGGTGAGAGATTACTCGGACATGAGGGTTTGGTGTCGGCAGAGGCAGGACAAGCCTCGCTGACCCGGCGCCGGACCCGTCCTCATAGATAACCAAGACAGAAAGGAGGGGGAGAATGGCAGGATTAAGACGTGGATTGACGGTGACTCTTGTGCTCTACCTGGTTCTTGCCCTGACGTTGCCCGTGTTGGCAGCTGACGATCTGGCCAAGAAGCAGGCAGAATACCAGAAGGTGCAGCAACAGATCCAGCAACTGGAGCAGAAGATCAACTCCGCCAACAAGGCAACCAAGACAATCACCAATGAGATCAACCGCTTGGATAAGGAGATTGCTCAGGCAGAGAACCAGTTGGGCTACTTGGAAAATCGGCTGGAGACGACGGAAGCGGAGCTCAGCATCACGGAGTCCGAATTGCTCAAGGCGGAGGAGATCCTCGCCGAGCGGGAGGAAATGCTCAAGACCAGGATCAGGGCACTGTATGAACGGGGTTCAGTCAGCTACCTGGAGGTGCTGCTCAACGCTCGCAGTTTCACTGACTTGATCAATCGCTTGGGACTGCTGAAGCAAGTGGTCTATCAGGATGTGTCCATCGTGGACTCGATCAAGATTGAGCGCAGCTCACTGGTGGAAAGGCGGGCCTATCTGGAGAGCAAGCAGCAGGAAGCGTCGTCGCTGTACACACAGACCACTCAAGCGCGCACCAATCTGTCTTCGCGCAAGGCCGCGCGGACTCAGAAGATGAGCCAGGTGATGCAGGACAAGGCCGCTTACGAAGCCTCGCTGGAGAAGCTGGAAGAGACGGAGAAGGAACTGGAGCGTCTGATCAAGGAAGCGCAGAAGAACAGCCCCGGCACAGTGATCGGCACTGGCAAGTACACTTGGCCAGCCCCTGGGTACAAGCGGATCACCTCTCCGTACGGCTGGCGCACGCTGTTTGGCAAGCGCAGCTTCCATGCCGGTGTTGACGTCGGCGTACCCATGGGTGGAAAGATTGTGGCTGTCGACGCCGGCACCGTGCTCTATTCCGGCTGGCTGGGGGACTACGGCCAGGTTGTGATCATCGATCACGGCAAGGGTATCTCCACCGTCTACGCTCACAACTCAGTACTGCTGGTGAAGACGAATGACACTGTGTTCAAAGGTCAGCAGATCTCCAAGGCGGGCAGCACCGGGTTCAGCACCGGTCCGCACCTGCACTTTGAGTATCGAGTAAATGGCGCGAAACAGAATCCGCTAAATTACGTTAAGCCATAGATTTCGCAGGCCGGGCTACGCCCGGTCTTTTCTTTCAGCAGCACGAAGTGCTGTGATCTCAATAAAGGTGATTCTCGCTTGTGAGCATCAAGGTGGTACCCTAAACGGCACGCAGTGCTGCTTGAGAGCGTTCAGAAAGTCGCTCCCACCGTAGCTCCCGCAGCATGCGAGAGCGTTCAAAAAGTCGCACTTCGCTAGGTGTATCGGCGCCGACGCGAGAACTCGGAGGCTGCGGGCGCCATGCATGGCGCCCCTACAGGACTATGCGCATGCCCGTAGGGGTCGCATGCATGCGACCCGCTGCATACGGTTTGCCGCAACCGCTCTTGGCCTCGGCTAGGCATGCCGAGCCTCTACTCGGGACAAATTGAACAGCCCAGCACGCAGTGCTGCTTGGTATCCTATGCACCACTTGTGTATAATTTTAGTATGGCGTCAAGTCTCAAACTATAGAGTGTAACGTCATGTTATCCGCTGACCCTTGATGTCACGTGATAGTCTTGAGCTGGACGGAGCACCAGTCAGAGCTCTCGGGGAGGTGTTCGGGATGCCGCCTTTTGGACAGATCGTCCAATCCTATCTACAGTCGTTGCCGGCCTATTTCACCAGCCGCAACTCCTGGATTCTGCTTGCGGTTGGTGCCTTGATCAGTTGGCAGTACATGCGAGTGCAGCGCATTGAAGTGGCCCTGTTCGGTCGGCCTCGGCACGCGCTCCCCAAACGCTTGCTCTTTTCGGTGATCTTTGGAGTCGTTGGCGGCATGGTTGGCAGCATGCTCTTGACTGGTATTGGCATTGCGATTTCGTCCCAATGGATCAGCAATGTGATGCTCTGCTCTTTGCTGCTGGCGCTGGTGGACATGCGGTTGATCTGCTTCGCCTATTCAGGAGGCCTCCTCTCCCTCGGCTATCTGCTGTTCGGCTGGCCCGCGATCGATGTTGCCTCGCTGCTAGGGCTGGTGGCAGTGCTGCACATGGTGGAGAGCGTGTTGATGTTGCTATCCGGTCACCTAGGGGCTTCTCCGCTGTATGTGCGTCGGGACGATGGCCGGGTGGTGGGCGGATACAGCCTGCAGCTGTTCTGGCCGCTTCCCCTGCTGGCTTTGATGGTCATTCCGCAGGTTCTCCCAGGGGACGGGGCAGGCATTGCCATGCCTGCCTGGTGGCCACTGATCAAACCGATTGGTGCGCCTCTCTCGGGTGACTTCACTCTCTACATGGTGCCGTTGCTGGCTGCCCTGGGTTATGGAGATTTGGCGGTAACGACATCACCCCGACGCAAGGTGCGCCATTCGGCTGCCAGGCTGATGCTGTTCAGCCTGACGCTGCTGGGCTTGGCCTGGTTGGGGAGCCGCCACGCCAGCTTGCTCTGGTTGGCTGCCATCTTCTCACCGCTCGGGCACGAGTTGTTGATTGTGATCGGCAATCGCCAAGAACAGACCGGTGCTCCGCTGTGGGAGCACAAGGGCCCCGGGGTGATGATCATGGAGGTTCTGCCCGGGGGCTGGGCTGAACGGGCTGGGCTGCGTCCGCGTGACGTGATTCTGGCTGTGAATGATGCTCCGCTCACCGGCGGTTTGGCTTGGCGGGAGCAATTGGACCTGGTCTCGAACGCCGAGCAGGCAGCGCAACTGGGCGCGAGTCTGCGGCTGGCGGTGGTCAGGGCCAAGGGCAAGCCTTTTACGGTTACCCTGTCTGCCCGTCACTACGCCGATCCCGGGCTGCTGCTGGTGCCGGATGCAGACGTGGAGAACTATGTGGAAACGCGTTTTCGCAGTCCGCTGCTCTGGGCTTGGCGGCTGATGAAGCAGAACAGGTAGTTGCAGGGGCAAGAGGCGAATGTATTTTCGCTTCTTGCTCTTTTCTTTCGGTGTACACGTGTTATAATATGGGCTCAGTCAGAATTAGGGGGAGTCGAGTTGCAGGCTCCACAACGCAAGGCTTGTGACACCCGAACCTGTAGGGCTGAGACTGGGTTCACCGATCAAGAGATGTGCTAGGTTGATTATCGCTGGACAGAGCATTAGTCAGGGGGGAAGCGACGATGTTTCGGCTTGTTTCAGACTATCGGCCGACCGGAGACCAGCCGGAGGCAATAGCCCGCCTGGTGGAGGGCTTACGCAACGGGATGCCGGCGCAGACGCTGCTGGGGGTCACTGGTTCGGGCAAGACGTTTACCATCGCCAACGTGATCAAAGAAGTTCGGAAGCCGACTCTGGTGCTGGCGCACAACAAGACGTTGGCTGCTCAGCTCTGCAGTGAGTTTCGCGAGTTCTTCCCCGACAGCGCGGTGGAGTACTTTGTCAGTTACTACGACTACTATCAGCCGGAGGCCTACATCCCCTCCACTGACACCTTTATCGAGAAAGACGCGCAGATCAACGATGAGATAGACAAACTGCGCCATTCGGCCACGGCGTCACTGTTTGAGCGCCAGGACGTGATCATCGTCGCCAGCGTGTCCTGCATCTATGGTCTGGGCAACCCGCATGAGTACATGAAACTCTGCGTGTCCCTGCGCCCAGGCATGGTCAAGGATCGGGACGAGGTACTGCGTGCGCTGGTGGACATTCAGTACAGCCGCAACGACCTGAACTTCACCCGCGGCACTTTCCGCGTTCGCGGCGATAGCCTGGAGGTGTTTCCGGCATCACAGAGTGAACGCGCCATCCGGATCGAGTTCTTTGGGGACGAGATTGAACGAATCACCGAGATTGACACCTTGACCGGAGAGCTGCTGGGCGAGCGCAAACATGTGCTGATCTTCCCGGCATCCCACTTCGTCACCTCGGGCGACAAGCTGCAGGTGGCGATCAACAACATCTCGGCTGAGCTGGCAGAGCGTCTGCCGCAGCTAAAAGCAGCAGGGAAGCTGCTGGAAGCGCAGCGCTTGGAGCAGCGTACCCGCTATGACCTGGAGATGATGCAGGAGATCGGATTCTGTTCCGGCATCGAGAACTACTCACGCCATCTGGATGGGCGTGTGTCGGGGCAGCCGCCTTACACTCTACTGGACTACCTGCCCAAGGACTTTCTCTTGGTGGTCGATGAGTCACATGTAACCATTCCGCAGGTGCGGGGCATGTATGCCGGAGACCGTTCCCGCAAGGAGACATTGGTGGAGCACGGTTTTCGCCTGCCCTCAGCCATGGACAATCGACCGCTGAACTTTCAGGAGTTCTATCAGCGCATGAATCAGGTGATCTATGTCTCGGCCACCCCGGCGCCATATGAGTTGGCTGAGAGCGGACAGGTCGTCGAGCAGATCATACGACCGACCGGGCTATTGGATCCGGAAGTGATCATCCGGCCGATCAAGGGGCAGATCGACGACCTCTACGGCGAAATCCGGCAGCGGGTTGCCCGCGACGAACGGGTGCTGGTCACCACGCTGACCAAGAAGATGGCAGAGGATCTGACCGACTACTTCCGCGAGATGGGCGTCAAGGTGCGCTATCTGCACTCCGACGTGGAGACCTTGGAGCGGATGGAGATCATCCGCGACCTGCGCCTGGGCGTTTTTCATGTATTGGTTGGCATCAACCTGCTGCGTGAGGGTTTGGACTTGCCGGAAGTGTCGCTGGTGGCGATCCTTGATGCAGATAAGGAGGGCTTCCTGCGCTCCACCTCTTCGCTGATTCAAACCACGGGCCGCGCCGCCCGCAATGTCAACGGACAGGTGATCATGTACGCAGACCGGATCACCGGTTCGATGCAGGCCGCCATCGACGAAACCAATCGCCGCCGCAGCAAGCAGATGGAGCACAACCGGGTGCACGGAATAGAGCCGCAGAGCATTCACAAGGCCATTCGTGACGTGATTGAGGCAACCAAGGTGGCGGAAAAGGGAGAAAGCTACCGCTTGACCAGCGATCAGGTGCAGACGATGAGCCGCCGCGAGCGACAGGATCTGCTGGCAAAGCTGGAGAAAGAGATGAAGGATGCCGCCCGGCAGCTGCAGTTTGAGCGGGCCGCGGAACTGCGCGACATCATCTTCGACTTGCGCCAGAAGGCGTAGCTGCCAAGGAGATATCACTCTCCAAGAGAACTAGCACGCCTGACTTGACCTTTAGCCCAGTTGCTTCCGCAGCAGCCGGGCTATTTCTTTTTCACTGCACTTTACACTCGGCAAGTCCATGTGCTACCATTAGACCACACGGTCTAGACCATATGGTCTAATGGGGAGGATGGAACATGATTAAGGTTGAGCAGCTATTCCACGATTATAGCGGCAAAGGCAACTATGCAGTGACCGATGTTTCCTTTTCGATCGAGCGGGGGGAAATCTTCGGCTTCTTAGGGCCGAGCGGCGCCGGGAAGAGCACTGTGCAGAACATCATGACTGGCTTGCTGCCGTTACAGCGCGGGGTCGTCGCTTATGACGGGCTATCAGTGCGTCAGCTGAGCCCAGATTTTTTCAATCGCGTTGGCGTTTCCTTCGAACAACCCAACGTCTATCTCAGCCTCACTGGGCTGGAGAATCTGCGCCACTATGCCGGCCTGTTCTCCGTGCCCACAGTGGATCCGATCAGGCTGCTGACTCGCGTTGGGCTGGGCGACGCTGTCCATCGCAAGGCTGGTCAGTATTCCAAGGGAATGCGTCAGCGGCTGAACTTAGCCCGCGCGTTGATCAATCAGCCGCAGATCCTCTTCCTGGATGAGCCGACCAGTGGACTCGACCCCACCACCGCAGCCGGGGTGCGCGAGCTGATTCTGGAGCAGAAGCAGCGCGGGGCGACGATCTTCCTGACCACCCACAACATGCTTCTGGCGGACACACTCTGTGACCGGGTGGCTTTTCTGGAGGGCGGGCGCATCGCCGCCATGGATACGCCCGGCAAGTTGAAGCTGCAGTATGGCCGGCAGGCGGTGACCATGACCTATCTGCAGGACGGGGCGACAGCCAGCCGCAGCTTCGAGTTGGATGCGGTCGGTAAAGCAGAGATGGCTCGCTTCGTGCTCTCTGTGCAGCCGCTCACTATGCACTCACAGGAAGCTACTTTGGAGGACATCTTCATCCGCGTGACCGGCAGGGGGCTGACGCAATGAGGCAAGTCTGCAATCTACTGAGCCAGGACTTGAAGCTCCTGTTGCGCAATGCCATCTTCTGGGTCATTTCCGTCAGTTTGGTGCTGATTGTGATCACTGTCAACTGGTTGGTTCCAGCGGAGGCCGATCTGGATAACCGCAATCTGGTAGTCTACGGCATGCAGCTATCTCTGCCAGGCGTGCAGTTGGCGGAAAGCCCGCAGGCCGTACGCGAGTTGGTTGAAAGCAGCGAGGCGGTGGGCCTAATCAACACCGGCGGTGAGCTGACTGTGGTGCACAGCGGCCTGAGCGACCAGGCCGTGGCAGCGCTCATCTCCCAATTGACCCCGCTACCGGAGGGCCAGGCGCCGATCAATGTACAGACACTGCGCCAATCAGAGCGGACGGCTGCGCAGAACCTGCGCTTGGTCCCGATGTTCGTCAGCTTTGAGGCAGTGATCCTCGGTTTCCTGATGGCTGCCATCCTGCTGCTCGGTGAGAAACAGGAGGGCACGCTCAGGGCTTACCGGGTGGCGCCGGGAGGAACCCTGGCCTACGTGCTCAGCAAGTCCCTGCTGTTCGCTCTGGTGGGAACGGCATACGCTTCCCTGATGGTGGTCACCACCGTCGGCTTTGCTTTCAATTGGGGACAGTTTCTCCTGCTGACTTTGCTCGGCTGCCTACTGTATACCCTGCTGGGATTATGCTTGGCAGTCTTCTTCCAGGACATCTCGGGTTGGTTCTTCTTGGCCACGCTGATTCTGGCCCTGAACATGCTGCCGATGGTCAGCTTTGCGGTGCCGTCGTTCGCCCCCGCCTGGATGCAGTTGATTCCATCCTACGGTGGCCTGTTCGCCTACGAGGAGATCCTTTTCCCGACCGGCAAGGCGCTAAGCGGAACATTTGCCACGCTGGGGGTTGAGACGCTGGCAGCCTTTGGTCTCTGCATGTTGCTGGTGAAGAGAAAGCTGCTGTCAGCAGAATAGAAGGAGGTGAAAGATCGTGCGTGCAGTTTTGTCCATTATCAAGACGGACCTGATTCTGATCGGCCGCAATAAAATCGCTCTCTACATGGCGATAGCGCCTGCATTATTGGCTTTTGTCTACCTGGCCGTTCTGGGCGGAGTGAGTGGTGGAACCATTACCTTCGTACTGCCGGCGGAAGCGCCGACCGCACTGCAGACGCAGTTGCAGCGGCTGGCCAACGTGGAGACGGTTGCCGACCAGACGGCAGTCGTACACCGCGTGGAGCGGGTGGACAGTGTGGCCGGAGTCGCCTGGCAATCAGGTCAACCCACGTTGATCGTAGAAGGAAACGAGCCTCGGGGATTCGCTTTGCTCGCCGGCAATCTGTTGCAGAGGGCGGTGGCCGGAGACCTCCCTGCCCACAAGACACTCGCTGTGACCTCGAGCGGAGGGCGCACAGCAGAATTAGCCGTGTCTTCACTGCTCCTGCTGGCTGTCTTCATCGGCGGGGCCGTATCCGGGTTCAACATTGTGGCAGAGCGAGAGAGCAAGGCGCTACAAGCCTTGGGGGTTGCGCCCCTGACCTTCGGCAAGTACGTGATTGCCCGCACCTTGCTGGCCCTAGTCCTGGCCCTGATCAATACGGCCGTGACGGCGCTGGTGATTGGTAAGGCGGATCTGCTGCCCCAATTGCTGGTGGCTGCGGCTTCCTCTGTGAGCTTGGCTGGGCTGATGGCAGTGATCTTCGGCTACACAGCAAGGAACCAAATTACGGCCATCGCGTCGCTGAAGCTATTGATGCCGGTTGCGCTGGCTGTTCCTCTGTCGAGCATCTTCGTGTCAGTCAAGCTGCAGTGGCTCTATTACTGGATGCCCAACTACTGGCAGTTGCGGGCTTTTCGAGGCGCTTGGGCGGGGGAGTATGACCTCGTTGCCTGCGCCCTGTTGGCGGTCACCGGATTCATCTGGCTGCTGCTCTTGCGTCGTCCCATTAAGCGTCGATTTGGGTTGAGATAGGAGGTGAACTAAATGGAATGGCATTATTGGGTGCTGATCGCAATCGGGGTTGTGATGTTTGGTATCCTCAAGGTAAAATTGGCGGGGAACTACCTTAAGGCTATGAAGCAGCGTCAGGAGGCCAGGGAGCGCGGTCTGGAGGAGGATGTGTAGTGCAGCAGGATGATGAACTGGAAACGGGCTTTGTACGCCCGGCGAAAGCACCAGCAGATAACCCTTTGACGCAGATGCCCGAGCTTTATAGTGCGGCACTGGATGAGTTTTCCCGAAAGTCATTTGACCAGGCATCTTTGAACGATATCATCAAGGCCGCTGGGATGAACAAGGGGCGTTTCTACTATCGCTTCAAGGACAAGATGGACCTCTACCTTTGTATCATCGATCAGATTACCAAGGATAAGCTGGCTTACTTCGCCAAGCGAGCCACTCAAGCCGACTTCCCCAGCGACTTCTTCGCCCAGATTGGCATACTGGCCCGGGCAGGAATGGAATTCGCGGTGCGTGAGCCGCGCCTGTGGGCAATGAGCAGGCGGTTCATGGCAGAATCGGAGCAAGTGCGGCAGCAGGTGAAGCAGGCATTCCCCGATCGCGGTCGCGACAGCATCAGTGCTCTCGTGCAAGCCGCCTGTAACGCCGGGCAGTTCAAGGAAATGTTTCCTCAGAAGTTTGTGGAAGGCGTGGTCGAGATGGTGCTTTACAACTTCGACCACCTGATCTGGCTGGACATGACCGACGATGAGATGCTGCAACAGGTCGATCGCTTGATGAGCATGCTGCAGTTTGGCCTGGCCAAGCAACCGGATTGACCTCTGGGACAGGGGGACGGACCCAGCGCTCCGGCGCTGGATCCGTCCCCCTGTCCCATTGCCGTCCCGCTGTCCCACATTCTGCTGTTGCTGTCGGAGGCAGCTAGTGGTAGAATAGCGAATGTATGTACGTAAACAGCATGTTTAGTTGACGAGGGCAGGAGGGGACGCAGAGAATGCCCAGTAAGGCAATTGTGGTACGTGGAGCAAGAGCGCACAATCTGCGCAACATTGATGTGGATATTCCTCGCGATCAGTTGGTGGTGATCACTGGCCTATCCGGTTCAGGGAAATCATCGCTGGCATTCGACACCATCTATGCCGAAGGACAGCGGCGTTACGTGGAGTCGCTCTCTTCGTATGCCCGGCAGTTCCTGGGGCAGATGGATAAACCCGATGTCGACTACATTGAGGGTCTGTCTCCCGCCATCTCCATCGATCAGAAGACGACCAGTCGTAACCCTCGTTCCACCGTTGGCACGGTGACGGAGGTCTACGACTATTTGCGTCTGCTGTTTGCCCGGGTTGGGCATCCTTTTTGTCCTAACTGCGGAACCGAAATCAGTCAGCAGACGGTAGAGCAGATTGTGGATCAGGTGACCTCTTTGCCAGAGCGTACGCGCGTGCTGGTGTTGGCCCCGCTGGTGCGCGGCAAAAAGGGAGAACACAATAAGCTCCTAGAAGACCTGCAGCGCGACGGCTATGTGCGCGTGCGTGTAGACGGCGAGATGCTGGAACTCGGCACACCGATCGATTTGGAGAAGAACAAGAAGCACAGCATCGAAGTCGTCGTCGACCGGCTGGTGATTCGCCCGGACATCGGGAGCCGCTTAGCCGACTCAATTGAGACGGCTACCAAGCTTTCCGGCGGACTGGTGATCATCAGCCAGGTAGATGGTCCCGAGTCGCTGTTCAGTCAGAACTTCGCTTGCGTTGACTGCGGCTTCAGCTACCAGGAGATCAGTCCACGCATGTTTTCTTTCAACGCACCTTACGGCGCTTGCCCCACCTGCAGTGGTTTGGGGGCTCAACTGGAGTTCGATCCGGACCTGATTTTGCCGGATCGCAACAAGTCTCTGGAGGAGGGAGCAGTTGCGCCTTGGGCAGACAGCAGCAGCAATTATTACCCGGAGTTGCTGAAGGCCGTCAGCAAGAACTATCACATCCCATTGGATCGGCCGATAAGTGAACTGAGTGACGAGCAGGTGGACATCCTCCTGCGCGGCGGCCCTGACCAGGTGAAGGTGCGCTACAGCGACAGTGGCGGTCAGCGCCGGGAGTTCACGCTGGTCTACCGCGGCATTATCCCCATGTTGGAGCGCTCGCACCGGGAGACCACTTCCGATTACATCCGCGAGGATTTGGAGCAGTACATGAGCGATCGGCCTTGCCCTGATTGTCAGGGGCAGCGGCTGAAGCCGGAAGTGCTCTCCATCCGGGTGGGCGGTAAGAACATCGCACAGGTGACCGAGACATCCATCGTGGATGCGCTGCATTTCTTCGAAGCCTTGCAGCTCACCGAACGGGAGAACCTGATCGCCCGGCAGATCCTGAAGGAGATCCGTGAGCGGCTTGGCTTCTTGGTCAACGTCGGGCTGGACTACTTGACGCTACACCGCAAGGCCGGCACACTCTCCGGAGGAGAAGCGCAGCGCATTCGCCTGGCCACGCAGATTGGATCAAGCCTCACCGGCGTGCTCTATATCCTGGATGAGCCGAGCATCGGCCTGCATCAGCGGGACAACGGCCGTCTAATTTCCACCTTGAAGCGACTGCGGGATCTGGGCAACACTGTGATTGTGGTCGAGCATGACGAGGAGACGATGCGTGAAGCCGACTACATCGTGGACATGGGCCCGGGCGCTGGAGAGCACGGCGGGCAAGTAGTGGCCACCGGTACATTGGAGCAGATCTGCCAGGTGCCGGCCTCAATTACGGGGCAGTATCTTTCCGGGCAGCGCACCATCGACGTTCCGCCAGTGCGCCGTCAACCGAACGGAAAGCGCCTGACTGTGGTAGGTGCGCGGGAGAACAACCTGAAGGACCTGACGGTATCCGTTCCGCTGGGCGTCTTCACTTGTGTCACTGGTCTCTCCGGCTCGGGCAAGAGTACGTTGGTCAATGAGATCATTCACAAGCGCCTGGCCATGGATCTGAATCGAGCCAAGCGCAAGCCTGGTCAACACGATGACATACTCGGTTTGGAGCATCTAGACAAAGTGATCGACATCGATCAGGCGCCGATCGGCCGTACTCCGCGATCCAACCCGGCCACCTATACCGGCACCTTTGACCTGATTCGGCAGTTGTATGCGCAGACGCAGGACGCCAAAGTGCGCGGATTCGCCCCGGGCCGGTTCAGCTTTAACGTGCGAGGCGGCCGTTGCGAAGCCTGCCGCGGAGACGGCATCATCAAGATTGAGATGCATTTCTTGCCGGACATCTACGTGCCTTGCGAGGTTTGTGCAGGCAAGCGCTATAACCGGGAGACGCTGGAGGTTCGCTATAAGGGCAAGAGCATTGCCGACGTGCTGGACATGACTATCTCCGAGGGATTGGACTTCTTCCAGAGCATCCCCCGCATTCAGCGCAAACTGCAGACGCTGGTGGACGTGGGCCTCGGGTACATGCGCTTGGGCCAGCCGGCCACCACACTCTCCGGCGGAGAGGCCCAGCGGGTCAAGTTGGCCACCGAACTGAGCCGCAGGAGCAACGGGCGCACTCTCTACATTCTGGACGAGCCGACCACCGGGTTGCATATTGCGGACATTCAGAAGCTGCTGGATGTGCTGCAGCGCTTGGTGGAGGCGGGGGACAGTGTGCTGGTGATCGAACACAACTTGGACGTGATTAAGACGGCGGATTACATCATCGATCTGGGGCCGGAAGGCGGAGAACGGGGTGGGCAGGTGCTGGCCGTTGGTACGCCGGAAGAGGTAGCTCAGGTTGCGGGTTCGTATACCGGGCAGTATCTGCAACGGATTCTGTCGTAGGTTTGCGGGTTGGGGCTGTTCGTGGTGCAGCCGATCTCCTGTGCATTCTGGCTTCTCTGCACTAGCGGGCGCCGCGCACGGCGCCCGCTTTGCTGACCTGAGCGCGTGACCCCTTCCTGCTCAAGCAGAGGGAGTGCCGCATCAACCCCCAGTAATTGGGTAGACTATCTGCATCAGAGTTGATGGAGGGGGTTATCCAATTGTCTGAAAGGGACACACATCTCTGGCGAGACGTGTTGAATGCTCTGCAAAGCAAGCTGGAAACAGAAGCAGCTGATATTCACCTGATCATCCAGGGCGGCAAGGTGGTGCTCTCCGGAGTTGTTGACGTTTATGCCGACAAGCTGGCCGCCGATGAAGCGGTGCGGTCTGTCCCCGGCGTGGAGGAGCTAGAGAATGATTTGACTGTCGCCACGGATGGCACCATTGCTGACAAGGAGATCAAATCCTCGATTGAGGAGGGGCTGAGGCAGAACCATCTGCCGGTAGTGGGCATAGAGGTCAATCAGGGGGAGGTCTTCCTGCAGGGAAAAACGAACAGCCTGGCAGTCAAGCATGGCATCACCGCAGCCACATCTAGAGTGATGGGCGTGAAGTCGGTGGATGATCGCGGACTGCAGATCGCGGAAACGGTTGACGACGCCAGTTTGACCAATGCGATCGAAGTAGCCTTTGTGCAACGGGAAGTTGATGCCATGGATATTCACACCGAGACGCATCACGGTGTTGCCGTGTTGATGGGCTGGGTGAAGGATGAAGTGGCACGCAATGAAGCGTTGCAGGCGGCGGCCCGGGTTCCCGGAGTGCGTCGCGTGGTGGATCGCCTGCGCGTGCGCGGGTCGTAAGTCGGCAGTGTGTTTTCCTGTAGCGGCGCCGGAAGCCCCGCCGCCCCGAAA
>JAEZJZ010000075.1 GCA_023436245.1 Bacillota bacterium | reverse complement strand
CCGGCGCCACAGCATGCTGTGGCGCTACGATACCAGAGAGACTGGGCTTTCTAAACGCTCTAGTATGCCGCAAGAGATACGGTGGGGAAGAAAGCCGAGTCGCTGCCGAGGATCACTCGGCCAGCTTAGCCTGCAGTGAAACCGGGGGAGGAAACATGAACAGAGGTAAGGAAAGAGCGTATGTACACCCATCTATTAGCTGATTGCACCCTTTGCCCCCGCGAGTGCCATGTGAACCGTCTGGCTGGCCAGACAGGTTACTGTCGCCAGACAGCAGAGGTCCGGGTGGCGCGAGCAAGCTTGCACCTCTGGGAGGAGCCCTGCATCTCTGGAGCGAGAGGCTCTGGCACCGTCTTTTTCTCGGGATGTGCCTTGGGTTGCGTATACTGCCAGAACTATCGCGTGTCCCGCGGTCAGGTTGGCAAGACCGTGACGACAGAGCGGTTGGCAGAGACGTTCCTCACCCTAGAGGCGCAGGGAGCGCACAACCTCAACCTGGTCACGCCGAGTCATTTTCTGCCGCAGATCGTCGAGGCCTTGACCTTGGCCAGGAAACAGGGCCTGCAATTGCCTGTCGTCTACAACTGCGGCGGCTATGAGAAAGCTGAGACGCTGCAACTGCTTGCCGGTTACGTGGACATCTATCTGCCAGACCTGAAGTACTGCAGTCCCGACCTGGCTCGCAAGTATTCCCATTGTACAGACTACTTTCAGCATGCATCCATCGCTCTCGCCGAAATGGTGCGGCAGGTGGGGGAACCGGTCTTCCGACAGGATGGTCTGATGGCTAGGGGAGTGATTGTGCGGCATCTCCTGTTGCCGGGGCAGTTGCAGGACTCAATGGATGTGATCAGGTACCTGCATCAAGAGTTCGGCAATCAGATCTACATCAGCATCATGAGCCAGTACACGCCCTTGTCTGTCGCCCAGGAGTATCCCGAACTGCAGCGCAAGGTCAGCACGGAAGAATATGACCGACTGGTTGATTATGCGATCTCTCTTGGGGTGGAAAACGGCTTCATTCAGGAAGGCGACGCGGCCTTGGAGAGCTTCATTCCCGAATTTGGGTAACCCGAGGCCTAGCGAGGGTCAGGTTCGGGCAGTTGCAGGGAAGAACCGCATCATTGGTGAATGAGTTAGTGCGAATCAATTCTAGTGACGCAGGAGGCGGAACAATTGTACAGTTTCATGAACGATTACAGCGAAGGTGCACACCCACGCATCTTGGAGCTGATGGCCAAATCCAATCTGGAGCAGAATATTGGCTATGGCGAGGATGCTCACACCACGCAGGCCAAGCTGCAGATTACCCGGTTGCTCGGGCGCGATGCCGATATTCACTTCATCCCAGGCGGCACCCAGACCAACCTCTTGGTGATCTCCGCTTTCTTGCGGCCGCATCAGGCTGTGATTTCGGTGCAAACCGGGCATATCAATGTGCACGAGACGGGCGCGATTGAGGCCACTGGGCATAAGGTGATCGCCATGCCCGGAACTGCCGGCAAGCTTTCCCCAGAGGCAATTCAGGCCGCCTTGGACTACCACGCGGACGAACACATGGTCCAGCCTAGGATGGTCTACATCTCTAACTCCACCGAACTGGGGACAATCTACAGCAAGGCGGAGCTCGCCGCCATCCAGACCATCTGCCGCGCTAACGGACTGCTGCTGTTCCTGGACGGCGCCCGCCTGGGTGCAGCGCTTACTTGCCCAGCCAACGACCTTAGCTTGGCGGACATCGCCAGTATGGTCGATGTGTTCTATATCGGCGGCACCAAGAATGGCGCGCTACTGGGAGAGGCGCTGGTGATCTGCCGGGAGGATCTGCGGCAGGACTTCCGTTTCCTGATCAAGCAACGCGGTGCCCTCATGGCCAAGGGATTCGTCACCGGAATGCAGTTTGAGGCACTGTTTGCAGACGATTTGTTCTTCCAGCTAGGAAAACACGCCAACCGCATGGCTCAGCAGATCGCGCAAGCGATTCGCGATGCTGGCCATTCCTTCTACACACCACCCTGCACCAATCAGTTATTCCCAATCCTCCCCGACAGCCTGCTGCCGGCGCTGGCGGAGCACTTCTTGTTTTCGGTGCAACTGAAGGTTGACGAGGGGCATAGCGCGATCCGCCTGGTGACATCTTGGGCGACTACAGAGCAGGGGGTGGATGCTCTCTGCGATTGGCTGCGCCAGCACTGAGTTGTTCCCCTGTCGGCTAGGCTGAGGCGAACAGCCGCTGGGGCATTTGCCGACCCTCTTTACAGCGACTACCTATTGTGATAGAGGTTACTTATAATTGAATAGCTCCGAATCTGCAAGTCCTAAGGCGAATGCTATGGATTGCAGACGGTAGGGTTATGTTGGAAACGACATGGTCTCCCAGTGTGGAAAGGAGTGCTGCATTATGCCGTAACCGGCTTCTTTTCGCTGAGCATGTGTGCTCGGCTTTTTCTGTTGTGCGGAAATGAGAGGTGTCGGATGCCAGTAATGAGTCTAAATAAGGGAGGGATAAGTTATGCAGCTAAAACAGGCAATAAAACTAACCTTGGTCAGTCTCATGGCCCTGATGGTGCTTGCTGGATGCGGCTTGACTGGCGGCAAAGAGACTTCCATCGCCCTGACCGATCATCTGGACAGGATTGTGGAGTTGTCCGCCCCGGCGGAACGGGTGATCGGCACTCACAATCCCAGCATGAACATGGTGGTCGTCATCTCTGGAGATGGTTCCCGCTTGGCCGGCTTTGGCAACAAGGACATGGCATACGGGCTATATGATCTGGTGGCGCCTGAGATCAACGAGCTGACCCAGATCGGCAAAGGGAAGACCCTGAACATGGAAACCGTGCTCACCGTCGAGCCGGACTTGGCAGTGTTGCCGGCGCGCTTTCAGGCGCAAGCCGATCAACTGGCCGAGATTGGGGTCCCCTCGCTCATTCTCAGCGTGGAGAAGTTCGACTCAATCAAGGCCGCATTGACTCTGGTAGGCAAGGCCTTGGGACAGGACGAGCGGGCAACAGAGATCGTGGCTTTCTTCGACCGCAAGCTGAGTGAAGTCAGCGCGATTGCCGCTCAGGCTACAGCGAAACCGACCGTGCTGATGCTTTCCGGCAGCTCCCGGACGGAAGTGAGCACAGATGCGATGCTGCAGAATCAGCTGATTGAGACGGCTGGCGGCGTGAATGTGACGGCCGGCTTCCAGGCAGAAGAGCTCTGGACTGAAGTCAATATAGAGCAGATCATTGCCTGGAACCCAGAAGTGATCTACATCCCGGCATACGCGGACTATACCGTGGAGGACATCCTCCAGGATAGGCAGTGGGCCAGCATTTCAGCTGTGCAGAATGAGCGGGTCTATCAGTTCCCAAGCAAGCTGGAACCCTGGGATTACCCGGTGGCCGCCTCCGTGCTGGGGCTTTGCTGGACCAGTCACAACCTGCATCCCGATCTCTATTCCTTTGAGAACCTGATGGCGGATGTGAACGAGTTCTACGAGTTCGTTTATGGGCAGACCTTCACCGCTGAGCAGCTTGGTTTGACTGAATAATGGTGGACAGGCGCAACCGGCAGTATCATCGCTTGCTCCTCGGGCTGATCGGGGCCGTGGTTCTTTGTGCCTTGCTGGCCATGAGCTTAGGGCGGTACAGCATGAATCCAGCAGATGTGGTCAGGTCGCTCACGGAGAAGCTAACTGCTGCGCCTGCTGCCGATGCAGCCATGCATGATGTGCTGTTTGTAATCCGCATCCCCCGCATCCTGGCCGCTCTTCTGGTGGGGGCGGCGCTGGCTCTCTCGGGGGCTGCCTACCAGGGGGTTTTTCAGAACCCCCTGGTTTCTCCTGATCTGCTGGGGGTGTCTTCCGGAGCTTGCGTCGGCGCTGCCTTGGCCATTCTGGCTGGTGGTAATGCGCTCCTTATCCAGTTGGCGGCATTCACTTGCGGCATGGCCGCGGTCAGCCTCAGTGCAGCCATCACTCGCTTGATCAGGAATGCCAGCAACATGGCTCTCGTCCTGGCCGGAATCATCACTGGTGGATTGATGTCTTCCTTGTTGGGGGTGCTGAAGTATCTCGCTGATCCAGAAACACAGCTCGCAGAAATTGTCTTCTGGCAGATGGGCAGCCTCGACTCGGTCAAGCGCGGGCAACTGGTGGCCGTCTCACCCCTGCTCCTCATCTGCGGGGCAGTGTTGCTTGCCCTCAGCTGGCGCCTGAACATTCTTTCCTTTGGGGAGCGGGAGGCAAAAGCGCTGGGGATGAATGTTCCACTTTACCGCGGTGTGGTCATCGCTTGTGCCAGTCTGCTGACGGCCAGTGCGGTCAGCATCAGCGGCACCATCGGCTGGGTCGGTTTGGTCATTCCCCACCTGGGCCGTTTGTTGATTGGGCCGGACCACACCAAGCTGTTGCCTGTGACCGTCTTGATGGGCGGCCTGTTCCTGTTGGTCATCGACACCATTTCCCGGGCAGCCACCGCGGTGGAGATTCCGCTCAGCATTCTCACCGGTCTCTTGGGGGCGCCGTTCTTCGCCTGGTTGCTCTGGAAGCAAAGGGCGGGCTCGCTATGAACATCTCCGTCAGAGACCTGAGCTTCTCTTACCCGGATTGCCCACCGGTGTTCGAGCATTTGAGTTTCGACATCGCGCCAGGATGCATCCTCTCCATTCTCGGGCCGAACGGAGCAGGGAAATCCACATTGCTGGCCTGCTTGGCGCGCCTGCAGTTGCCCAGCGCCGGTGATGTGCTCTTTGACGGCAGGAGCTATCGCCAGATGTCACAGGCTGAGGTGGCCAGAACGGTTGGGTTTGTGCCGCAGGACACCACCATCACTTTTGGTTACAGTGTGCTTGACTATGTAGTTACCGGTTGCGCTCCCCGGATGAGTGCACTGCAGCGACCGCGGACAGCGGAGTATGAAATCGCCTGGCATGCCATCGAGACGATGCAGTTGCAGCATCTGGCGATGCAATCCTGTCTGCAACTGAGCGGGGGAGAGCGTCAACAGGTGATGATTGCCCGCGTGATCGCACAACGACCGGCAGCCATTTTGTTGGATGAGCCGACTGCCCATCTGGACGTCGGCAACCAGATCAAGGTGCTGCAGACAATGCAGCAATTGGGGCGCAGTGGCTATGCAGTTGTGCTCACCACTCATAACCCGGACCAAGCGTTGCTCCTGGACGACCAGGTCGCTCTGCTGGACCGGCGGGGGCGATTGACTCTCGGCAGCGGTCGGGCCATCCTGACTGAATCGGTGCTCTCCGAGCTCTATGGGGCCAAGCTGCGGGTTTTGGATAGCGATCAGCTGGGTCGCAGAGTCTGTGTCGCTGACACTCTAGGTTGAGGGGAGTGAAGTTGATGTTGATGATAGAATCCGTTCTGCGCGCGGCGGAAGCATATCTCCAGGGGAAGAAAGTGAGAGATCTCGTGGTTGGTATTTCGTTGCTGGCGGTTGAGCTGGACGATGGACAAGTGGGAGTCAGTTACGTCCTGCGAGAAGATTTGCCAGCCGGTTGCTCCATCTTTCCGTTTGGGCGGCGGGTGATTGGCCGCCCTGCCGGAGAAATTGCGGCCTGGGCGCGTTCTGGGCGTGACGATCTGCAGCGGGGCATCGGCATGGCCGTGTTGACTGCGGCTTCTCGGTCGCAGCCACTGACCGACTGTCAAACCGTTGACCGCCCGTTTGGCGTACTAGTGCAGCCAGATGACGTGGTCGGCATGATCGGGTTAATTGCGCCCGTCGCCAAGCAACTCGGGCCGCGAGCTAAGCAGTTGTACGTTCTTGACCGGGGAATCTCGCTCTCGGGCGATGCCCGTGGCCAAGTTGTGCCCATGGAGGAGCAATCCCGCTTGCTTCCCCAGTGCGATGTGGTGGTGCTGAGCGGCACCACCATGATCAACGGCTCCATCGACAGTCTGCTCGAGCTGTGTTCCGGCGCCAGGGAAATAGTGATGATCGGAGCCTCCACCCCGATGTTTCCAGCCGCTTTTCAGGGGACGAACGTCACCGTTTTGGCCGGGTCGTGGTGGAAAGCCGAGCGCAAGGCGGATATCTTCCGCAGCATTTCGTTGGCCTGCGGCATCTCAGAACTCGGGGCATACGCCATCAAGAAGACAGTGCCGGTCGCCTGACTGCGCCCCCGACTCATGCGTTTTTGGCCAACATCGCTGTGCCGTGGTATAATCAGCCCAGAAATTCGCAAGCAGGGGGCTTTCCTGATGGCCAAACACGGCTCGACCAATCCTTCCACAAGCATTCCTACTGCGGTGGGGGATAAGGTGAATCTCAGCATCGATGGTCTCACCCACGCCGGGGAGGGGGTCGGTCGCCATCAGGGCTTCACCATCTTTGTGCCTGGCGCTCTGCCGGGAGACCAGGTCATAGCTCAGGTGATTTCGGTGAAACCGACCTATGCCCGCGCTCTCCTAAAGCAGATCCTGCAGCCGGCAACCACGCGCATTCGCCCGGCATGTCCGGTTTACGCCGACTGCGGCGCCTGTCAACTGCAGCACCTGGATTACGGAGCCGAGCTATTGCAGAAGCGTCAGTGGGTAGTCGACGCTCTGACTAGAATCGGCGGTCTCCCTGACGTGCCGGTACACGCCACGCTGCCCATGCAGGAGCCTTGGCGCTACCGCAACAAGGCTCAGTTTCCGGTGGGGCTAAGTGGTGAACGGGTGGTGGCCGGCGGCTTTCGCCAGAGCAGTCATCAAGTGATTGATGTAGAGGACTGCCTGATTCAGCACCCCCTGAACAGCCGGGTACTGCAGGCGGTGAAGCGGTTAGCTGAGAGCAAGCATCTGAGCATCTATGACGAAAGCACCGGACAGGGTTTGCTCAGACACGTCCTAGTGCGGGTGGGCTTTCAGAGTGGCGAGGCACTGGCTGTTCTGGTCACCAGCGGTGAAGCATTCCCCGCCAAACAGGAGTTTGCGATGAAACTGATGCAGCAGGTGCCGGAGCTGGTGGGCGTGGTTCAGAACATCAATAGCCGGCGCACCAATGTCGTACTCGGCGAGGAGATGTTGCTGCTTGCTGGGCGTGATTACTTGGAGGACACCATAGGTGGGCTCCGGTTCCGCATTTCCGCTCGCTCCTTTTTTCAGGTTAATCCGATTCAGACGGAGGTGCTCTATCGGACCGCGCTGCGATACGCCGGATTGACTGGCAAGGAGACGGTGATCGACGCCTACTGTGGCATCGGCACGATCAGCCTCTTCTTCGCCGCCCATGCCAAGCAGGTGATCGGGGTGGAGGTGATTGCTCCAGCCATCGCTGACGCCAAGCTGAATGCGCAGCTGAACGGCATCGAGAACGCCCGCTTTGTCGTCGGCGAGGCAGAGCGGGTGATTCCCTGGCTGCACCAGTCAAGCGGCGTCGAGGCCGATGTGGTTGTAGTCGACCCGCCCCGCGCCGGGTGCGATCAGCGCCTGCTGGAGACGATCGCGGCCATGCGCCCGGAGCGGATCGTCTACGTCAGCTGCAACCCCAGCACCCTGGCGCGCGATCTGGCCTTTCTCAGCCAACACGGGTTCGCCGTGAAGGAGGCGCAACCGGTGGACATGTTCCCGCACACGATGCACGTTGAGTGCGTGGCATTGATCTCACGGGTAGGCGAGTGAGTTTGCGGAAAGCCCGGCAAAGGAGCAGGATTTCGGTGGAGCAAGCTCACAACTGGACAAACAGCCAGAAGCGTGGAACGGGGACTGACTCGCGCGAGTCAGTCCTTTTCTGTGCGCTCTGTTGGCAGCCATAATGACAGAGCACGTCGTAAGTGCTTGCTTGCAGCAGGGAGTCACTAAGTGGGTGAGTTGGGTTGGCAGAATACTTGGGAAGCAGCGTCGGGAAGGGGTGAATCCAAGCGAAAGCAGGAATATATCCTGCTCAGAATAGTGTGGTAAAATGCTCTATATAGCCGCGCTATAGTAATGGCTGATTTGAACAGTGAGAAGCAGGTGACATATGGGTTCTGCATCGGCTACAAGGGCGAAGAGAGGTATGTGGATAGGGCTGATTCTGCTTACTACCGTTCTGCTGATTACCATCACTGCAGGCGATACGGGGCCAGGAGTTGGAGTGTTGTCTGTCCAGTTCAACGAGGATGCCTTGGGAGAGATGACATTGACCAAGGCTGTGGCAAAGGGGACAAGCTGGGGATTCACCGCCAGAGACAGCACCACCCTGTCCATTGGGCAGAGCCGGTCCACTTGGTGGGTCAGGATGATGATGGAGAAGCCAGCGATTGGAGAAGATGCCTATTACCTCACGATCAACACGCCCACCGTGGAGCGGGTGGTGCTGCATCTACCGATCATCACCTCCGCTGGCCTGACCTACGAACGGCGGCAAGCGGGGTGGGGCTTTCAGGGGGATACTCAGGACGAAGGCTTCAATTACCCTGTCTTCCGCCTTCCGCACAACCTCTCGTGGGGCTCCCCTGTCTATCTCCAGCTGTACTCGCCCTATACACAGAACTATCCCTTCAGTCTTTTGCACGAGCGCGAGCTGAGCCGCGTGAGCAACCAGCTCACTCTGGTCTCTGGGCTCTTCTTCGGCCTGCTGCTGGCCATGGGTATCAACAATTTCGTCAACTTCCTGATGCTGAGGGACCGGGTGCACCTGCATTATGTCCTTTATATCCTGAGTATGGTCCTCTATCAGGCAGCCTTGTTGGGCACCTACCGGATTGTACTGGGCAGCAGCGCAGAATCCTTGATTGCTCATGTCATCACCTTCGGCATAGTCATGGTCGGCCTTGCCATTCTCTTTTTTCGCTCCTTTCTACACACGTCCGCTCACTTTCCCACGATGGACAGGATCGCCAAGTTCCTGCTCTTGCTCTGCCCAGTGATCATGGTGCTGATGATCGCTGGGTTCCGCTATGAGGCCAGTCTGGCATCTACGGTGATCGGAATGGCCACCGGAAATCTAGTAGTGGTGACAACCCTGATGGCGGTAAGGAGAGGCATCAGGCAGGCCAATTACTTCTTGGCCGGCTGGTGTGCCATGTTGCTCAGCCTGTTCATCTTTGCGGCCCGGGTCTGGGGATTGATACCGAACAGCCATGCGACGCTGTTTGTGGTCATCCTTTCGGCTGCTGTAGAAGCCACATTCCTCTCAGCCGCACTCGCGGATCGCACCCGTGTGATGCGAGAAGAGCGCGAATCAGCGCTCCAATTGTACAAGGATGCGGAAGAGAGCTCCGTCTCCAAGGAGTCAGCCTTTCTGCAGGCGCAGATCAGACCGCATTTCCTGTACAACACCCTGAACATCATCGCCACGTTATGTCGAATGGACTCAGAAAAGGCGCGAGAAGTTGTCCTGGACCTGTCCAGCTACTTGCGGCACAGCATCGACTTCCGCAATCTGTCCAGGTATGTCACTCTGGAGGAGGAACTGGAGTTCATCCAGGCCTACGTGAAGATAGAACAGGCCAGGTTCAGGGACAAGCTGCAGGTGGTATATGAAGTGGGGGATACGAGCGAGCTGGTTCTTCCTCCCCTGATGCTGGAGCCGCTGGTCGAAAACGCGATACGTCATGGGATCCGCAAGAGCCAAGGGAGGGGTACGGTGACCATCAGGGTGCAAAGCGGCGCAGGTGGCTATGCCTTTGAGGTTGAGGACGACGGCGTGGGCATGGACGCAGAGCAACTCAGTCGCATCTTGTCCGATGTCAGCCCGGACAGCGGAGGCGTCGGTCTGGCCAATATCCGCAAGCGCCTGGCGATTCTGTACGGAACAGAGTTGGAGATCGAAAGCCGTCCGGGAGTTGGAACCAGAGTCACTTTCCACTTGCCAAGGAGTGAAGGAGACACAAGATGAAAGCGGTATTGGTGGATGATGAGTATTATGCCCTGCAGGGCTTGAAGATGGAACTGGATGACATTGGCGGCATCGATGTGGTGGGCATGTATGAGGACGGCAAGGATCTGATCCGGGACATTCACCATCTGCAGTTTGATGTTCTCTTCTTGGACATCGAAATGCCTGGGATGAATGGGTTTGAGTTGTTTGAGCGTCTCTTGGAGATAGGTAGCACTCCGAACATCATCTTCGTCACGGCGTACAGCCAGCATGCCGTGCAGGCATTTGAGATCGATGCCGTGGACTACATAGTCAAGCCTTTGGCCAGGGCACGCCTACAGAAAGCTCTGGATCGGATTCAGCCGGTACCTGCCATCTCAGCGACGGAACGGCTGGAGATCAAATGCTTCAGACACTTCTCGGTGATGTACAGCGGAAAGCTGATTAACTCCGGCTGGCGGACGCGAAAAGCTGAGGAGTTGCTGGCGTACCTACTGTGCGAGCAAGGGCGCTTCGTTTCCAAGGAAAAGATCGCCGATGCCCTCTGGCCGGATCTGGACGGCCAGAAAGGCGCCGCCAACTTGTACCTTGCCTATTACTACATTAAGAAGCAGGAAAAGGCCAAGGGTGTCAAGATTCCGGTGGAATCGGAGCGAGGAAAGATGCGCCTCTGTCTGGATCAGGCGGTCTGTGACTTGGTCCAGTTTGAACAGCTTGTCCATGCCTCTTCCCAGAGCAGCGCGTCCGAGAGAGTGAGGTTGCTCGAGCAGGCTGTCTCGCTCTACCGTGGCGCTCTGTTTGAAGATGCCTACTACCCCTGGGCCGCCGAGTATCAGCAGAAGTATGAGATCGTCTTTGAAAGTCTGGTGAATGACCTGATCGATCACTACAGACGGCAGACCAATGCCGAGAAGCTGAAGATGTATGAAGACAGGCTGAGGCACATGTCGTAGATTTGCTCCCAAATGGAAGAAGCTGACTCCGGATCCGGCTTAATGGTCGGATCCTTTTTGTTGTAAAGGTTTTGTAAAGATTTATGTCGATAGAATGAGAATGGTGTCGTCCATGCTTTTGGCCAGAGGAGGTGCGTCGCTTGGAAATCGTCTACATCGATCATGAACAGCAGGCTTTGGACAGCATATCCGCCTTGTTCTCAGGAATGCCTGCTGTTTTCAAACTCACAGCTTTCACGCGCTTTGATGACTCTCAGCAATACCTGCGAAGTCACCACGTGGACTTGGTGATCATGGATGCTGATCATGACGAGCCCAACTGGATGATCGCACTGAGAAGGATCAGGGCCATCCGGCGCACAACTCGGGTGGTGTTGCTCAGTCAGAGCGGTGACTCGGCAGTCAAAGCTTATGAGGCCGGGGTTTGGGACTATCTGCTGAAACCGATTAAGCCTCAGCAGTTGCAGCGCATCCTCGCAAAATCAGCCAATCCATCATCGGATGGCGAGGCAAGCCAAATTACCGACGTGATGCAAGGAGGGTCCAAATGAGCAAGGAACGGTCCATCAGGTTCCTAACTGTTGTGACGCTGGTACTGTCGCTGGTGACCACGAGCATTCCCATTCCCGTTCTTGGCGCCAGCACTCCCCCCGATGAGTCCCAAACTGTGCTCGCACCGGAGCCAGCTGCCGATGGCAAAGTGGTGCTTGGCAGCAGCATAGCAACCGACGACTTACTCACCCTGTTCGGAGTCGGCTCTGATGTGACTCCCGAGGGTTCGGTCCTCTCGAGCGCCGCCGGTTCCTCTCCGGCGTGGGCGGGCACCTATTCTGAGTTGAGCACCTCCGAGTGCATCTTCAAGCCGGTGCAGGTGACGGGCTTCAATGCGGACATCATCGCCGAGGGAAGCATCTTTGACCGGGATCCCTTCGGTAGCCTGAGCACCCAGTCCCAGGCCACCACCAACATGTCCCTCGAACCGGAGGGCTCTGCCATACAGTCCACATTTGTGGCTGCGGGCTTCCGCGGCCGGGCCGACGATGACGAGGCTGTCCCCTTTGACCAGATGGAAGCCGGGGAGGCCTCCAGAATGCTGCCCCGCGACGGCAGGATCATCTACAAAATGGAGGGTACTGGCTTCGCCAATACCCTGTTCCAACTTGAACCATATGATGCGTTCAACGCCTTTGCCATCAAAGAGAACACCACTACAGCCGCCGAAGTCAACTTCGTCAATGCAGCCGGGTACCAAAGGCTGCACCTCCTGACCGCCGGAGTTCCGGTGCAGATGAACACCTTCCAGATAGTCTTTGCCGACGGGTCAGCGGTCAGCATCGACGGAGGCTATGACTTTGGCGGAAGCTCGCACTTTGCCTCCAACGGCAATCACGACGGTGGAAGTGTGTCTTTCGTGCTGGCAGCTCGCAATGACTTTGAAAACGGGAACATGGAAAGAACAAAGGCGACCTTTGACGACACCTCCGCACCCATCTCCAAGTATTCCGATCAGATGATCGATCCAGAGCAGGACGGACTCTACTATCATTACCTGACTGGCAGGAGCATCGATCTGACCAACATTGCCTACAGTGAAGCGGGAGAGCACAAGGTCGGCGATCTCTCGGGTCGGCCGATCAAGAAGCTGATCTTTGCCGACGCCAACTTTGCCGCCGGAGAGTTCGTTGATTACCGTGCCGGGTTCCTGCTGGCGGTGAGCGGTCTGGTAACCCCCACGCCCGCAAGACCGAACTGGTCTTTGGACATGAACTCGTCCAGCTACTACTTCGACCTCAACTGGGCAGATGTGAACGACGAAACTGAGTACATCCTGGAAGTCGCTCTAGATAACGGCTTCACCAACTTCGTCCCTGGTTTTCAGGCCAAAGAGATCGCCCAAGACAGCACGACGGCCAAGGTGACGGGCCTGGAGCCCAACACCACCTACTACTGTAGGCTGACCGGTTACAATCAAGAGCTGCCCGGTATCGCCTCAGAGGTGAAGGCTGTCACCACGGCAGGCGAGGATGGCACCTTCCGCGTGCTGTACGATCTGAACGGAGTGTCTGTGCTGACACCCGTTGTCGATGACAAGAAATACTACAATGGCGACGAAACCGAGGTGCTGGACGGCCCACCTGGCACCTATATCCGGACGAGCGATTCGGCTCCGGTGGAGTTTGTCTCTTGGAATACCCAGTCCGATGGCAGCGGGGAAGTCTACGTGACGCCTGATGCCATTCTGGTGGGCGGGGGAAATACCACCCTCTACGCCCAGTGGACTCTGGCCGGGCAACCAGAGGGCTCGGGAACAGCGGCAGATCCCTATGTCCTGGAGGACAGCGGTAACCTGCTGTGGATGTCCTTCCGGTGCCGTCAGCCCGATTGGTCGCGCGGCAAGCATTTCCTCCAGAACAATGACATCGATCTGGCGGGAGTGAATTGGATTCCGATCAAGGACTTCGGCGGGCACTACGATGGCGGCGGCTTCCGCATCAAGAACATGACCATGCGCTATGACCGGGCGGCAGCCGATGCCGCCGGTATGTCGCGCTTTTACAGCCAGATGATTGAGTTCTACGCCGACGAGCAGTATCGGCCGGACGAAAGTGATAGGTTCAACTACCGCAACGTGCTGCTCAATCGCTATGCCTTCGGCATGTTCGAATCGATTGACTACTTCGATGACGGCGGGAAGGGCACCTATCTGGGCGCAACCCTGGAGAACATCCACTTGATGGGACTCGCCATCGATGTGGACTTCAACTCGGCTGACCCGAACCTCTACCTGGAGGAGCTCAGCGGAATCCCTGCCTTGAGCGTGCCGGTGGTGGCAGTTGGCGGGCTAGTGGCAGCAGCCGGGTGCGGATCGATCTACGAGTACCGAATCGCAGACTGGGCGAAACTCAGCATCCGCAACTGCAGCATTGATGCAACCAGCACCATCGCCGTCAAGGCACCCAACGCCCTGGTGGGCGGGTTCATGGGCTATGCCTACTTCAAGAATGACAATTACCAGCGGCATCAATACGCTGAGAATCTGCTGGTGTTTACCGGAAATGCCAGTGGCGCTCAGATTCAGGTGGAGAGCAGGAGCGGCTTGGTGAGCAAGAAGACCCCGGAAGGGGAGACTTCCGCCTACGCCTCATCGGCTGACTTGACCGCGCCTCACAAGAACGTGTTTGAGCCGACTCTCACCGTCGGGGGTCTGATCGGGGATTTGCGCATCAACTCGGCTGACGGCGACAGTGACCGGGTGGCCAACAACTGTGCCACCGGAGACATCACGGTGCACGCGGGCAGCAAAGTGACCGCCAACTCCCTGGCATATTACAGCGACAACACGGTCTACACCGACCCCGGTATCGCCGACAAAATGGCGCAGAAGCAATACGCCGCCCCCGTCGCCCATGGGTTGAAGCGGGTAGACGAACGATTGATGTATGCCATCTCCGGGCTGACCAAGGTTGGCGGCCTGTTCGGCAGCTTGGATCTGGAGGCAACTACCTATACCAAGATTTACAATTCCAAGCCCACGGTGCCCACGCCGCCGTGGCCTCAAGACACCAGTATGGGCGCCGATTTCCACAGCATGTATTACGCCGGCAACGTGACTGTGGACAGAGGCGTCGCAGGCAACAGCTCAGACCGGATGCTGCTGGCCGGCTCCTTTATCGGCGCGGTGCGGCGGTTGCCCATGGTCGCCCATGAGTTCCAGGACGGGGCTCTCTTCCCGTATGCCAATCTCGAGCACAATTTCTTCGTTTCCGGATCAACTGCGAACAACAGTCAGATCAGCCCAATCGGCCATTCCTACCAGCCGCCGGACTGTGCCAGAGTTGACGGCGCGACCGAGGAGTACCCGGACACGTCTTACTATTATCCCGGCTCGGACCGTTTTGCCGAGAAGTTCAACTACATCATGATTGACTTCAAAGCAGATGACCAGAGCATAGACGGCAACGAGGACGTGGCCGGACGGTTCGAGACAGTAGACGAGGTCTGGCTGAAAGACCACTCGGTCAATAAGTTGGATGAAGTCTGGAACCCGGTCTATTGGGCCTTCCCGGACGGACAGTACCCCCAATTGAAGCAATCCTTCTTCGACCTGGAATCGGTGGAGGTGCAGACCTATGATGCCGGTACCTCAACCAGCCAGGCAATTGCCGTCGATCCGGAGAACCCTGGGCAGCGGAAACTGGTCATGAACCCTGCCGACAGTCAGGATCTGATCCTGATCGCCACGCCGCCTGGTGACTCATTTGGAGACGTGAAGTGGACGAGTGACAATCCCAACGTGGCAGTGGTCAGTTCGGCCATGACGGATAGGTTTGCCACCCTCATTTCGGTCAACCCGGGAACGGCTACCCTCACAGCCCTCACCCAGAAGGGGGGCCTGGTGGACAGGGTTACCGTGCAGGTGAGCGGCGTGGATGTCTCCGGAATTGCCATCAGCTATCAGGACAGCGAGGGCAATGAACAGGATGAAATGACCTTGGAGGTTGGGGCGAGCACCACACCGGGCAAGCTCACAGCCGCTATCTCCCCCGTCGATGCCTTCAACCAGGGCTTCCGGTGGGAGAGCAGCGATCCGGAGATCGCCTCGGTGGCCGCTGATGGCGTTGTGACGCTGCACAAATACGGACGGGCCTTCATCTACGCCTTCTCCGACGACGGCTTCCTCTATGATCGCATCAAGGTGAACGCCATTCCGCTGATGGCTGACAGTCTGGCCATCGACCGGGACGAGATCGCTCTGAACGCCACCTATAACTCCAACCCAACGGAGAGGATCGCCGCTACTGCAGCGCGCAGCGATGGCAGGCCGGTCTCCATCACCAAGTTCAAGTGGGAGAGCTCGGACGATCGGGTGGCCACCGTCTCCCAGAACGGCGTGGTTTATGCTGTAGGCATCGGAACCGCCACGATCACGGTTTCCACGGCCGACGGCTCAAGCTTGAGCAAGACTTGCCGCGTAACAGTGACAGGCGCGCACGTGCAGGGTGTCGCCCCTCGCTATGCTGGAGATGTGAACAAGGAGTTGGAGGCGGGAGAGAAGGTCCTGCTTCCGGTCACGGTCAGCCCGCCTGAAGCCCTCTGCAAGGACGTGATTTGGAGCTCCTCCAACCCGGAGATCATTGCCGTGACAGCAAATGGCTGGGTCACGCCGAAGGCCTCGGCTGAGATTGGTGACGTCACCATCACGGCGACGACGGTGGATGGTGGCTTTTCGGCGGCCTTCCAGCCCAAGGTGACCGTTGGCGAACGGAAGATCCAGATCGCCAACAAGGGACGCTTCTTCAAGATGACCTTGGACAAGGTGAGACAGATGGAGACCGCAGTCTATCCGCTGAATACTGACTACCCGGAAGTGACCTACTCCAGCAGTAGACCGGAAGTGGCCACGGTGAGCGCCAGCGGCTTGGTGAGAACCCTCGCCCTGGGAACCACGGTGATCACGGTGAAGACCAAGCACAAGGGTCTCACCGAGTCGATGGTGCTGAACGTGGTGGAAAACTCTCGAGCCACTGTGGTGTTGAAGGATAAGCACACCAATGCCGCCATTGCGGGCGCGGTGATCAGCATAGATGGGGATAGCTTTACCACCGGGGGTGACGGCAGCGCCATGGTCAGCTATGCCCCCGATGAGCCCACCACCTTCTTTGAGATCAAGAAAGACGGTTACCGGACCAAGATGTACACCCTCTCGGAGTTCTCTTCCGGCAATCTGACGGTCTTCATGGAACCGGACGACGGAACTCCCTACTTTGAGTACATCGGCAAGATCAGCAAAGCGGGCCTGATTGCCAATCTGGGCGAGGGGTATGTGTCTAGCTCGATCAAGGAGATCTCCACTGTCCACATCTGGATTGACTGGAAAGAGACGGCCGAGGGAGACGTCTTCCTGTCCAAGGGAAGCAAGCAGTTCCGAGGCGTCCCAGTGATGACTGGCTTCTACAAGGTGAAGGAGCGCTGCTTCTATGCGGACACCAGAGGGGAGACTGGCCTGTTCTATGCCAACCTCTATCCGGCGGCGACCGAGGTAGTTCCCCGCCCGCAGGCAGCCAACTCCCGGCAGATCACCTGGGAGTTCATCGATTTCGACAAGCAGTACGGCGATATCGGCATGTCCAACAGCGAGGTGGATTTCGCCGGCACCGGACAGAGTAACATGTTTGACACCGGGTTCTTCATGGGATTACCTGAGAACTGCCCCGTGCAGATCGAGGTTGATGGAACGGACGTGAAGATCACCATCGCTTACTCGACTGGCATGGAAAATGGTGGTGACGGCGGCGGTTGGTCGAAGTCTGAGGACGAGCCTGGCGGCGACGTGGACGAGATGGAAGATGACGAGTTGCTGGATTCCATCAAGGAGTCGATTGTCAGCGGCGCCATGAGCGACAAGCTGAAGGAACTGACTGACCCGCCCACCAACAACAAGTTGGAAAGGCGCATGGAGGTTTCCATCGAGCTCTTCGGCTATGTGGAGGGAACCCTGGTTCAAAAGCCCATGTTTGTGAACTTGGCCTCCACCGATCAAGCCATGGCCGAACAGCTGGGCATCGATCCCGTGATGATGAACGCCCTGAAGAATCTGGGGGTACCCAGCATTCCTCTCTCCATCGTCAGCATGGAGATCAACTCTGCCGGACTGCAGGTGACAGCTGACGGCAAGGTCACGTTCTCCCAGCAGTTCTATCCTGGCGGTATCCCGATTTATGTGGAGCTGGTCATCGGCGCATCCCTGGAACAGGTACTCAAATTTCAGATCATGGGTGACGGAGGGATGGACTTTGCCGGCAGTACTCAGGTCAAACCCTACTTGGGCTGCTATGGGGCTCTCGGCATTGGCAAGTTGCTGTCCATCGGACCGACTCTGAACGGACAACTGCCGATCACCATCACTTACCCTGATCCGGTGGAGTTCGACATCAGCTTGGCCATGCAGTTCGGATTGCGCATCAAGTTCCTCTTCTGGAGCAAGAACTTCCGGTTCTATGACCGAGAGTGGACGCTTTTCAACAGCTCCCATCGACGGACGGCCAGCATGGGAATGCAGGCGTTCAGTTCTCTGGCTGAGACAGACCCCAAGATAGAGGGCTTTGAGCCATTGCCCAGGGACTATACCGCTCAGGGGTACGCCGACGATACCGCGGTCAACCAGGTGATTTCGAGCGTGCGCAACATCTCCGATCTGCGGATGACCAGCGGTTACCCAGAGCTGATGCCTACTCTGGTCTGCTTGGAAGGCGACAGGCAGATGCTGTTCTGGGTGGATGACGACCTGACCCGGTCGCTGGAAAACCGGACAGTCTTGGTTTACTCGTTGTCCGATGATGCCGGGAAAACCTGGTCAGCGCCCGCTGTGATCGACAATGATGGAACGGCCGATGGCAACTACAGTGTTGCCGTGGACGAAAACCAACATGTCTATGTCGCTTTCCAGAGCGCTGCCAAGGCGCTGAGTCCTGCAGCTACCCTGCAGGAGTTCACAGGCCTGATGCAGATCAAAGCGGCTGTCTTTGATGGGACGGACTTCACCACCCCAGTGGTGGTCAGTGATCTCACCAGGCCGCTTGCTGGTGACTATGTCTATGAGGCTAACGTGTTGCCGAAAGTAGTGCTCGGAGGCGAGGAAGTGTCCGTTCTCTGGCTCACCAACACGGCCAACGACATTCTGGGCCTGACCGGCGAAAACGTCATTCGCCGCGCAAGCTGCGAGCACGGCGCCTTCTCCCAGTACGAGACGCTGCATAGCACCGCGAGCCCACTGCTGGACTACACGGCTGTCTACCACGGTGGTGAGTTGGAGATCGCTTACTTGTCCGACGAGGACATGCAGCCGACGACCATGGAAGACAGGAGCCTTTACCTGCTGGACGATGCCGGCAACAGCACGCAGGTCAGGATCGGAGCCTATCTGGACAAACCGATCTTGACCAAGGTGAATGGCAAGACAGCTCTCTACTGGTATGAGGATCAGAACATTCGCTATCTGCCTGACATTGGCATCCTCGCTGACGTTCGGGAGGTCTTTGCTCAGACTAACGCCAGTTTCAGTCCGGCTACTGCTGACTTCCAAGTGGTCACCAAGGATGACCGCAGCATGTTGCTCTACTCGGCCGGCGCCGCTGTCTCTGAGCTGTATGGCGACCAGGAAGAGATCAGGCCGGTGAAGAACATCATGGCAGCCTTCTATGATGGTGAGCAGCAGGCCTGGGGAGGCTTCTCCACTGACCTGACGCAGCATGATCAGGACGTCAACTACTACAGTGCTGACCTGGATGCAAACGGTGACGTTCATCTGGCCATATCAGAACGCCTTGCGCTGGGTGACTTCGCCGAGGCGGCCAGGCTGAAGGTATTCAACATCAAGCCCTCGGTGGATCTGGCGGTGGCGGACGGGAGGATTTACTACAACGAGAGCAATGTGGTTCAGGGCACAACCAGTCTGCCCATCGCGGCCTACGTGGAGAACAGGGGGCAGGTGGCAGCAAGAGGCATTGTCCTCGAGCTCTATGTATCCGATACGTTAGTAGCCTCCCATGATTACCCCGACGCAATCATCGTGCCGGGAGAAGCATCCAGGCGCTTCACAGTGGACTACCCCCTGTCAGCCCCTCTCAGGGAGGATGAGGTGAAGCTGGTGGTCAAGCCGGCTGAAACCGCTGATGCCAATCCTGACGACAATCAGGCCAGCACCTATGTGGGTTGCGGCGACTTGGTGCTGGGCAAAATCAAGAACGCCACCAGCAGCAATACCTTCGTTTCCAGCTTCAAGGTTGTCAACTATTCCTATAAGCGACTGGATGACGTGGTTGCCAAGGTGTATGCAACTGATGCAGACGGCCGCAAGCTGGGAGAGGCCGTGCAGACGGTCGTCATTGGCTCGCTGGACGCTTATCAGGACAAGGGTGCTGCGGTGGAGATGGATTTGGCGGTGGTGGACTTCGCCGGCGCATTCGTGAAGACCTATCTGATTGAGCTATCCACGCCAGATACCCATGAAGTGGTGACGGTGAACAACACTGGCTACTTCTCGATTCCGAATCCGAACAGGGAGATGATCCCCTTTGATGTCTCCATCTCCCGGGTGATCATGAAAGAAGACAGCCTTTGTTTCTCGGTGAATGCGGCCAATCTGACCGCCACACCGAATACCGGGGACCTGGAAATCCAGATCTACGCCGAGCCGGCCGATGACAGCACGGCACCGACTCTCTTGAAGACGGTGACCAGGAATGCCCTGTCCGTTCCTGCTGGCCGATCGGTGGAAGAGGTTGTTTCCATTGACAACGACGGATCCTTGGAAGGCGCTTACATGGTCACCGCCCGGTTCATCAGCGGTGCAGGCGGTATTGCCAGCGGCGGGGTAACTCATTACTCCAATCTGGCATTTGACACCATCGCGGACCTGATTCCTTCGGGCAACAACTATCTCTCAGAGCTGATAGTGGATGGTGCTGCCATTGGCTTTGCCAAGACCACAAGCGACTACCGGGTTCCGGTGGCCCCCAACACCAAGACAAAGCTCAAGGCAACGGCCGAGGATGAGATCAGCAGCCTGATCAGCTACCATCTGAACGGCGACGCTCCCTACTACGCAGTCAGCGGCGAGGAAACCAACGAACTGACCGTGCGCCCTGGCGACGTGCTGAGGCTGCTGGTGAAAGCAGAAGACGGTTCCGTGCGACAGTATCGGATTGACTTTGTTTCCCTATCCGGGTCGGACGACGGGGGAGGGACGGTATCCGGGCCAGCTCCCAGCAAACCCACCCCTGTGCCGGTGTTGGTCAACGGCAAGAGCGTGGAGGCGGCGGAGAAGTCCGTTGGCTCATTGAACGGGGAGACTCTGGTGGTGGTGACACTGATCGACGAAGCCATCCGTGCGCAGTTGGCAGCTGAGGGCAGAGGATCGGTGGTAACCGTTCCGGTGAGTGAAGAAGCTGGCACTGTCAGAACAGGTCTGAACATGCAGATCCTGGAGGAGATGTCACGCGAGGAGGCCGTCCTGGAGCTGACCACAAACAATGTCACCTATACCCTTCCTACCGGTCTGCTTGACCTAGACGCAGTATCCGCAGCGATCGGAGAACAGGTTGCCCTGGAGGATATCGATGTGACCATCAGTATCGCTACCCCTGCGGAAGAGGTGGTCAGGGTTGTGCAGAACAGTGCCGACCAGAGACGAGTCCAACTGGTCGTGCCGCCGATCGAGTTCACCATCACCTGCACCAGCGCGGACAGGACGGTGGAAGTGACCCAGTTCAGGGCCTACGTGGAACGCATCATTGCCATTCCGGCGGGAGTAGACCCATCGCAGGTGACAACTGCTGTGGTGCTCCAAGAGGATGGAAGTTTCCGCCACGTGCCCACGCGCGTGATGGCGATTGACGGCAGGTACTATGCGCAGGTGAACAGCCTGACAAACAGCGTCTATGCGGTGATCTGGAATCCGACGGAGTTCCGCGATGCCGCTAACCATTGGGCCAAGGGCGCCATCAACGACATCGGTTCCCGCTTGATCATGGACGCGGACAGCGACGGCTTCTTCGGGGCAAAGCGCCTAATCACCCGCGAGGAGTTTGCTGCGACCATCGTCAAGGCCCTGGGCCTGCAACCGAGCAACGGCAGCAACCCGTTTGTGGATATTGCGCCGGGCGATCGGTACTATGGCTACATGCTCGCCGCCTATGAGCACAGGATCATGAGTGGCTACCCTGGTAACCGATTCGACCCGAAGCGCCTGATCTCTCGGGAAGAAGCGATGTCCATGATCGTCGCGGCCATGCGCGTGACCAAGCTGCAGGTGAGTCTGACAGAAGACGAGGCCACCGCTTTGCTCCAGGGCTACGTCGACCATACCTCTGTCGGCACTTGGGCCCGGGGCGTCGTGACCACCTGCCTCAAGTCCGGGATTCTTGGTGGGCGACCCGGAGCACTGATCGCTCCCAAGGATCAGATCACCCGCGCCGAAGTCGCTGAGGTCATCCAGCGACTGCTCAGGCAATCCAAGCTGATCTAGCGCGTGTAGGACGCTGCTACTTGGCGTTCGGCCCGGTAGCAGCACCCGGGGCAGCGACCGCGAGTTGGTCTGGCTGGACGCAGGGCCGTGCCTTGGCTCGCTCTTCCTGGAGCAGCAGGCCTGGGCGGTGGAGCAGGCTCCACAGCTGGTCAGGCAGAGGCGTGAAAAAGGGGACCGACTCGTGAGAGCCGGTCCCCTTTCTTGCGCTTTGCGGCCGCTTTAGCGACAGCAATCACGGGCTTGAGGTAACGAGGAGTATCAGTCTAGCTGAGCAGTGAGTTGAGTCAACAGTCCGTCCCTCTGACTCACGCGCCTTTGGCTAACAGCGTTGTCACGTGGTATAATCAGCCAAGAAACTCTCCCGCAGGCGCCTTCTCCGGGCTCAGGGATGATTGGGCGCTGGCCGCCCTGGGCACCAGCAGTAAAGCGTTACTTGCCAAACAGGCGTCTGCGACGGAGCTGGTGCAACAGGTGTCGGAGTCGGTCGGCGTGACTGGTTCGCCGTCCAGGAAGGCTCTACCCTTTTCTTGGATACATCACGTGACCAGGAGAGTGAATGAAATGTGGAAATGCCCAACCTGTGGTCGTGAGTTCAAGAGCATGGAACAAGCTCACTTCTGCGTGAAACCAAGCACTATTGACGAGTATATCGCCGCGCAAGCGGAAGATGTGCAACCTCTGTTGCAGAGAATCCGCCAAACCATCCGTGCGGCCGCGCCGGGAGCGACCGAGAAGATCTCGTGGCAGATGCCGACATTCTGGCAGGGCGAGAACCTGATCCACTTTGCTGCCTTCAAGAAACACATCGGATTGTATCCCGGTGGCGAAGCTACGTCCGAGTTCGCGGAGCGGCTTGCAGGTTACAAGACCTCCAAGGGAGCGATTCAGCTGTCTCTGGGCAAACCTATAGATTACGAACTGATCACCGACATCGTACGGTGGCGGATAGAGCAGCAAACGAAAGGGAGGGATGCTTGATGACAAACGAGCGCGTGTACAAGATGGCCTTTTCGAGGGTCTACCCGCTACTCGTGCAGAAGGCAGAGCGCAAGGGGCGCACCAAGTCAGAAGTTGATGCTGTGATTCATTGGCTGACGGGGTATGACGAACAGGGCTTGCAGGCACAGATCGATAAGGGCGCCAGTTATGAGACTTTTTTTGCCGAAGCTCCGCAAATCAACCCAAATGCCCCCAAAGTCACGGGAGTCGTTTGTGGCGTCCGCGTCGAGGAAGTTGCAGACCCGCTGATGCAGAAGATTCGCTGGCTGGACAAACTGGTTGACGAGTTGGCAAAGGGCAAGCCAATGGAGAAGGTTTTGCGGAGTTGAAGGTGATAGGCGGATGAGCAACGTTTATGATGACCCGTCGTTCTTCGACCGATATGCGAAGATGTCACGCAGTCAGCGGGGATTAGCTGGGGCGGGCGAATGGCTTCAGTTCAGGGCCCTGTTTCCAAGCTTCAGCGGCATGGACGTACTTGACCTGGGTTGTGGATATGGTTGGCACTGTAAATATGCCGTGGAAGACGGAGCAAAGCAGGTGCTGGGCATCGACTTGAGCGAGAAGATGATCCAGGAGGCGAAGGTGAGAAATCCTGACCCCAAGATAGCCTATCAAGTCTGCAGTCTTGACGATTATGACTATCCAGCAGACACGTATGATTGTGTAATCTCCAACTTGGTGCTCCATTATGTTGCAGACCTTGACGCGATTCTGAGAAAGATCTGCCATACATTGAGGACGAACGGCGTTTTCCTGCTCAACATGGAACACCCTGTCTTCACGGCTGGGGTGAATCAGGATTGGGTCTATGATTCCGACGGTCGGCCCCTGTTCTGGCCGGTCAATGACTACTTCTATCCTGGAGAGAGAGTCACCCGTTTCCTCGGGCGAGACGTCAGAAAGCAGCACCATACTCTGACCCAAATCCTGATGGGGCTAATTAACGCTGGATTCAGGGTGGAGGCCGTTGAGGAAGCCAAGCCGCGTGCTGACATGATGGACACTCCGGGCATGGCAGATGAAATGCGGCGGCCGATGATGTTGCTGGTCAAGGCACGCAAGCAGTGCGCACAATGAACCTGTGCAGTGCTGATGGGATGCATGCAGAAAGGCGGAAGGCAATGCTTGAGAGATCGTTTGGAGAGAAACTGGTCGGAGTGGAGTACCGGGATCGGGTGGGTGCATACGCCATCATCTTTGATGAGAAGCTGAAAGTTCCCGTGGTGAGGACCTCTACTGGGCACTTCCTGCTGGGCGGTGGTATCGATGAAGGGGAGAGCCACCTTGATTGCATCCGGCGGGAATGCCTGGAGGAGGCCGGGCTGGCGGTCGAGGTCGGTCCACTCATCGGCAAAGGGGACAAGTACCACTGGTCAGATACTTTGGGCTACTACATGCACGGGGTTGGCTACTTCTACTTGGCCAGGTCGCTCGGTCAGGTGGCTGCACCCCAGGAAGCCGACCACGAACTGGTCTGGATGGATGCAGAGCAATGCATCGCATCGCTGTTCCTGGAGCATCAGGCCTGGGCGGTGGAGCAAGCCCTGCAGTTGGTCAGACGGGTAGAGGCGTGAAAAAAGGACCGACTCTCGCGAGTCGGTCCTTTCTCTGTACGGTCTGCTTACTTAGCGGCCTTAGCGGCAGCGATCACTGAGTTGAGGTAGCCAGGAGTGTCGGTCAAGGTGGCGCCGGTCACTGCGTCAACCACTTCTTCTGCACTCTTGCCAGCCAAAGTCTCCAACTCGGCAATGGTCTTGCCAGTGGCGTAGTCTTCGATAGCTGCGAAGTTGTCAGCGATCTTGACTGTAGAACCGGCCTTGGCCATATTGGCGCTGTAGGTCTCATTGTTGGTCACCTTGGAGACGAGAACCATTCCCTCCGGGTAGTTGGTGCCGAAATCGGCATCAGAGTTAGGAACGCCGGTTGCGGTCTCCTTGGACATGAACTGATACTCGTCGATGGAAACGCCGACAATCTTGTCTCCCTGCATGGCGACAACGGTGACGGTGAAGCACTTGGTTCCGTGTGCAGCAAACTCAACGCGGCCCATCTTGACAGGTTCAACAGCGGCCGGAGCCTGTGTGCAGCCAGCCAAGCTGACCAGCAGAACCAAACTGAGCGCAACAACAGATAGAAGCCTCTTCATTGAATGTTCTCCCCCTTAAAATATGTGTATTCCCTACATGTGAAATTATATACTAAGGGTTCTATGTGTCAATAGTGTAATTCTTCACATAGGAATAGTCGAATAATTGGATGGCCGGCGATTCCGAGGAACGAGTCAGGCACTAGCCAGAACAATATCGACTCTCGAAATTATCGACAAGATTAGCTTCGGCTGGTAGACTAGTAGGGCGCCGGTCTCTAGCTCTCCAACTGCAAATCGTCGGGTCAATGGAGCCCGAAATCTATGGAGAGAGACTTGACGCTGCACGATAGTTTTGTTGGGTTGATAGAGTGCTAGTAGAAGGCAGTTCTGTGCACCCAAGTAGTGAGGGGGGATTAATCTGGCAGAGGCGAACGCAGCGCTAGTTCAGGAGAGTGCTCAACCGGCCCTCAGCAACCGGGAGATGCGGCAGTCGATCTATCGGCTTGCCTGGCCGGTGATCGTGGAAAACATGTTGATGACCTTTGTCAGTATGGCTGACATGATCATGGTTGGCGGGCTTGGTCCCGCTGCCATCACGTCTATCGGTTTGTCCAACTCACCAGTCTTCTTCGCCATGGCCGCTTTCTCCGCCATCAGTGTGGGTTCAACCGCGTTGGTAGCGCGCCATATTGGGGCGTCGGAACACAGGGAAGCCAACTTGATGGCCAGGCAGTCCTTCCTGCTGTCCGTGATCTTGTCACTCTTGTTTACGGCCTTGGCCTTTGTGGCTGCACCGTATGTGATGGGCTGGATGGGCGCTGACCCAGAGGTTAAGGCTATCGGTGCGTCGTATATTCGCATCTCCACCAGCACCTTTGGATTTGCCATCGTCTCCATGATCATGAACGGCGTGCTCAGGGGAGCAGGCGATACCAAGACCCCAATGCGTGTGAACATCGTCGCTAATTTGGTCAACGTTGTCTTTAACTACCTGTTGATCACCGGCAAGTTCGGTTTTCCGGCGTTGGGAGTGAACGGGGCGGCGGCGGCTACCGCGTTGTCCCGTTTGGTCGGCGGTATCCTAGTTCTGCGTGTACTGATCTCCGGCAAGTTGATCGTGCACATCTCACTGCGCGATCGTTGGCAGCTGGATTGGCCTGCGATCAAGCGCATGATGAACATCGGCATCCCGGCTATGTTGGAGCAACTGGTAATGCGTGGCGGGCAGTTGCTGTTCTCTCGAGTGGTCTCGTCCCTGGGAACTCTCGCCTACGCGGCCCACAGCATTGCCAACAATGCCGAGTCTCTTTCTTTCATGCCGGGTTTCGGTTTTGCCATGGCGGCCACAACCCTGATTGGGCAGAACCTTGGCGCCAAACTGCCCGAGCGAGCCGAACACAGCGGCTATGAGTGCGTGAAGATTGCCGCCGTGATCATGGGCTTTGTGGGCATCTTCTTCTTCCTGATACCTGATGCTTTCGTACGACTTTACACCGATGACCCAGAGGTGATCAGGATGGCCAGCTCGGTACTGCGCTTGATCGCCGTCAGCCAGCCTTTCCTGGCAGCATCCATGGTTTTTGCTGGGGCCTTGCGTGGAGCAGGAGATACTCGTTGGGTGCTGATCATCACCACCATTGGCATCTGGTGTGTGCGCTTGGCGGTAGCCTACGTGCTTTGTATCACCCTGGACTATGGTTTGATGGGAGCCTGGATCGCCATGTCTGCTGACCTGGTGCTGCGCAGCGTGTTGGTTTGGATGCGTTATCGCACTGGTCACTGGAAGACCCTGCGCGTCTGATTTAGCGGAACGAAAAGAGGCTGGTTTGGTGGGT
>JAEZJZ010000012.1 GCA_023436245.1 Bacillota bacterium | reverse complement strand
TGTGTTTGCTAACGTAATAGTTGACCACTTTGAAGGAAAACGCTAACCGAAAAGTTGACCACCTTAGCACATCACCCTGTTACTCTTGTAGTTGAGAGACAGCAAGAGGACAGGAGGAAAGGTTGTGCATAAGATGGTCACTAAAGAGTCTATCCGAAAACAGCATTTTCGAGAAGGGTGGTCAATCAGGAAGATTGCGCGGGAGACTGGACGCTCTCGGCAGTACATCCGCGAGGCCCTAAAAGATGCGGACGTGCCCAAATACAAGCCGCGTGCCAGACAACCCATGCCAGTCATGAAGGATTACATAGAAGTCATCTCGGAGTGGCTTGAACAAGACAAGCATGCTCCGAAGAAGCAGCGGCACACCGCCCGTCGCATCTACGACCGCTTGGTGGCGGAGTACGACTTTAGGGGGGCGCAATCAACCGTGCGTCGCACGGTTGGTGCTCTAAGAGCCGTCCCGTCAGAAGCTTACATACCACAAGATGCCGGCTACGGCGAGGAGGCGCAGGTGGATTTCGGCCAGGCCACCATCCTGCTGAACGGAAAGGAGAGCAAGGTCCACCTGTTCTGTTTGCGGTTACGTGCTAGCAAAGTGCCCTTCGTCTATGCCTACCGTTCCGAGAAGATGGAGTGTTTCTTGGATGGCCATGTTCGGGCATTCACAGACCTAGGGGTTCCACTGCGCTGTCGCTACGACAATGCCAGTATCACAGTCAAGAAACTGCTCGGTGGGCCAGAACGGCAAGAGACGAATCTGTTCTCAAGTCTCAGGGCCCACTATCTCTTTGACAGTGAGTTCTGCAATCCAGCCAAGGGCAATGAGAAAGGGGCGGTTGAGAACCTAGTCGGCTATTGCCGCCGCAATACCTTGGTGCCGGTTCCCGATGTCGCCTCCCTTGACGAACTGAATGCCATCCTGGCTGCGTGGTGCGAACGGGAGAAGCACCGCTTGAGTGATGATTGGGAACAGGAAAAGGCCGCGCTTCGACCAGCCAATGATGGATTCCGGGCCTGTATTAGCACGGCGGTGTTGGTGGATAAGCTCTGCCTGGTCAGTCATTTGCGAGTGAAATACTCAGCTCCGAGCGAGTTCGTCGGCAGGGTTCTGAGGTTGGATGCATATCCAGAGAGGGTCGATCTGTGTGACCAGGGTCGGTTGCTTGCCAGCCATCCCCGGTCTTTTCAGCGGGGGGACTTCGTGATGGACTTTCGGCATTATCTGGGGCCTTTAGAGCAGAAGATGCGGGCTGCCTCTCGGGCCAAGTTCCTAAGAAGCATGCCAGAAGCCTTCATCCGAGCGCGAAATGAGCTTGGCCTACGGCAGGCCGGATACAAGGAGTTCGCCCGTATCCTGCTCCTGGCCAGGGAGTTTGCGCTGGAGGATCTAACAGTAGCCCTTGAAAAAGCACTGGACATGGGCCGACCTACAGCGACGGTGGTCAGGCAGTTGCTGCTCTCCAAAGTGCGTGGCCCAGCGCACACCATCCAAGTTCCAGAAAGACTGCAGTTGACTCTACCAACGCCTAACCTCAATCAGTATGATCTGCTGATCAAGGAGGCCGGCCAATGAACGCTTTTGATGCCCAGATAGATATCCTCTGTCGCGAACTGAAGATGCCGGGAGTGAGGAAAGTCCATAGTTCATTGGCCCGGGAGGCTCTGGAACAGGGACTCCATCCGTCGCAGTTTCTGTTAGCCTGTTTGTCTCACGAGGTGCAGTCACGGCGCGAAAGCAGACTGAGGACACGGCTCGCCCAGGCAAAAATGCCTCAGGTTAAAACGCTAGAGAGCTTTAACTTCACAGCTACGCCGTCTCTCCCGAAGGCTAAGATAGTCGATCTCTCTCGCGGGGACTTCATCAGAGCCAAAGAAAACCTGCTGCTGATCGGCAACTCCGGAACAGGAAAGACCCACATTGCCATCGCTTTGGGGATTGCGGCTATTCAGGCGGGTTACCGGGTTCGTTTCATTCAAGCGATCACCTTGGCGCAAGAGCTGCTGCAGGCGCAGCAGGAATACCGCCTACCCCGCTACTTGAAGTCCTGGCAAAAGGTTGACCTGGTGATCTTGGACGAGCTTGGCTATCTGGGCCTCGGCCCCGGCGGCCCTCTGCTCTTCCAATTCTGTGCCGAGCGATATGAGACGGGCAGCCTGCTTGTGACCAGCAATCTGGAATTCTCACGCTGGGGGGAGGTGTTCGGTGACGCTACCCTAACAAACGCGCTGCTTGATCGCTTGACGCATCACTCCCATGTGCTGCTCTTCACCGGTGAATCCTACCGTTTCAAGGAAAGCCAGAAGCGCGCAACAGTACCTATCGTCAGCGATGGGCAAGCAGGGTACGAATAGTTCCGATTGACGGCAGGAACCCGCGCAGGGATTTGTTCAGGCTCTGGCCAGCAGGTCCCCCTCGCCGATGAAGTGCCTTTTGTGGGTCAGGGGAGCCTGCTGGCCAGGATAGCCTAATCCCTGTGCCCCTCCCATCAAGCAGATCGATTCGATTGCCCCTGCTTGCGGGACCCTGACGGGTCCCATCACCTCTCGTAACCCATGCTGGGGTGGTCAACTTTTGGATTAGCGCGGTGGTCAACTTTTCGATTGACATTCACAACAGAAGCGGTTGCGCCGCTTTGTCCGGTGGCACAGACCTGGTCAACGCTTTTGCGGCTCGTTTGCGCCAGATCTACCGGTTCGGGTCAAGTCGCACCAATCAGTGCTGATTCGCAAGCTTGGCACATCCGATGTGCAGTTGCAGCTGAACAAGGTGAAGAATCTGCAGTTGGCCGTGGAGAAGATCGATGGTGTGCTCATCCGGCCGGGCGAAGCGTTTTCCTTCTGGAAGCTGGTCGGATTGCCTACCAAACGCCAAGGTTATCTGATGGGAATGTTACTTTCGCGCGGCGAGGTGATGCAGGGCATTGGCGGAGGCCTCTGCCAGTTGTCCAATCTGCTGTACTGGATGGCGCTGCACACTCCGTTGACCATCACCGAGCGACACCATCATGGCTTCGATCCTTTTCCAGACGACGGGCGCGTCTTGCCCTTTGGCAGCGGGGCGACCGTCTTCTACAACTACGTCGACTTGCAGTTCCGAAATGACACTGCCGACACCTATCAGCTGAAGGTTTGGCTGACCGATCGGCACCTGCGTGGAGAAGTGCGCTGCACCCGGGAACAGGAGCAGACTTATCATGTGATTGAGCGCGAACACGCCTTTGAGCACCGCAATGGCGGATGGTACCGACGCAATCAGATCTGGCGTCAGGTCGTGGATCGCTCCAGCGGTGCCGTCATCCGGGAGGACTTGGTGACCAGCAACAATGCCGAGGTACGATACACACCCGAAAGTGTGTCTTCCATCGGCCACGAATAGATCAAGAAACAGCCGCGAGGGCCCCGCGACTGCTTCTTGCTTTAGGCTGTCTCGCAGGAGCCGCCTGCGTGCTACTTCACTCACGGCATTCCGCCTGCGGTCATTCGAAGATCTGCCAGTATTCCTCGCCCCAGTACTGCTTGATAAACTCATCTCGCCCCGAAATCCTACGGTCCTGCTTATACTCCACCGGCTGCTTCTGATAGAAGTCCTGGTGATAATCCTCCGCGTCGTAGAAGGTGGTGGCAGGGAGGACCTTAGTGACGATTGGGTCAGGGAAACGGCCAGATGCATCCAATGCCGCCAGCGAAGCTTCCGCCTCCGCCTGCTGTTCGGGTGTGGTGTAGAAAATGGCGGTCCGGTATGACGGTCCTCTGTCATGGAACTGACCGCCGTCGTCAGTCGGATCGATCTGCATCCAGAAGGCGCGCAATAGCTTCTGGTAGCTGATCACCTCTGGGTCATAGGCGATGTGCACCGCCTCATAGTGACCGGATGTCTGCGCCTTCACTTGCTCGTAAGTTGGGTTCTCCACGTGCCCGCCGATATAACCGGACTTCACCTCGGTGATGCCTTCCAGCACATGAAAGGGAGAGACCATGCACCAAAAACAGCCACCGGCAAAGATGGCGATCTGCAGAGATTCCTGCACAGGGTTTGCCTCCTTCAATCTGTCTTGTTGGAACAACCTCTTCACCATTCGCCGCGACCGTGCCTTTCCCCTGCGACGGGCTGAGCTGTCGCCGCTATCTAGGGCAGCATGTCCCGTCCGACGATTACAACCACATCCACGCCAGTGCCGGCTGACGGATCGAGCAGCACTTCCGTCGCGGAGATGGCCTCCGCCACCCGCACAGCCGCATCCCCCATGGCCCGCGTCAGGCTGAACACCTGCGTCACCTGGTAGTCATCGTCATCGGCAGCCGTGATGTAGGGAACCTGGAAGCCAAGCTTCTGCAACGTCGCCGCTACCCGGTCAGCGCTCTTGTGGCTACCATTGCCGTAGCGGACCGTCACCTTGACTGCGGCGTTGGCGCTGCGATCCGTGTCCGAAGCGAGGTAATCCTGTACCATCTGATCGAGTTTGTCCCGATCGGGGATGAAGTAATAGGCACCGTCGATGTATTTGTCCGTTCCTTCCACCGTGAAGGAGGTGATGCTGTCCTTGAGCGAGGAGATGTCCGGCGCGTAGCGCAGAATGGTGGTCAATGGAATGTTGGTCTGCACCGTCTCAAAGGCGATGTTCATCAGTTCGCCTATCTTCAGCAAGTTGACGGGTTTCAGCACTTGCTTGATGGCCGCCGCGATGAACTTCTGCTGCCGCTTGGCCCGGGCCAGATCACTGTCAGTATGACGATAGCGTACATAGCCCAGTGCGTCTTCGCCATTTAGCGTTTGGGGTCCCTTCTTCAGGTGAATGTGCAGATTGCCAGCGTAGTCATCATAGTCCATGTCCTTCTCCACATCGATGGGCACGCCGCCGATGGCTTCAACCAGCCGGGCAAAGCCAGTGACATCGACCTTGACGTAGTAGTTGATGGGGATGTTCAGAAAATCCCGCACCGTCTGCCGGGCAAGCTCCACGCCGCCGAAGGCGTAGGCACTGTTGATGCGGTGCATGCCCTCGCGCCCCGGAATCTCCACGCGCGTGTCCCGCGGGATGGAGAGCAAGCTGACATCGCCGCCCTTTGGGTCATAGGTGGCCAGCATGAGGGTATCGCTACGGCCAATGCCCGGTTTGCCGGGCGCAGTCCAACCCGGGTCCACCCCGAGCACCAGAATGCGCAGCTTTCCATCCGCCGCAATCGGTTCATATTCTCCGGCATCAGGCAGCCTAATCCATGTGTAGTAGGAATGTATGCCCGTGACCAGCACGAGAAAGGTAAGCATCACCAACCAGACGATACGTCGGCGCACCAAATCCACTCCTTATACAGACAAATGTGGATTGCATTTCTCCTAAACTATAGCATTTGCTTGCTGATCATGGTACTAATCTTGGACAAAAACTGCGAACACTCTGCGAAGTCTGTCGGGAAGCGCAGGCACGCTAGCTTCGGCTCGCGATCGGCAGCTGCTCCCTCCGCAAATGAAGGTTCTTTCGGAGGGATATTGTCGACAGATCGGGAATAGGGATATGAGAAATCCTGGGGAAGGCGGTGTCCGGAATGAAGTATGAGATTGCTGGAGGCAACTTGCCTGTCGTTACAATCGAGTTGGAGCGGGGGGAGCAGATCTTCTCCGAGAGCGGCGGCATGGCATGGATGACTGAGGGCGTTGTCATGGAGACGAACATGGAGGGCGGACTGTTCAAGGGGTTGGCCCGGGCCGTGTCAGGAGAGTCGATGTTCTTGGTGACTTTCACTGCCAAGCAGGGAGGCGCCAGGCTAGCCTTCACCTCCAGCTTCCCAGGCTCAATCATGCCGGTGCAGCTCGGCCCTGGGCAGACGATCATCTGCCAAAAGCGGGCCTTCCTTTGTGCCGAGCGCTCGGTCGCTCTCGGCGTGCATCTGCAGCGCCGGTTGGGTTCAGGGTTGTTCGGCGGCGAGGGGTTTGTCCTGCAGAAGCTGACCGGTCCCGGCGTGGCCTTCTTGGAGATAGACGGGGCAGTGGTGGAGCAGAATCTGCAGCCTGGCGAAGTGTTGCTGGTGGACAACGGTCACGTCGCCATGTTTGAGCCATCGGTGGAGTTCTCGCTCGAGACCGTCTCCGGTTTCAAGAATGTGCTCTTTGGCGGGGAAGGACTGTTTTTGGCCAGGCTGAAAGGCCCGGGGAAGGTCTGGCTACAGACAATGCCGGTGGTGAATCTGGCGCAGCGAGTAGTTCCCTTTGTTCCGCAGAAGAAATAGCAGTTAACGGTAGGCAGCCACTCTGACCTCGTCGGCGTGGCTGCCCGTCTTATTTCCCTAGTCTCCGCAGATCATAGAGGTGTTCTGCAGTCAGGCTGATACTCTCTGGCCCGGTCTTGCGCACAGTGCCCTCGATTAGTAGCAGGGCGCAGCCGAGCGCGATTTGGGCGTACTTTTGTTGCACGTGCGAGAAGACGGCTGCATCGATTAAGCCCACCTCGTCCTCAATGGTCAGGAAGATCACCCGCTGTTTGCTCTTGGTGGGTGGGGTCTGTCGGGAGACGACGATGCCGGCCACCCGCACCCGGTCTCCGTCCTGATGCGAGCGCAACAGGCGGCTGTCCACCGCGCCGAAGCGCTGCAGTTGCGGTCGATAGAGGCAGAGCGGGTGAGCAGAGATATAAAGGCCGGTCAGTTCCAGTTCAGTGAAGATACGTTGGCTGAGGTTCATTTGCTGCGGACTTGGCTGCGGCGTGTTGTTGTTGCTAGGCAGAGCCAGAGTGAACTGCCCTTCCGGATGCTGCCTGCCCTGCGCGTAATAGATCGGCAGTTCCCGCAGCAGATGCATGCCGCCGGAGACGGAGTCGAAAGCCCCGATTTTGATCAAGTTTTGCATTGCTCGCTCCGGCAGACTGACGCGCCACATGAAGTCCTGGAAGGAAGTGAATAGCCTTTCATCGCGTACCCGCAGGATGTCGGCGATCTGCTGCTCATTCAGTCCCTGCAGATATTTCAGGCCGACGCGAATGCCGCCTCTTTCCACTGTGCAGTGAGCCTTACTGGCATTGATGTCGAGCGGGTGAATCGGCATGCCCAGCAGCCGCGCCTCGTGCAGCAGCACTCGAGGCGGATAGAAGCCCATCGGCTGGTTGTTCAGCAAGGCGGTCAGGAAATAGGCGGGGTAGTGAGCTTTCAAATAGGCCGTATAGTAACCGGTTAAGCCAAAGGTAGCCGCATGTGCCTTGTTGAAGCCATAGGCGGCGAAGGCCGCCAGTTGGCGAAAAACTTCCGTGGCCACCGCCTCTGTCACCCCGCGGGCAACGGCGCCCTGCACGAACTCGTTCTCCAGCTTGCCTATCTCCTCGGGTGAGCGGTCATGCGTCATGAAGCGGCGCAGCAGGTCAGCTTGCCCCAGGCTAAACCCTGCTAAAGCACTGGCCACTTGCAGCACCTGTTCTTGATAGATGATCACCCCGTAGGTTGAGCGCAGGATCGGCTCCAAACAGGGATGAGGGAAGGCGACTGTTTCTTCGCCATGCCGTCGGCGGACAAAGGGTGAGACCATATTCGCCTGCATCGGCCCGGGGCGCATCAGGGAGATATTGGCGATGATGTCCTCAAACTCCGTCGGCTGCAGCTTGCCTAAGAGCTCACGCATGCCCGGACTCTCCAGTTGAAACAGCCCAATTGTCTTGGTGGAGCGGAGCAGGGCATAGACGGCTGGGTCGGTGAGCGACAGGTGCTCCAAGTCCACTTTGATGTTGTCTGCCGCCAAGTTGCGCACTGTCTCGTCCACTGCCGAGAGAATGCGCAGGCCGAGCAAATCCATCTTCACCAAGCCCAGAGCCTCGATGTCGTCTTTGTCATATTGGCTGATGATCACTCCCTTGGCACTCCACTGTAGCGGCACCAGATCGCTGATCGGCTCGCGGCTGATCACCACTCCCCCTAGATGCACGCTCAGATGGCGCGGGTAGTCGTTCATCACCTGGCAGAATCGGATCAGAGTATCCCAAGGCTCGCCCTTGGGGAATTCGCCCTGCAGCTCCGGCAGATTGGCGATGGCCTGCTCCATGTGATCGGCTGCGATGTGCGGCAGGAAGCGGGCCAGGCGGCTGATTTCCTCCTTCGGCAAGTCCAGAGCCTTGGCCACCTCGCGCAGGGCGCTGCGCGCGGAGATGGTGTTCACGGTGCCGATCATGGCCACATGGTCGGCGCCATAGGTCTGGTAGACGTAGTTCAGCACCTCGTCTCGCCGGTTGGAGTCGATGTCCAGATCGATGTCCGGCATGCCCTTGCGTTCAGGATTGAGAAAGCGCTCAAACAGCAGGCTATGGGCGATCGGATCGACCGGAGTGATGCCGAGCAGGTAGGCCACCAGGGAGTCGGCGGCGGAGCCGCGCCCGGCACAGCGAATGCCGCCTCGCCTGGCAAAGTTGACGATGTCCCAGACCACCAGGAAGTATTCGCAGAAGCCGAGTTGCTCGATGATGCCGAGCTCGTGATTGAGGCGGGCGCTCACCGCGCGGGTGATGCGCCGGTAGCGCTCCTTGGCCCCTTGCTCACAGAGTTGGCGCAAGTAGCTGGCTGCTGTTTGATCTGGCGGCAGAGGGAAGAGAGGGAAGCGGTACTCACCCAGTGGCAGCTTGAGTTGACAGCGTTCGGCGATGAGCAGGGTGTTCTGCACGGCTTCCGGGTAATCTGCAAACAGCTTGGCCATCGTCTTTGGCCCCTTGAAGTAGCGTTGATCGTTTGGGTGCCGTCGTTCGTGCGGTTGATAGATGCTGATGTTCTCTCCCATGCAGGTGAGCAGGTCGCGTACCGGATGATCTGCCCGGCGCAGGAAATGGACATTGTTGCTCGCAACCAGCGGCAAACTGAGTTCGCGCCCAAGCTCCGCCAGTTGCCGCATCAGTTTGGGGCTCTCCGGCAGCAGTGGGTTCTCCAGTTCAACATAGCAGCTTCCGGGGAAGATCTCCTGCAGCGATTGCAGCCAGTGGAGCGCATCCAGGCGGCGGTCGCTCTGCAGATCTGCGCTCAGGCGCGAGTGAGCGCAGCCGCTCAGGCAGATCAACCCCTCCCGGTGACGCTCAATTAGCTCCAGATTGGCCTCGGGCGTTTTCCCCGGTTGCTCCAGGTGCAGCCTGCTCTGCAGGCGACAGAGGCTGCTGTAGCCGCTCAGATCCTCCGCCAGCAGTGTCAGATGGTGACCGCTGTCCAATTGCAGCTCAGTGCCCACGATCGGGCGTACGCCGCTATTTTTGGCGGCGCGATAGAAACGGATGGCCCCGGCCAAGGTGGTATGGTCTGTTAGTGCCACGGCGGGCATTTCGTAGAAAGCGGCTGCCTTGATCAGTTCCTCCGGGTGGGAAGTGGCATCCTTGAAGCTGAAGTTGGAATGAACGTGCAGATGGACAAAACCGCTTTCAGTCATAGATACAGCGCAGGTACCATTGGCGCTTGCCGGTCTCATAGACCAGTTCGTATTGTCCCACCTGGCCAGCACATTTGGCAGCCACCACCGCATGCAAGCTTTCTACCGCTTGCTGGCGCCACCAATTGCCACTCACCGTCCAGCGTTTGAGCACTGATTCGATCTGGTAATGCCGTCCCCTCCAGACAAAAGCCTCCGGCCGTTTGGCCGGAGAGATGCTCATCTCGATTTGGTCACGATACCGTTTGGACATCTTTGTCCCCCCAAAGCGTAGTCTAGTACTCCGTCAATATCGCGCGGCGTCAAGTTTTAGTCCAATTGATTCCCGGGATCAACTAACCCTACATTCTTTGAGACTTGACTCCCTGCTAGCTGCGATCTTGCATAGTATATGCAAACACTCGTTCGGTTATGATGCAATTATAGCACATATGTTCGCTTTTGGGGGAATGGAATTATGCGGTAAGGATCTGGTTAGGGCAGCTAATCTTTGATATAACGATGTTGTGAGATGGGAGGGGTTGGCGTTGTCCAAAGAAGAGATTGGATGCTGCGGTGCCTATTGCCGAACTTGCAGGCCCTTTGCTGCGCAACAGTGCCGTGGGTGTAAGCTCGGCTACGCCACTCTGGAGAGAGACCTGTCCAAGGCAAAGTGTAAGATCAAAATCTGTTGCCTGAACAAGCAACTATCCTCCTGCGCCGATTGTGCAGAGTATCCGGGGTGTGAGATCATCACCAACTTTCACGACAAACAGGGGCAGAAATACGGAAAATACCGTCAGGCTATCAGCTACATCAGAGATAACGGTTACGACGCTTTCTTGGCGGTGGCAGATCACTGGAAAAATGCGCATGGAAGGTACAACTGACGAGCAAAGGGTGGTACGAGGGGTCTGTCCCCTCGTACCACCCTTGGTGATCTCATAAGCTCAGCATTACCAGCAGATATTCTCGCTCCTCTGGAATGCGATCCTCTAGGCGCGCGGCCGCCATCGGAATCAGCCAGCGCCGCACCTCGTCCAGAGAAGCGCCGGTCAATCGCAGATAGTTGCTCAGGTAGGCGCGGCGGAAGAGCTGTCGCATCGCGCGGATAATTGGCTTGGCAGGGGTCTCCGGCGGTAAATAGGGCGATCCGAGCATCAGCAAGGTGCGAGCCGCATCTGCCAGCGGATTGCCGCAGGTGACATTGCTCCAGTCGATGACCATCGGTCCCCGAGGCGACATGATGATGTTGTCCGGATGGTAATCGCCGTGACAAAGCTGTGCTGCGTCCGGCAACGTGTCAAGCACCGCCAATGACCGCTCGCGTACGTCCCGCGGTATATTCGGCCCTTCCGCCAACTCGCGCTGCAGCAACGCCCGTTGTGTTGGTAATCCAGAAACTTGCTTGCCATGAATCAGGGCATGCTCTTCAGCCAGCAACCGTGCCGCCGCAAACAGAGTCCAGGGCTTGCTGGTCATCGTCCCGAGCAGAGTGGGACCAGCAACATACTGATAGACGATGCCCCGCCGACCGTCAATTTCCACCAACTCACTCGCCTGGGGAACCGACAGCCCCGTGGACTGAACCACACAGGCTGCTTTGTACTCTCGCTCCACCCATGAGGGGCGGCACCAATCCAGGAAAAGCTTGACGATCTTACCCTCTCCGTATTGATAAACCTCCGCCGTGCGTCCCTTGCCCACCAACTTCCCCAGTTGCATGCAGATCACCTCTCCCAATGGTTCTACAGGAGATGCCATCCTCCTGCCATCATCGCTGCTTTGCCGCGCGTGGATGAGTGCGCACACCTGGAAGAAGAGGCAACCCCCGCACTGCTTGGCAGCACAGGGGTATTTCTAGGCTGTTTTAGAGCTTCAGCTGTGCCCTGGTCAGCGTAATTGCCACTCCAGGTAGCCAAGGGTGGACTCTGGCACTGCGGCCAGGATGTCCGTCTTGTTGAGCAGCAGTTGCTCCGGGCTGACGCTCTTGCCCAAGGCCTCGGGGCTGCGGAAGTAGATGAAGTATTGATTCGGGCGTAGTTCCCTCGCCTCCATGGTCAGGTAGGGGAGAGGAGATGCCGGCTGAGATACCAGTTTGTCGTTCACCAGCAGGGTGCCGGACTGCAGCTCCACCGTCTCGCCTGGGCCGGCCACGATCTCGGCCAACACAGTCCAAGACTTGATCGGCACATTGGAATAGTAGCGCCGGTTGATGGTTAGCCGCGGGATGTTGACCAAAACCAGTTCGCCAATCCCGAAGGTTGGCCGGTGCGTTTCCAGGCTGCAGTAGAGGTTTGTGCTCACATCCACCTTGCTCACACCTTCGGTCATCAGAGCGCCTGCTTCCCAGGAAAGCTTGGAAAGGGAAAGGTTGACTTGGACCAGAGGGCTGAGCAATAGCTCTTCTGCCAGCCAGACGACGGCCAAGGTGGCTAACACCTGCTTCCAGGGCAGGCGATGCACGGTTTGAATGACCAGTCCCTGATAGATAATGCCGGCGATGCCCATCGCTACGGAAAAGGCGGCAGAGACAATGAACCACCCAGTTCCGAAGGAAACGAGTCCTGGATAGTAGGGGCTGCGCATCGTGACGAACTGCATGATTGCAGATGTGAGCAGGCCGGAGAGTACGCTCGGCAGAGCAGCGAACCCGAACAGGCTGGCAAACTCCGACCACGGGGCCGCACTGCCGGAATAGTGCCGCGCCACTACGTGATAGCACAGACTAAGCGCCAGAAATGAAAGTAGGTTGACGATGATCAGCTTGAGCATGTTAATCGGTATGGGAGAGCCCGAAAGCAGCCGGAAGAGATAGGCAGAAGTGCCACCTGCCAGACTACCAATGACCAAACTGGCCACCAAGAAACGTCCTCTCCCTTGCTCTAGAGCTAAACGGGGGCGGGTCAGCAACAACAGCAGAAAGCGTCCGAAGCTCATGGCAATACCCCCCTGTTCAGGATGAAGGCCGCAGCCTGGCCGATCCAGAGGCCGTCCTCTCCCAGCAGCACCGCCGCCTGCCACAGGAAGAAGGAGAGCACAGCGGCGCCGGTTGTGAGAGTGGGAATGGGCGCTTCCACCAGGAGAGAACCGAGGCGGCCCAGCCAGCTCCGTCGACGCCTGTTGACCGAGTCCACTTGCTTGCCCAGTGCCTCGCAGATCAATGCATTTTGCTCTGACAGGTCGGGAGCCGCCTCAGGTCTGGCGTCCCGCAGCAGTTGCTCTAAGTCCATCTTTCGACTCCCTCCTTCAGTGAAAGCATCTGATCTCCCAACGCTCGGCTAAGCAAGCTCTTGGCCTTGTGCAATCTGGACATGACCGTGCCGAGCGGGATGCCGAGTGCTGTGGCAATCTCTTGGTAGCTGCAATCTGACCAGTAGAACAGCACGATTGCTTGTCGGTAGTGCTCAGGCAGTTGATCCACTGCCTGTCGCATCTGCCGGCGCACTGCGGAATCCAGAACATTGGTCTCGGGGCCGGGGCTGGGGTCAGGCAGTTGCGTGTTTAGGGCCTCAAAGCGAAACCGCTGGCGACGGATATGGTCGATGGCCGTGCGAATGGCGATTTGCTTGAACCAGCCGCCAAAGGCGGCCGGATTGTCCAGGCTCTTCAGGTTGCTGAAGGCGCGCAGGCAGGCCTCCTGATAAACATCATCTCGATCAGCGTGCCGGCGCAGCAGGTAAGTGATGGCCGCGTAAGCCACCCGGCCGTAGCGTTCCAGGAGGTGCGCCGCTGCCGCCTGCTTCCCTGCCAGGAAATCAGCCACCAACTGATCCGTTTGCAGTTCAGACACGACATCGCCTCCCTTCAGTGTGCTTCATCTGCATAGACGTGAGAGCTTTTCGGTTTATTCGCGCTCTGCGCCCGCATTTTCCTGCCGAAGAACGGAACGGGGGGACAGTCCCCCCGTTCCACGCTGACCTGCTCTCAATCGGCAGGTCTCTAATGGCCATGGTTTTGTCAGCGGGCGGATTGCAGAGAATACTGGTTGAGGTGATATACATGCAGATATTGCAGACGGTGTTGCAGGCAGCAGCAATGTATTTGGCGTTGCTGCTGGCCACGCGCTGGGAAGGCAAGAAGCAAATCAGCCAGTTGACCTTCTTCAACTACGTGTCTGGTATTGCCATCGGTTCGCTCGCGGCTAACGGTGTTCTAGGTGAGTTGCCACACTGGATAAACGCGCTGGCGGCAATCGCAGCTTGGGCGGGGCTAACGGTGATCACCGACATGGTAGTGCTCAGGAGCCGTCGCTCTCATCGGCTGATCAACGGAGAACCGACGACGATCATCAACCACGGCCAGATTCTCAGAGAGAACATGGCCAAGTAGCGCCTGAACATGGATGAACTGCGTACCATGTTGCGGGCGCAGAAGGTGTTTCGAGTGGCCGATGTGGAGTTTGCCGTCTTGGAGACGAGCGGCAAGTTGAGCGTGCAGAAGATGCCTTGGGCCGAGAGCCTGACTAGGCAAGACGTGGGGCTGAACATGACGCGCAGCGCACCAGGCGTCGAACTGATTCTTGACGGCTTGGTGGACGAAGACAAGCTGCGGGAAGTCGGCAAGGACCGCCAGTGGCTGGAAGAGCACTTTCGGGGCGAAGGTGTTGTGGACTTGAAGGAGGTGCAGTTTGCTGAGCTCTACCCCAACGGGCAGATGTATTATGACCTGAAGCAGTCAGGCGCCAGAGCAGACTGAGCAGAGAGAAATGGAACGGGGGGACTGTCCCCCCGTTCCATTAGGCGGCGATATTCTGCTGGTGCTGCGGGTGGCGCTGCTGCATGCGCCGGCTGGCGACGAGCAACGCGCCCTCACAGGTGTAGCCGACCATTTGGGCCAGTGGCGCCGCGATGGGGCCGGGCAGGCCAGGGGCAAGGAAGAGCACGAAGGCGATGGTGCAGCCCAGGTTCAGGGCCTTGCCAATGCTGACCAGACGGGTGGAGTGCTCCAGCAAGAGCAGTCCCATGTTGTACTCTTGCCAGCAGATGATCAGTGGGAAGAGGGCAAGTGTGCGGATGGACAGCAGCGTGGCGGACAAGGTCTCGGCCGGCACGCTCACCAGCTTGGTCAAAACCCAGGTTCCAGCCGGGCTGAACGCGATCAGTGACAGTAATGTGGCAGAACCGACCGCAAAGAAGGTGCTGAATCGCTTGACTGTGGGACGATCCTGCGGATCGCGCCCGAAGACCATGGTCAGCATGTGAATCGTCTGCGACGGAGCGATGATCACCCAGGCCAATGATGAGGCCACGCTGAAGGCAGCCAGGTTGACGGCGGCATTCGGCATGCGGGCCAATCCGGCGTTGATGAATGGTTTGCCCACTGTGAAGATGAAGGACGAGGCGATCAGGGGCAGATAGAAACGCCAGACCTGGTTGTCCGAGATGATGGCCTCGCCTGCCGGAATTAGCCTTCTGCCAAAGACATAAGCCAACAGGCACTCCAAGCCCACTCCGCCGACCAAAGTGATTGAGCCGACCAGCGGCCCGGTGATCCACTGCCAGCGACTGATGCTGAAGATGAGCAGCACCATGAAGCCCACCCGGAAGAACATGCCGGCGGAGATGTAGCGCGTCTCCCGGCGGGCCGTGATTACCCCGTGATAGAGGTAACGCAGCCCGCTGACCAGCGGCAGAAACATGGTCACGCGGAAGGCCAGCAGTGTGGCGGGAAAGAGTTCATCCTTCACGCCCAGCAACTGCTGCAGCACCAGACGGCTGGCGGCCGGCAGGTAGGCAATGGCGAGCATGATGGCGATGAACGCACCCATGGTCAGCATGTACACGCGGCGCACGCTTTGGAACGACTGGCGGCTGCCGACCAGTGCCATGGCTGTCTGCCTAATCTGGCAAAGCGGTCCGCCGGCCATGTCTGAGAGACTGACCGCGACCGCATGTGCAGCCGTCGAGACGACCGGGCTCAGGGTGCGCGAGAGTCCAGCGCTGATGATGCTATGGGTGAACATCATCAGGCTGGCTGTTACGCCTAAGGGAACGAAGAAGCTGATCATGCCGTTTGTGCCCGTCTTTTGGTCTACCATGATTTGCACTTCCTTCCTCAGGTGAGGTGTACCACTAGAGGGGCAGAGAACCGTCCCCGCAGATCAGGAGACGCTGGGTGCTGGCCAGCGTTTGGCCAGCCAAAGACGTCCGCCATGGAGAACGATGCCTTCGCAGGTGAAGCCGACCAGCTGCGCCAGGGGAGCGGCAATGGCTCCAGGCAGCGTCGGAGCTAGGAAGATCACAAAGCCGATGGTGGAGGCAAGGTTCAGTGCTTTGCCGATGCTGACCAATCGGGTGGAGCGGTCGAGCAGCAGTAGGCCGGTGTTGTACTCCTGCCAGCAGATGATCAGCGGGAAGAAGGCGAGTGTGCGCAGGGCATTCAGGGTAGCTGGCAGTGACTCAGTCGGGACGCTGATCAGCCCGCCGAGGACCCAACGACCGATAGGACTATAGGCTAGAGCCATCAACAGCAGTGTCGAACCAACTGCGAAGATGGTCGCAAAGTGGCGCACAACCGGGCGATCGGCCACTGATCTGCCGCAGACCATCGTCACTTGATGCATTGTCTGCGAGGGACTGACGATTACCCAGGCGAGAGAAGAGGCCACGTTGAAAGCAGCTAAACCGACAGCCGCATCCGGCATGCGGGCGAGACCAGCATTGATGAACGGTTTGCCCATGGCTACCAATAGCGATGAGGCGACGAGCGGCAGGTAGAATTTCCAGACGTCGTTGCTGACTAATGTCGCGTCTCCCTCTGGAACTAAGTTGCGGCCGAAGTAGTAGGCCATCAGTCCCTCCACGCCGATGCCGCCGACCAAGGCGATCGCTCCCACCAGCGGTCCGACCACCCAACGCCAGCGAGTGAAGCCGAAGACCAGGAAGATCATGAAGCCCACGCGGATGAACATGCCGGTGGAAAGATACTTGGTTCGTCTTTGCTGCGTGATCAGCCCCTGATAGAGACAGCGCAGGCCGCTGACCAGCGGCAGGAACATGGTCACGCGAAAGGCGAGTACGGTCGCAGAGAAGAGCTCATCCTTCACGCCCAGGATCTGCTGAAAGGCCAAGCGTCCGATGGCGGGCACGTAGGCGATGGACAGCACTACGGCCGCAAAAAAGGCAAGGGTGGTCAGCGCTACTGCCCTGACCACCAGAAAAGTCTGTTTGCTGCTGACATTGGCCATCACCGTCTGTCTGAGCATCACTAACGGGGCCTCCGCGATGGCCGCCAAGCTGAGGGCCACTGCATATGCGGCGGTGGAGACTGTTGGGTTAGTGGTGCGAGAGAGCCCAGCGCTGATAATCGTGTGGGTAAACATCATCAGGCTCCAGGTGATCCCGAGCGGCACGAAGAACTTCAGCAGTTCTTGCATGCCCTTTTTTCTGTCCGTCATCTGCACTAACCTCCTAGTTGTTCACGCAGTGCCGCATATACGTGCTGCCATGTTCAGGCAGATGAGAGCACTTCCGTAGGGGCGCACTGCATGGCGTCCCTAGCACCCGAACTATCGCATCAGCTTTCCCATTCTCGACGAGCGAGAATCGCCTTTGCTGAGATCGCATTGCTCTGCAATGCTTAATGTACCAACCGATTCTCGACAAGCGAGAATCGCCTTTCTTGAGATCGCATCACTGCGTGATGCTTAAATTATGCACCTCGTTGGGAAGTTAGGCAACGGAAAATTACGCATGTCGCCTAAACACAACAGCGCGCGCTTACTGCAGCCGGAACGGAATCACGGTGGGGGCATCCCCCGACCCGCTAGTCGAGAGCAGAGCTTTGAGCGTGTCCAGTGAGGTCAGGCAGGGCACGTTGTATTCCACCGAGGCACGGCGAATGCGGAAGCCGTCCCGCCTCGGGTCCTTGCCTTGCGTAAGCGTGTTCACCACTAGGCTGATCTTGCCACTTCTGATCAGGTCGAGCACGTTCGGACTATCCTCGGTCGCTTTGTTTACGCTTTCCACCGGGCAGCCGTGGTCCGCCAAGTAGGCAGCCGTGCCCTTAGTCGCAGCCAGCGTCCAGCCTGCCTGCTGCATGTCCCGAAGCAGCGGCAAAGCTTCTGCCTTGTCCCGGTCAGCTACCGTGACTAACGCCTTGCCGTGGGTTGGAACAGTCAGCCCGGCCCCCAGAAACGCCTTGCGCAATGCTTCGGTGAGGGTGTGGCCGACGCCAATTGCCTCGCCGGTGGACTTCATCTCCGGCCCCAGGCTTGTTTCCACCTCGCTCAGCTTGTTGAAGGAAAACACGGGAATTTTGATGGCCACCAACTCGGGTGCGGGCAGCAGTCCGAGCTCAGGAGCCAGGTCCTGCAGGCGTTCTCCCAGCATCACCCTGGTAGCCCATTGCACTAGCGGCACCCCGGTCACCTTGCTCAGGAAAGGTACCGTGCGCGAGGCGCGCGGGTTAACTTCCAGTACGTAGACTTCGCCATCGTAGACGACAAACTGCAGGTTCATCAGGCCGATGATCTGCAGACGCTTTGCGATACGGTGGCAGCACTCCACAATCGTCTGCTGATCGCGTGGTGAGATGCTCACCGGCGGAAGCACGGCGATACTGTCCCCGGAATGCACTCCGGCCCGCTCGATGTGCTCCATGATGGCGGGAATGACGATGTCCTGGCCATCGCTGACCACATCCACTTCCACCTCGCGGCCCTGTAGGTAGCGGTCGATCAGGATAGGGTGGTCGGGGGATACCTGCACTGCCTCTTCCAGGTAGCGATGTAGGTCGTCTAGGTTCTCCACAATGGCCATGGAGCGGCCGCCGAGCACGTAGGAGGGGCGCACCAGCACCGGGAAACCGAGTGACTGTGCCAGCACTTCTGCCTGGCTGGCGGAGCGGGCAGTTCGCCCTTCTGGGCGCTTGATGCCCAGTTCCTCCAGCATCTGATCAAACCGTTCGCGGTCTTCACAGATGTCCATCGTTTCCGCCGAGCTGCCCAGGATGCGGTAGCCTGCTTCCTCCAGCGGCTTGGCCAGGTTGACCGCCGTCTGTCCACCGAACTGCACCATCACCCCGTCCGGCTGCTCCTTCTCCAGCACATGCAGCACGTCCTCCAGGGTAAGCGGCTCAAAGTAGAGACGAGTGGAGGTGTCGAAGTCGGTGCTCACCGTTTCGGGGTTGTTGTTGATCACAATCGAAGACTTGTTGGCCGCCTGCAAGGCCAGGCTGGCCCGCACGGAGCAGTAGTCAAACTCCACGCCCTGTCCGATGCGGATGGGGCCGCTGCCGATCACGACCACCTTTTCACCCGGCAGGGGAGTCGCTTCATCCTCTTGTTCATAGCTCGAGTAGTAATAGGGAGTGGTGGCCTCAAACTCAGCGGCGCAGGTGTCAACCATTTTATAGGTAGGAACCAGCGCGTACTGCCGCCGCAGGGCCGCGATCTCGGTTGCATCACGTTTGCTCCAGCGCGCGATGGTCCGGTCGCTGAAGCCGAGCCACTTGGCCTGGCGCAGCAGATCCTCGGTCAGCGACTCGCTGGCCAGACGCCGTTCCCAGGCGACCAAAGAAAAGATCTTCTCCAGGAAGAAGCGGTCGATGCCGGTGCGCTGGTGCAGTTCGTTGACGGTTGTGCCGCGGCGGAAGAGCTCCGCCAGCACAAACAGACGCTCGTCGTCCCGCAGCGCCAGCTTGCGCAGCAGTCCATTGTTTGAGGTGAGCGCCAGGCGCTCGCTCCAGAGGTCGGTCAGCTTCAGTTCCAGCGAACGGATCGCCTTCTGCAGCGCCGATTCGAAGTTGCGGCCGATGGACATCACCTCGCCCGTGGCCTTCATCTGCGAGCCAAGCGTGCGGTTGGCGGTGGAGAACTTGTCGAACGGCCAGCGCGGAATCTTCACCACCACATAGTCGATAGCTGGCTCAAAACAGGCGGTGGTGCCGGTGACGGCATTCTGGATCTCGTCCAGTCGGTAACCCAAAGAGACCAGGGTGGCCACCTTGGCGATCGGATAGCCGGTTGCCTTGGAAGCCAGGGCGCTGGAGCGGCTGACCCGTGGATTCACTTCAATCACAGCATAACGACGGCTGGTGGGGTGCAGCGCGAACTGCACGTTGCAGCCGCCGGCGATCTCCAGTTGGCCGACGATGCGGAGAGCTGCCGTGCGCAGCATCTGCAGTTCCTGGTCCGCCAGTGTCAAGCAGGGGGCAACCACGATGCTGTCGCCAGTGTGGATGCCGACCGGGTCGATGTTTTCCATGTGGCAGATGGCGATGGCATTGCCCGCTCCGTCCCGGATAACCTCGAACTCAATTTCCTTCCAGCCGGCGATGCTCTTCTCGATCAGCAATTGATGCACTGGGCTGTAGCGCAGCCCTTGCTCCGCGATCACCTGTAGGTCCAGCGCCGTGCTGGCCATGCCGCCGCCCGTGCCACCCAGAGTGTAGGCCGGGCGGACGATCACTGGATAGCCGATGGCGTCGGCGGCCTGCAGCGCCTCCTCTGTGGAGTGGACGATGGCGCTCTCCGGCACCGGTTGGCCGATGCGCTGCATCGCCTGCTTGAAGGCGAGGCGATCCTCTGCTTGTTCGATCGCATTCAACGGAGTGCCGAGCAGCTTCACTCCATAACGCTCCAGAATGCCGCTCACGGCCAGTTCCTTGGCCATGTTCAGTCCCACCTGGCCGCCCAGTGTGGGCAGCAGCGCATCCGGGCGTTCGGCCGCAATGATCGCCTCCATGTACTCCACGGTCAGCGGCTCCATGTAGGTGACATCAGCCACCCCGGGATCGGTCATGATCGTGGCCGGATTGTTGTTGGCGAGAATCACCCGCAGCCCCTGCTCTTTCAGTGTGCGGCAAGCCTGCGTTCCAGAGTAGTCGAACTCGGCAGCCTGGCCGATGATGATTGGCCCGGATCCGATCACTAGCACCGACGAGATATTTGCTTTTGGCATGCTGTTTACCCCCTCGCCCTGACAGCCATTTGCTGCAACTCGCTGAAAAGATATTCGCTGTCCGCTGGCCCCGGGCAAGCCTCCGGATGGTATTGCACCGAGAAGGCGGGCAGACTGCGGTGGCGAATGCCCTCAACTGACTTGTCGTTCAGGTTGATGTGCGTTACCTCCACCTCCGGCTGACCTTCGACTGCGATGGCGTAGCCGTGGTTCTGCGAGGTGATGCTCACCCGGCCCGAGACGAGGTCCAGCACCGGGTGGTTGCCGCCGCGGTGGCCGAAGGGCAGACGGTAAGTTTGGCATCCCAGCGCCAGCCCCAGCAGTTGATGCCCGAGGCAGATGCCCATCAGCGGCACCCGACCCAAGAGGTCGCGGGCCAACTGCACTCCGAACTGGCAGTCGGCAGGGTCGCCCGGTCCGTTGGAGAGCAGGACTGCGTCCGGCGCCATGCGGAGCACCTCTTCGGCAGGCGTGTCTCCGGGGAAGACGGTAATCTCGGCGTCGAGCGCGGCCAGTGTGCGGATGATGTTGCCTTTGGCGCCGAAATCGATCAAGGCCAGACGCCAGGAACCACCGAGCGTAGCCTGATAGCTTTGCTGCGTCGCCACCTGGCGGGTAATGTCTGCCGGGATGCGATAGGCATGCAGCGCAGCCTGCGCGTCGGCTGTCAGACGCGGCTGCTCCGTGAACGCGCCTCGCATAGTGCCGTGCCGGCGCAGATGACGAGTGAGGGCCCTGGTGTCCAACCCGGCCAACGCAGGCAAGTGGTGGGCAAGTAGAAATTGCTCCAGGCCGGCTTGGCTCTGCCAATGTGAGGGAGTCAAGCAGTTTTCGCTGACGATCAGCCCCTGGGCATGAATTGCTTCGCTCTCGCAGAAGCTGGGATTAGTGCCATAGATGCCGATCAAAGGATAGGTGAGCGTGATGATTTGACCGGCATAGGACGGATCAGTCAAGATCTCCTGATAACCGGCCATGCTGGTATTGAAGACCACCTCGCCATCGGTCGGTCTCCAGTCACCGATAGCCTGACCCGGAAAAACGGCGCCATCTTCGAGCATGAGATAAGCTTTCTGCATAAAAAAACCTCCTTGCCGGGCGGCAAGAAGGCAGTCTGCTTGAGAATTGTGCCAGCTTACCACCCTTGCTGACCTCTCTGGATCACATTTAAAGGGTAGTGGAACGCTGCTTTATGCGGTTTTGTCTCATGACATTATAGGCTTGGCCTAGGACGAGTGTCAAGCGCAGGCTACAGAGCAGGAAAGCCCGCCGGATGTGTAGAACTAGTAGGGCGTCGTCAAGTTTCAACCTGTGTAATACGGGGCGGATGGGCTAGTTGGACTGGGGTTTGGCGCGATGTCCGAGCTTCTCAGTTGACAGAGTACCCGTACGATGGACCAAGATGATGGAGGTGTAGTGAATGAAGGTATACATTTCGGTTGACATGGAGGGCGGCACCGGTATAGCTAGCGCCAAGCACATGAAGGAGGCTGGCTATGTCCGCATGTGCAAACTGCTGACGCAGGACGTGAACGCGGCAATCGCCGGCGCGTACGAGGCAGGCGCCACCGAAGTGTTGGTCAATGACGCCCATGGCAGCATGACCAACATTCTGATCGAGGACTTGGACGAGCGGGCGTCGCTGATCAGTGGCAGCAACAAGCAATTGCTACAGATGGAGGGCATCGACGAGAGCTTTGACGCCGTCTTCTTCATCGGCTATCATGCGCATGAAGGCAATGAAGACGCCGTGATGAATCACACCATCTATGGCGGCGCCGTCACCGAGATCAGGCGTAACGGCACGGTTGTGGGCGAAACCGCCATCAATGCCGGCATTGCCGGTGCGTTCGGCGTGCCGGTTGCCTTGGTAGTTGGCGACCACATCCTCTGCGCCGAAGCGAAGAGCTTTCTCGGTGAGATCGAAACCGTTGCCGTGAAGGAAGCGATTGACCGCTATGCCGCTAAGTTGCTTTCGCCCAAGCGGTCGCAGGCGCTGATCAAGGAAGCCGCGAAACGTGCCTTGCAACGCCTCGAGGAGATCAAACCACACCAGATAGCTGGCCCGATCGAGTTCCAGGTGACCACCAAGCTGACCAGCATGGCGCATATGTGCACCCTGTTCCCGATTGTGGAGCGGCGCGGCCCGAAGGTGATTGCCGTGCAGGCGGATTGCTACCTCTCTGCCTATAAGCAACTGATGGGCTGTCTGATCATCGCCGGCGCCACCGGCCAAGGCTGGCTATAGGCGCACTTCGCTACACCGTCTCGCGTTGTTGCCTTCTGTCATTCACGTTTCCTAGCAGCAAGATTTAGGAGTGAGTTCGTTGCAGCAAGCTTTGGATGCGATCGTGACCAAAAACAGGCCCCTGACCAGCCTGGGTCGCGTCGCCAGCTATATTCCCGAATTGGCTAACAGCAACCCGAATGCTTTGGGCGTGGCGGTGGTCACTGCTGATGGGCAGGTGTTCCAGGCAGGCGATTATCACGTGCGCTTCACCCTGCAGAGCGTCTCCAAGGTCTTTGCCTTGATGCTTGCCTTGCAGGATCGCGGTTTCGATGGCGTGTTCAGCCGCATCGGCATGGAGCCGACCGGTGATGCTTTCAATTCGCTGATCAAATTGGAGAACTTTGCGTCACTTCGCCCTCTAAACCCGCTAATCAATGCCGGAGCGATTGCCACTACTGCGCTGATTGAGGGCGCCAGCGTGGAGGAACGTTTTCAACGCCTCTACAGTTTCATCGAGTCGATGGCTGGACCTGGACATCTTGGTTTCAACGAGCGAGTCTACGCTTCCGAAAAGGCCACTGGCGATCGCAATCGTGCCATCGCCTACTTCCTGCGGGACATTCATGCAGTGCATGGTGATGTGACTGAGATACTCGATCTCTATTTCCGGCAGTGCTCCATCGAGATTGATGTGCTGGGACTGGCCACACTCGGTCGGCGTCTGGCCCTCGGCCCTGAGGTTGAGCCCGTGATCCCTGAGGCAGTGCTGCGCATCGTGCGCACATTCATGTACACCTGCGGCATGTATGATGCTTCCGGAGAGTTTGCGATCAAGGTTGGCATTCCTGCCAAGAGTGGTGTTTCCGGTGACATCATGGCTGTCGCTCCCGGTAAAATGGGCATTGGCGTAATCGCCCCCGCCCTGGACAAGAAGGGTAACAGCCAGGCCGGCGTGCAGCTCTTGGCGGATCTCTCCGAGCTGCATAATCTGGCCGTGTTTGCCCAACAGTAGCACTCTGTCAACTGATGATCTATCATCTAGCGGCGAGCCTTACGCAGCTACCTACTGGTACAAATTTCTTATTATTAGGACTTTGTTAAAGCTCTTGCTTCCCCGCTCCATTTGTCATAGAATAGGCAACGTTGTGATTTTGCGGAGAGGGGGAAGCAGCATGCATGCTGTAGTCGTTTCGCTCGGTAGCACGGAGCAAATGGATATGCTGTATCCCCGGATGCAGCAGGCTTTTGGCCAGATTGCAGGTTACAGGCTCGGGCGCCGCTTTGCTGGCGGACCGGTGCATATTGCGGAAGGTCGCTTCAAGCGCCTGCATCCCGAGTACTTGCTGCGGGCGGCCGTTCTACTGCTAATTGCGCCAGCCGCGTTGATGGTGGACATGGTTGACGGGGTATTGGATGTGGTTGCTCGACTGGATGATCCCACCGGAGCTAAGGTGGAAGTGATCAGTCTGGTCGGTGCCCCCGAGAAGACTGCATTCGGCAGCGCCGGTCAATAGTCGGCTCTGCCGTTGTCTTTACCCGGCTTGGTCGGGTGTGGTATAATTCAAGCGCAAACTGATGGTGAAAGGTAGGCATACATAATGAAACACATACAGACAATTCACGCTGGTAACCTACCAAAGGTTACTGCGACGATGGGCTGCAAAGAGTGCCAGACCTCCTGTCAATCGGCCTGCAAGACTTCTTGTACCGTTGGCAATCAGGTCTGTGAGCGTCCTTCCCGCTAACCAATCAGAATTGGTCCGTTCATTGACCCTGGCATGCTGGGGTCAATATTTTTTTGATGATTCAGGTCAGTCAGGAGGCAAACAAGATGCACAAATTCGTCGTCAATGGCCGTAGGTTTCTCTTCGACGAAAACACGAACAGCCTGCATGAAATCGATCAGTTGGTCTGGGATGTACTGGCGGTTGGCGATCTGACAGAGGATGCGGTGCTATCCGCGTTGTCCGATCGCTATTCGGCGTCCGAGCTGCGCGAGGTGTTGACCGAGCTAACCTCGCTCCGCAATTCCGGATCACTGCACACCGCGCCGCTAGCTGCGCCGGACATCCCAGTGACAGAGCGCCCCATGGTCAAGGCACTCTGCCTGCATCTAGCCCATGACTGCAACTTGCGCTGCATGTACTGCTTTGCCGGCACCGGACCGTTCGGCGGATCCCGGGAGTTGATGTCGGCCGAGGTGGGGAAGGCAGCTCTGGACTGGCTGGTAGAGAGCTCGGGGCCACGTCGACATCTGGAAGTGGACTTCTTCGGGGGAGAGCCGCTGCTTAACTTTCCGGTGGTCAAGGAGTTGGTAGCGCATGGGCGGGAACTGGAGCAGCAGCACGACAAAGTCTTCCGCTTCACCCTCACCACCAACGCCACCTTGCTCACGGAAGAAGTGCAATCTTTCCTGAATGAGCAGAAGATTGCAGTCGTGCTCAGCTTGGACGGTAGACAAACGGTGAACGATCGAGCGCGGCCGTACGGAGACGGTTCCGGCAGTTACGGGGCGATCGTGCCAGACATGCAGCAATTTGCTGCTTCACGCGGGCATGCCAACTACTACGTGCGCGGCACCTACACACATCACAATCTCGACTTCGCTGCTGATGTCGCTCATATGGCTGAACTGGGTTTCCGGCATCTCTCCATGGAACCGGTGGTTGGATCTCCGGACGAGAGCTATACCCTCAAGCCAGAAGACCTGCCGCGCCTACTGCATGAGTATGAGCGGCTGGCTGACTATTACGTGCAGCGCCATCAGGCCGGCGAAGCTTTCACCTTCTTTCACTTCAATCTCAGCCTCGATCACGGACCATGCGCCGTGAAGCGGGTGACCGGGTGCGGGGCTGGCTATGACTACTTGGCAGTCACCCCGAGCGGCGAGTTCTATCCCTGTCATCAGTTTGTGGGGCAACCGGAATGGCAGATGGGCAACGTGCTGGACGGCATTACCCGCCTGGATATCTCGCGGCAATTCCAGTCCGTCAATCTTTACAGTAAGCCCGAGTGCACCGAGTGTTGGGCCCGCTTCTTCTGCTCCGGCGGGTGCATGGCCCATGCCTGGTTCGCTAACGGTGATTTCACCAAGCCGGAGAAGATGGCTTGCGCGCTGCAGAAGAAGCGTTTGGAGTGCGCGCTCTACGCGTACGCGTTGACCAGGTAAGCGCAAAGACAGCCTTGGTCACGGGGAGCGCATTGAGACCGCCTTCTTGGCAATGTCGCCCCTGCAGCGGGCGAGAGTGTTTAGAGAGTCGCTCTTTTGCACAGCGTAGTTCCCGCAGCATGCGAGAGCGTTCAGAAAGTCGCTTTTCCACCCACCGTAGCCCCCGCAGCATGCTGCGGGGTAGGGGTCGGCTCGGCATGCTGAGCCTCTACGGGCCACAAATCAAACAGCCTCGGCTAAGCATGCCGGGGCTGTTTTCATGCTGTGTGCTCTGAGGTCAACAATCGGCCTAGAAATCAGGGCCTGCCAGCAGATAATCCCCAATTCCGAGTGCGATGCTGTTGGCGCACGCTCGCTGAAATGCGTTGTTCGTGAGCAAGCGCTGATCCGTGCCGTTGCTTAGAAAGCCGGCTTCCACCAGCACCCCGGGCTTGCTGGCATTGCGCAGCAGATAGTAGTTTGCGGCCGCGGCCGCATGCCCTCTTTGGCTGACAGCGTACGGACTTAGGTTCATCCGGTTAAGACGCGCTTGCACTGACTGCGCGAGCGTTTCTGAGGCCGATACACCTTTCTGGTAGAAGACCATTGGCCCACGCGTGCGAGGGTGGCCTGGCGCGCAGTTGCAGTGCAAGCTGATGAACAGATCGCACTCTGCTTCCCGAACGATCTGTACGCGCTTGGCCAGATCCTCGCGATGCCGTCCCACATACACTTTTCCGAAATGACTCAACTCGCGATCTGTCTCACGAGTCATAATCACCTCTGCACCCATGTTCTGCAGCGTTTCGCGCAGAGCCAGTGCAAGTTGCAGGTTGATCTCCTTCTCTAGATGCCCTCCCGCAATACGTGTGCCATCATCGATGCCTCCGTGTCCGGGATCCACGACGATGCGAAATCCGCGCAATGGGCGAATCTGCTCGCGAGCACTGCTCCAGACAGCTTGCTGTCCGGTGATCAGCACAAGGCAGATGAATATCATGGTCAACAGGTACTTCGAGTATCGACGCAACTGCGCCACCTCGCTTTCGAGAGCATGGGGTAGCTGGGATAGTCCGCACGCCATTGCCAGCTGCTAACAAATAGTCGCGCCGACCATGTCATCAGGCACATATTCTGGCATGACACACGGTAAAATAGAAATTTCCCCTTTATTTTTGCAACATGCGCCAGCTCATTGGCGGGGAGGATATGAGTGAAAGGGGGTGTTTCGAAATGGCAAGAGGCAGTGATACCAGTGGACAGCAACTCGTGCCACAGGCGCATCAAGCGCTAGACAACATGAAGTACGAAATTGCGGCTGAGTTGGGGTTACCGGTTTACCAGGGCTCAGAGGATTATTGGGGCAACCTCACTTCGCGCGACTGCGGCGCCGTTGGTGGCAAGATGGTTCGTCGCATGATTCAGATGGCCGAGGAAGCGTTGTCCAACTCTCAGACAAAATAGTTTCATTCTGCACGAGAGGGCACTGGTTGCCCTCTTTTATTGTTCCCATTAGGCAAAAAAGAAAAAGGGCAAAGCCGCGAATGCGCTTTGTCCTTTTTGATGTTCAGTTGACAGCCTGACCGACAGCCACCTGGTTCGTCGCTTGTAGCAGCTCGATGCGCGGCCGGTAGCCGATGTCGTCCAGCAGCCTGTTGTACTCGTCGTGGGTTAGGCTGCGCTGCTCACCGGCCAGCGCCACTAGCATGGCTTCCATCACGTTTGTCGCAAAGGAGCGACCGTTGATTTCCGGTGAACCGGTGACCAGCAGGCGCACCCCGCGCTGACGCAGCAGCTCCACATCCTGATTAGTTACCGTGTTGGTCACGATTACTTTCCCGTCCAGATGATCCGGCATATAGCGGCGGATGTAGTGGAAGTCGCCCGTGATCATATCCGCCCACTGGTAGTACTGGCCGTACTTTGGCGTGATCTTGTCCTGCTTGCTGCCGGTGGGATAGAGCCACTCAAACGGAATGAAGCGCAGGAACGGACCCACGATTGAGCCGTACCACCAGATTGTCGACAACTTGCGAATGGGAAAGGGCAAACCGAGGCCGAACATGAAATCCCCGAAGATGACATCAGCCTTCATTTCCCAGAGTGTCTCAGCCATGCCGAACCGGTCGATCGCGGACATCAATAGGGTCTTTGTCCCTCGCACCGGAATGCCTTCCTGCTCCATGATATAAAAAGCTCTGCGCTCGATGGTGTCCTTCAATCCACTCCCATCGACCAGCGGAGTCCTGCGCACCGCCTGGGCCACTTCCGCCGATCCTCTCAGTGGAAATGCCTTGTCAGCAGCATGCACATGCAACTTGATGCCCCCGATGCCGATAGCGTCCACATTGCCATCCAGTTCTCTCAGCAATTGCTGCAACTTGTTCCAGTCGCCGTCGGTGCCAATGCGCTCCATTCTGATCGTCTGCCCCAAGAACTCCGCTTCTCCGATGCTGTTGCGGCTAGATGAACCCAAGCTGACGCTGACCACCCGTTTCATCGACGCCACCTCCTCCTTGTGCACAAAAATGTGCTACTCCCTCTTGAGACTATTCTAGCGCGCCAAGATTTGACTGTCAAACCATGTTTGCTTTTTGAGAGCGGGGGCATTAAGCTAATTTCGGGGTAGATGTACTTGTTCAGAGAGCCGCCTCTCTTCCCCACCGTAGCTCCCGCAGCATGCGCGGACGTTCAAAAAGTCCGATTTCCTTGGGGTCGTAGCACCACAGCATGCTGTGGTGCCGGGATCGGCTCGGCATGCCGAGTCTCTACAGGGGCACAGAGTGAACACTCCCTGGTTGCTGCGCAACCATCGCTCTATTGAGATCGCAACGCTTTGCATAGCTGCACTGTGTGTAGCTATGCAAAGCGTTGCTGGAGGAGTTGAGGAAATGTTGAAAGACGGTCTGCTCTTGCGGGATTTTCTGCCCGAGGACATCGGACTGATCAGTCAGTTGTCCGAGGATCCTGAGGTGGGATATTTCGATGGCAACCCTGTCTCTGGCGGCTGGTTTCGCGAGGAACAGCAGCAGCTGACCTGGGTGGCCCTGTTGCTGGGAGAAGGGGCTGCACAGCCTTTCGGTGTGGTGATCTGTCGTCGGGTGAACATGGAGCCGACCGTCTACGCCGTCGGCATCGATCTGACCGCCGAGTGCAGAGGACTCGGCCTCGGCAGGCTGGTGATGAGGCAGGTATTGCGCCGGCTGTTTGTCGATCTCGCGGCCGACCGGGTGGAGTTGCTGGTCAGGGACTACAATTTGCGCGCGATTCGCTGCTATGAAGCTGTTGGCTTCCGGCATGAGGGCCTGCGCCGCCAATGCGGTCAGATGGCAGAGGGGCGATACGGCGAGGTGCTGATGGGCCTGCTGCGGGAGGAGTACTTCGGGCCGGCGGTCAGCAGGGATTGAGATGAGTGTTGAGCTGATTCGGGCCAGTACACTGCCCGTGGAGCTGTTGACCAGCCTCTGGAATGAGGCCTTTCGTGACTATTTCGTGCCAATGAGACTGACCAGTGAACGATACGCCGCCTTGGTGCAGCGAGAACTGATTTCGTTGTCGGACTCCTTCGTGGCGCTGGCCGCGGGTGAGGCGGTCGGGTTTGCGCTATCCGGACTGAGGCTGCGTGAGGGCCGCCTGCTGGGCTACGATGCGGGGACGGCGGTAATCCCTGCCTACAGGCGGCAGGGCATTGCCCGCCGGCTGATGGAGGCGATGCTCGGCCGATTCGGCGAACTCGGCGTCGGGAGGGTGACGCTGACTGCTGTCAGTGCTAACCGGCAAGCGATTTCGCTCTACCGGAGCTTAGGCTTTGGCGAGCTCCGCCAGCTCAGTTGTTGGGAACGGGTCGGTAGAGTGAACATGCACGCGCAGGCGATTGACGGCCTTGACGTTATTCCGGTATCACCGGGGACCGTGCACTCGTTGGCGTCGGCCTGCTACCGACAGACTCCAGAGTGGCAGAACTGTCCCGACGGAGATAAGCTGCGGACGGCAGAAGCCTTGCTGGCTGTCTGGCACGGCCGCCCAGCTGGCTACGCCCTGTTTGCGGGAAGAGACCCGCTCTACCTCTACCAGTTGGGCGTACTGCCGGAATGGAGACGGCATGGCCTGGCACGAGCAATGCTGCGAGCAATCGTCAGCAAGCGACCGCATCGCAACCTGATCTATCTGAACCACCCCGAGGAAGAGCAGGAGGGCATTGCCTGGCTGCAGAATGTAGGATTCACAGTCTTCTTGCAGCAGGTGGAGATGGGTTTGTCGCTTCGACCTTGCGGGCGGATTGACAAGAGCGGTGACAGTGGTGTCACCTGCACGGAGGAGGAGTAGGCAGTTGGAGAAGCGAGCTTTGCATCCGGAGGATCTCTACAGGCTGAAGACTGTAGGTGAGGCCGATGTCAGTCCAGACGGACAGTACGTGGTCTACGTGGTGAAGACGGTTGACGAGGAGCAGGACCAGGAGTCGACCGATCTCTACTTGCTGGATCTGGAGAGCAGAGGCAGCAAGCGCCTGACCGGCAGCGGCAAGGATCACACCCCTCGGTTCTCTCCCGACGGGAAGCGCGTGGCCTTTGTCTCCAGCCGTAGCGGCAAGGCCCAGATCTGGGTCCTGTCACTGGCAGGGGGAGAGGCATGGCGGCTACCGACGGAGGAGAGTGTGTCCGGGGCGCCGTGTTGGTTTCCGGACGGCAGGCAGATAGCTTACCAGGCCAACGTGTTCCCCCATGCCGCAGATTGGATTCCTTACCCCGGAGCGCCGGAGGGGGATGGAGCACGCCTGGCGGCTTTGGCGCAGCAGACTTCCGATCAAGTGACCAAGGAAGGGAAGAAACAGAACCTGGTCAAAGTGATCACCAGACTGCGCTATCGGGGCGATGGTGTCGGCTATTACGGGCAGCAGCGGCGGCACGTCTTCGTCGCGCCGGTGCCGGTAGAGGCATCGTTTGCCGAACTCATACCGGCCGGAAAGCAAGTAACGGATGGGGATTACGATTTTGGCGCTCCGACTGTCTCTCCTGATGGCCGCTATCTGGTCAGCAGTGTCAGACAGACAAGCACCGCTGACTATGAGCTCTGCGGAGATTTGTGGTTGTTTGAGTTGGCATCGGGTCAATCCCATCAGCTCTATCAGGGACCGGGGCCGGTGAGCCAGCCTCTCTGGTCTCCGGCGGGCGAGATTATTTCCTTTGTCGGTCACGACAACGCCCACAACGTTTCGACCACCAACGACCTGTGGCTGTTGCCGGTCGGCAACTGGCTGCAGCAGATCGAACGCGGTGAGCAACCTGAGCCCTTGACCTGTGATGTCGCCAGGAATGTGACCAAGCAGCTGGATCGGGCGGTCGGCGCCCACGCTGGCTCGGAGTTGCGCCATGGAGGAGCCACCGCCTTCTGGGCGGGGGAGAGGCTATTCTTCGTGCTGTCCGACCAAGGGGCCGGCGGCATCTACAGTGTGGACGTCCACGGTCAGCTGTTGTCGGTTCTGCGGGACCCGAACCAGTCCGTGACCAGCATCGCGGGCAATGGCCGAGTGTTGGTCTACGTATCTTCCCAGCCAGACAGGCCGGAAGAGCTGTTTCTCTGGCAGCAGGATGAGGGTCAGCCGCTGACGCAGGTCAACGCAGAATTCCTGCAGGGTATCTCCTTGGGCCGATGGGAGCGGATCGGCTACCAGAGCAGTGACGGTCAGGCAATTGACGGCTGGGTGATCTACCCGGTGGACTATCAGGTCGGCCAGCGGTATCCCCTGCTCCTGCTGGTGCACGGCGGTCCGCACGGCGCCTATGGCCCTGCCTTCATGTTTGCCGGGCAGATCTTTGCCGGTCAAGGCTACCTGGTGCTGTTCACCAATCCTCGGGGCAGCACCACCTACGGGCAAGACTTCACCCGCGCCATCGACAAGAACTGGGGTGTGGTCGACTACGCCGACATCAATGCCGGAGTGGATCACGTGATTGCCAGAGGGCTGGCTGATCCCGCACAGCTATTCATTCACGGCTGGTCGTTTGGCGGCTACATGACCTGCTGGATGATCTCCCAGACAGACCGGTTCCGTGCCGCCTGCGGCGGGGCGAGTGTGACTAATCTGCTCAGCGACTACGGCACAACCGACATTCTTTGGGCAGACGAGTGGGAATACGGCGGTCAGCCGTGGCAGGACTATGTGCACCTCTTGCAGCATTCGCCGCTCGGCCATGCGCCCGGGGTGCAGACGCCGATTCTGCTCTTGCACGGCGAGAGCGATCTGAGGGTGCCCGTCAGTCAAAGCGAAGAGTTCTACATCGCCCTCAGGCGGCTGGGGAAGACGGCCGTGATGGTTCGCTATCCTGGTGAATACCATGGGCTCCGCCGGCCACTGCACCGGGTGGACCGCTACCGCCGGCTGCTGGCCTGGTTTGAACACTATCGGCGGAACTAACACAAGAGTAAGAGCCGGTCTGGCATAGTTGCCGGGCCGGCTCTGATTTGCTCACCTCTATCTATTCGGAGCGAATTGCCTCCAGCGCCGACAACTTCATTGCCCGGTTGGCAGGCGCAAAGCCGGACACCAGTCCCACCATGGTGGCGAAGCCGACCGAAGACAGAGCCAGCCAGAGGGGAATCACCGAAATCGGCAGCGGCTTGCCATCAGGTGTATACCCGCCCCCGAACATGCCTCCCAGATTGCCCCCGAACCGGTTGAGCAGGTAAGATGCGCCTAGGCTGAGCAGGAGGCCGATCAGGCCGCCGGAAAAGCCGATGATGCCTGCCTCCCAGAGGAATAGCTGCCTGATGTCGGTGAGCAGACAGCCGAGCACCTTCATCACGCCGATTTCCCTGGTGCGCTCATAGATGGACATGATCATCGTGTTGGTGATGCCGAGCGCAGCGACCAAGAGTGAGATGGCGCCGATGCCGCCCAGCACTGCCTGGATCATGAACAGCTGGTCCTTCATGCCGGCTAGAATATCCTGCAGACTGAAAGTGCCGAGCTTCATCTCACGGATCTGCTCAGAGACCCGCTCGATCTTGTTGATGTCCGGAACCTTGACGATCGCCTGCTCATAGCCCTTGGTGGTGTTGACTTGCCCTTGGGACGACTGATACTCTTTGACGATCTTCTGTAGGTAGTTGATGTCCACGATGATGTTCCAGTCCTGCTCGGCCTGAGCCCGCTCCAGTACACCTGCAGCCTTCACTTTGTACAGCTTGGCTGGTTTCTGGTTGGGATTCTTGTAGTCCTCGCCGTAGCTCATGTCCAGGGTCAACTGCAGTCTGTCGGTCATCACATTTACGGCCGGCATGCCGCCGATCATGCCGCCGCGGCGGTTCTTCGGGTTATAGAAGTTTCCGGTGGTGTCCGACCCGAAGAGCAGCATCTCGCTTTCTCCAGCACTCAGCAGACGACCCTTCTCGGCAACATAACCGAGCGCCTCCAGCACTTTCGGGTCGACTCCATAGAGGCTGGCGTACGCGACGTACTTGCCGCTGATCAACTTGCCGCTGGTCCGGAGCACCGGTGTAACGGCACTCACTCCGTCGAGCTTGCTGATTTGCTCGATCACCTTGTCGTCGATGACACCGGGCTCGACCGGCTGTCCGGTCGGCTCCTTGGGCGAGTAGTAGCGGTTCACCTCGATGATGGTCAGGCTGCCCATCATGCTCATTTGCGTCTTGAAGCCCTCGCTCATGCCGATGCCGAGCGAGAGCATGACCACAACCGCAGCCGTACCGATGGTCACGCCGAGGATGGTCAGCAGGGAACGCACCTTGCGGCGCAAGAAGTTCTTCAGCGCCAGACCGACCAGGTCTATCTTCTTCATCTTGCCTCACCTATTCCTTTGGTTCAGCTTCAGTTGGGGGCGCCTCCACTTCAGTCTGATCAAAACCAACGTACTCGATCTCGGGAATCTCAGTCTGGGCTGCTGCCATCATGTCTTCTGCCCTGAGCAGGTTGAGCCGCATCTTCTTGCGGCGGCGGAGGAAGAGGAAGGTCCCGCCACCGAGCAGCAGCAGCACACCCGCGCCGATGCCGCCATAGAGCAAGTAGTTGGGCTTCTCTGGCTCCATCGGTGGCTTCATGCCCGGATCCTCGGGGATGATCATTTCCATCACGTCCATGGAGAAATCGCGTCTGACCTCGATCGGTGTTCCAACCGAGTCCTCGAAGGAGAAGACAACGCTGCCCGCGGCCGCGCCCGCCGCCGTCGGGGTGACGGTGAAATTGAACGAGTCGCTGGAGCCCGGGTTGAAGTTGCCCACGAAGTAGCTGCCGCCTTCGATCTGGAATGGACCTTCCGCTTTGATGATCAGGTTGTAGAGGATGGTCTTGCCAAGATTGTAGAATTCGACGTTGATCGGAATCATCTGATACACGAACGGCTGACCGTAGAGGACAGGATCGTTGACCATCAGCCGCGGGTTCTGCTGTACTGGAATGCTGATCACTTCCTGCGAGTTCAGCGCCTGGCTGCCGTTAGTCTCATAGTCAAAGGTGATTCGCAGGGAGTATGGTTTGTTCTCGGCATCAGCCTTTGCTGCTAGGAGCAGGGAAGTGGAGTAGACCTCCTGCGGCAAAATCTGCTCGATGAACAGCGTGTTGCTGGCGTCCACCGGCAGAAATGCTCCATCATCGGACTGCACCGTCACCTTCAGATTGGTGATCGACTTGCTGCGGGAGGTGTTCTGCAAGTCCAGTTCGAGCAGGAACTGGGACCCCGCCCGGATACCCTGCGAGCCGAAGCCGTAGCGGTTGATGATCAGCCGGGGCACGCCCTGGCCGCCGTCACCACCGCCGGCGCCTAGAGGCAGGAAGATTGTATTCGTCTCGCTGTACCCGACGCCGCTCATGTCGGTGTAATCCAGTTTCACCTGCAGCATGGCCGCCGATTCTGAGATGGAGGAGGCCGCATAGAGATTGAACTCTACATCTGCACTCTCCTGCCCGGCGATCTTGTCCAGGTAGCGCACGTCGGTGTCCTTGCGCAAGGACACGCCGCTGGCGCTGAGACCGGAAAGGGTCACGCGGATGTTGCGGGCATCGTTGTTGCCGCTGTTCTTGATCGTGAACTTGGTCTTCGTCTCCGTCCCCGGAGCCATGGAGGAAGTCGCGCAATACGCCCCAAGCCTGGGAGCGGAGTTGTGCGCCTCCACTTGAACATAGGCTGTTTCGGTGGACGTGAAACTGTCGCCGTAGGAGTTCTTGAAGGAATAGTTAAGCGTGATTGCATGAATGCCAGTGGTTGCGCCGGGCGCCAGGCTGATGCCAAACTCCGCATCTTTGGTGGAGCCATTGGCCAGCCCATTCAGCGTGGCATTGACGCTCATGCGACTGGCGGCAAACAGCGGTTTGGATTGATCCGCCGGCTGCACCTGGATGGTGATCTTGCCGGAAGAATACACTCCATTGTTCTTGATCGGTATGACCAGCTTGGTTGACTCTGGAGTGAGCACGGGCATTGCCGCATCAGTTGCCACCTCAAGCACCGGCTTGTATTTGGTCGTGTCAACGGGAGTGGGGTCGGGAATGACTGGGTCTGGATATTCCGGTGTTGTCTTGATCACCGTCAGTGCGAATGGCTGCGGATTCACCGTATCTCCGTCGATAATGAAGTTCAGTGTAAGCGAATTCGAGGCTCCCGAATCCGTCTTGATCACATACGCCGTGTAAGAATCAGCACCGTTGTTGTTTAGGTTGGTTACATCAATTGAGAGTGGCTCCTTGGTGACCGTAGTTCCTCCAGGGAGGGCCAATTCGAAAGCTCCAGACCCTATGGCGAGCTGAAGAGAGGTCAAATTATCCCCTGTGCGAGTCATCTTCATGGTGATCGTGTATGCATTTGGTCGATATGATACGCCGGAAACCGAGTACTCGCTGACCTTAAATACTGGCGCAGCTTCCGCTACGGGCAGCAGGTTCGCGATTGGGGTGAATAGTAATAGCAAACAGACGATGGCGGATACTGCTCTTTTCATCCTCTAGCTCGACCTCTTCCTGTTCAATTCAATCTTAACGACATTGCCGTCGATGATGTGGATAATCCGGTGGGCATAGGCAGCGATGGACAGATCGTGGGTGACCAGGACCAGGGTTTGCCGGTTGCGTTCAGTCATCGCCGTGATGATCTCCATCACCTCGCGCGTGGTGCGGGTATCCAGGTTGCCGGTCGGCTCGTCAGCAAAGACGATAGGCGGCTGACTGACCAGGGCTCTGGCGATACCGACCCGTTGCTGCTGACCACCACTCATCTGAGTGGGACGGTGGTTGAGGTGGTTTCCCAGGCCCACGCGGGTTAGCAGATCTCTGGCGATTGCATCCCGCTTCTTGCGCGGCAGGCCGCGGAAGATCAGGGGCATGGCCGTGTTCTCCAGAGCGGTGAGGGCCGGCAGCAGGTTGAATGATTGAAAGATGAATCCGATGTTTTCCTGCCGGAAACGCGCCAGCTTCTTCTCGCTCATGGCCTCAATGCTCTGACCCTTGATGCGCACGCTGCCCACCGAGGGCTTTTCCAAGCCAGCAAGCATGTTCAGCAGGGTCGATTTGCCCGAGCCGGAAGTGCCGAGTAGACAGCAGAACTCTCCTTCTGCTATGTCCAACGTGATGTGGTTGAGTGCTACCACCTTCTCATTGCCGATGTGGTAGACCTTGCGCAGACCTCTGATCTCGATTGCATTGTTCGCCAAATAGCCTCACTCCTTAACTACAGCAAAAACTGTGAGCAACAGGCCTTGGTTGCACGTTATGTCGGGTATTTCGCTGCGTCTCCATGCTGCAACGGTCATGAAGGGCAGCGACTCTCAACTATACCATACTATCAATTGATTGACGGAACAGACAAGCAAATTGTTCCACTTTAAGAGATTCTTAAGGTAGGGAAAAGTTGCTGGAAAGCGACAGTTGAGGCTGCTCTTCGAGGAAAGAGCTAAACCTTCGGAAAGGATTAGGCCCCAGTGCACATCTGGTAGCACTGGGGCCTAGTTCGCTATTCTGTTTGCAGATAACTCACCGGAACAACATCTGTCTCGCGATCTGGTTTGATGCCCAGGAATCCGGCTTCAGGGAACCAGAGCCCCACGGTGCCGTCGATAGTGGCCACAAACTCGGTGTAAGTCAGTCCCCACCATCCGGGGACGTAGGCCAGCACTTCACCCGTCTTCACCTGGTCACCGATCTGTTTGAAGATGAAACCCTCAAAGATGCCATCCGTCACCGGCAGGCGAACCACCTGCCAGCCCTTGGCTATCCGTTCCTCATAGATGGGGTGTTTGCCACGTAAGCCCCGCACTTCCGTGGAGATGAGGGGGATGGCCTGATCATAGAGCAGTTGGTTGACCGTTGCTTTCCGTGCCAGCCCGGCTGGCACGGCTATGGCCAAAAGGTAGGCAACCCCGCTCCAAGTAAGCATCGTCGCAAATTCCTGTTCTGCCAGTGGCAAGCGCACACCCCTGGCATTGAGCAGTGCCACCGACCCAAACGTGAGGCCGAATGCTGCCATGATGCCTACGGCAGCCGTGACCAGCCCGCTTCCAAAGAAGAGACCTGAAAGTTCCCTCGGAGTTAGCCCCAGGCTCTTCAACACGGATAGTTCACGTTTGCTGTCCAGGAAGGAGAGCAGAAGCGCGGTGAGTACGCCCAGAGTGAGGAAAACGAAGAGCAGTGTCACCAGACCCGATCCGCTGCTGTAGGTATCGGCAATCGCTTGCCTGGCCAGGGCGGCTGGCTGATAACGGTCCTTGATCGTTGATTCCGGATAGAATCGGTAGAGAAACGACTGGGCGGCCGTCAATGCTAAATCGCGCGGCAAATCATAGTAGAAGCGGTTGAAGCCGCTCATTCCAGTGATCTGTTCATACCACTGCCCTGAGATCAGCAGTGCCGCAGCTGCCGGGCTGCTCTCGTACGTTTCGGTCAAGGTGACGGTCAGCGTTTGCCCTTGCGGCAGCAGAATGTCGATTTCTTCTCCCAGCGGCAAGCCCAGGCTTTCTGCCAGGGACTCCGCCACCAGTGCCTGACCGGCGGAAGGACGGGGGCCTTGGTATCCCTCGAGTGGTGCGATGGCGATGGTGGCAAGCCTTCCGTAGCTTGAGCCGGCAGTGAAGGCCAAGCCCTGTGCCTTGACCACCGGTTGCGGGCGGTTTCGCCACGATCCGGTGACTATGGCTGGGGCGGTATTCACGATTCCAGGCGGCAAGTCGACATAGATGTCGGCCAGCATGGTCAGTTCCTCCGTCTGCTCCCCCAGTTGCGTGCCCATCTGCAGCATGTAGCTTTGGTAGAGCAGGAAAGCACAGCCGGTGAGCGCCGTGAGCAGCATCGCCGCCAGGTGGATTTTCCAACCGTGGCGGAGGCGGCGCAGAGCTAAGCGCAGGACGCTCCGGAGCTTCATGAATTGACCACCTGACCATCCTGCATGGTCACAACCTGGTCGGCAAAGGTGGCCAGGCTGGGATCGTGCGTGACCATGATGAATGTCTGTCCGTCTTGTCTGTTCAGTTCCCGGAAGAGCTGCACAATGCCGTCTCGGGTGCGTGAATCAAGGTTGCCGGTGGGCTCATCCGCCAGAATCACTGCCGGCTGATTGGCCAAGGCACGAGCAATGGCAACCCGTTGCTGTTCGCCGCCGGAGAGCTGCAGCGGCAGATGGCTGCGACGCTTGCCCAGACCAACCCGCTCCAGCAGTTCCTCGCCTCTGGTCTTGGCCTCGCGCTGATTGATGCCGATAAACTGCATCGGCAGCATCACGTTCTCCAGGGCGTTCAGATGCGGGATCAGGTTGAAGAACTGAAAGACATAGCCGAGTTTGTGGCGGCGCAGGAGCGAGAGTTTGTCCTCATTCAGTGCCCGATAGGATTGCCCATCCAGTAGAATATCTCCGCTCATCGGACGGTCCAATCCGCCTAGCAGGCTGAGCAAGGTGCTCTTGCCGCTGCCGGAAGGACCAACGATGATGTTCATGGTTCCTTTGCCGAACTCCAGGTTGACGTTATTCACCGCATAAATGGTCTCGCCAAGAGAAAAGGCCTTGTTCAGATTTGCCGTCTGCATAATCGTCTGGCTCATGATCTTAGCACCTCATTCACCGTTAGTTTTGAGAGACGCCAGGCCGGCAGCAGTCCGAAGACCAAGCCGATGGCTACCGTTTCCCCGATGACTAGACCAAAGCTCTTCACCAGGTCAAGCAGGATGCTGGTGATGGCCACGTGGTTCGTCAGTTGCTGCAGCAGTGCTGCGCTATAGGCAAGGATGAAGCCGATGGTCGAACCGATCACGCTGAGCACCACCGCCTCGGTCAGCGCCATCAGCATGATGTCCCGCCGACGCGCTCCAATTGCTTTGAGAATTCCAATTTCCTTGCGGCGGGCCGCTGCCCCGGTCAACATGCGTGCTGCCATCAGCAATCCGGCGTTCAGATAGATGAACAGGGAGATGATTTTGCCCATGTCCTGCGGCAGGCCAAACTGCGGCTTGTTCTTGGCCAGCTGGAATTCTCGCGGCAAAAACTTGAAGTGATCGATCAGTTGCGATTTCTGCGCCAGCTTCGCTAGGTTGGGGGCGCTGACGATGGTCATGGCCGGGTTGTTCACCTGCAGTTCTCCGGCCACGGCCTCCAAACTGCCCATGTTTCGCACAGTCAGGCCGTAGCTGAAGGCTTGCGGCTCCTGCCCGGGCGCAGCCATGGCCCAGACATGTTCCCAGTTCGCCTGGCTGACCCAGATCTCGGGTCGGTCGAAGTAACCCTGTTCCGACATCATCCCGCCCTGCCCATCCGACCAACTGATCTCTTGGGTTGGCAGGGCATAGAAGCCGGCAACTTGAGCCGCCAGGCTTTGCCTGACCGTGTCATCAATCTGCACCGAGCCGTCAGGGGCGACCAGGAGTGATGGGACAATCAGCTCGATCTCCTGACCGAGATTGGGCAGCGAGACCCCCTCAGCCGGTCGCTCATTCAGCCAGATTGGCATAGCGCCGGATCTCAGTTCCGGGCTCAGTTGGCTGACCAGATATTGTTCCAGAGGATCCGCCTCGGTTAGCGCGCGTATGGCTGCCTCTGACCGGCTTCCATTCAGTGATTGCGACACTGGCAGGCGGTACAGGGGACAAAGACTTACGATTTCTGGGTTTCGCAACAGAGCCTCTCGGTCCGCTTCGTGCATTGGGCGGAGAACAGGCGCAACTCTGGAGAGAAATCCCTCATTGGCAATATGGGGGTAGAACATGGTCAGAGTAGAGAACTCATTCTTCGGCAAGCGGTATAGCTCTAGCTTTCCGTCCTCACTGTTTGAGGTCATGATCCGCACTGGATAGGCGACGATGTCGCCTCCCAAATAATCGCGATAATTGCGGAAGGCTTGCGCTGGATAGCCTGAGCTGATCGTCAGGCTGGCAGTGAGGCTGATCGCAGCCATGACGAGCGTGACTAGGGCCAGGGCACTGCGACTGAGCTGGCGGGTGATGCTCAGCATTCCAAGTCGGATAAACAATGCACGGTTCCCTCCTTATGCAACGAGCAGTGTTCAGGATAGTTTGAGCATAATCGCATCTAATCTGCTGTGGTTAGCATTATTCTGCTGCCAACTGCAGAATAGTGTCGCGTTTTGTGCTACGTTCCGTTTGTGGCAGGGGCGCTATCTTGAATTATACCATCTGATCCAACTCAGTCTGTAGCAGGCAGTGATTTTTTGTCTACGAAGTATTCGCATGACCTCGTTTGTCTACGCCGAGGTTGCTGTAATCTTCTGCATTTGCCGGGAATAGACATATAACAAAGGTATGTACCAGCGCTGTGTTCCAGTCAGGGGGGCTAGAATGAGGTTTCAGGCTTTTGTAGAGCAGATGGGAGAGCAGACAGTGTCGCTTCGCATCTCGGGGCAGCTTTATCAGTTGCCGCGCACTTGCTTGCCCGGTGAGGCTGAGGAAGCTGATGTGGTGGATGTAGTGATCTTCGTCAACGAGAAGGAGACAGACCGGCGGTTGAGTCAAATGCGCAAGTGGTTGGTGGCCTGCGGAGCATTTCGGGCAATGGAGCTATCCAGGCCGGTAGACGAGGTCCAATAGCAAAAGTGAGAAGCCCGGCAAGAGCTGGGCTTCTCTTGTTGTGGTTGCATTAGTCAGCGCTAAGTCTCACTTAGTAGCCGAGGCAGCTTCCGTCGCCACGGGGGTCGCTTGCCCCGTACCTCACTCGGCTCTTCGGGTCAATCACGATCAGTTGCACACTGCCTCCGCCAGCCCAGCCATCAACCACCTGAACTTCATGCCCCAGGCGCGCGAGGGCATCGCGCACCGGCTTCGGCCAACGATTCTCCATGCGCAGCCGGACCGGCTGTGCTAGACCAGCCGGATCGGTTCCCGGCACACTTGTCCATCTAGGAGCGGTGACCGCTTCGTAGGGTGACATCTGGAAATCCAAGCAGTTGACCAGGGTCTGCATGTTCCACTGCGGCTGGCCGTCTCCACCCGGGGTGTTTCCGACCAGATGCAGGCGGCTTTGCCTGGTGACGAGATAGGTGTTCAACGTGTGCATCGTCTTCTTGCCGGGAGCCAGGCAGTTCGGGTGCTTGGCGTCCAGCACAAAGCCGCGCCCGGCACGGTTGTTTAGCAGAATGCCTGTGCCAGGAATGGTCACGCCTGAGCCGAAGGCCAGCGACAGGCTGTGAATAAAGGAGACGGCGTTGCCGGCCTGATCAACCACCACAAACGAAGTGGTGTCTCCGTCCGGATCCCCTGGCTGCACTACGGTCGCTGCGCGAAGCGGGTCAATCTCGCGCCGGCGCCGGGCAGCGTAATCCGGCGCGAAGAGCCGCTGAAGCGGCAGAGCAGCATGTCCCGGGGCGGCCGCGTAGGCCAGACGGTCTGCATAGGCCAGTTTCTTGGCTTCAACCATCAAGTGAATGGCGTTTGCACTCTCCGGTCCTAGCGCGGCCAAGTCATACCCATCCAGCAGAGCCATCTCCTCCAGCATGATCAGTCCCTGTGAAGGGGGCGATGTCTGCCAGATGTCATACCCACGGTAGTTGACGCTATGGGGGCGGTAAACGGTTGACTGATGCTCTGCCAACTCCTGCCGCCCGATCATCCCGCCCGTCATGGCCATCTCGGCGACCAGCTTCTCCGCAATTTCGCCTTGATAGCAGGCGGTTGCTCCAAACTCGGCCACCAGTCGCAGGGAGGCCGCATAATCCGGCTGGCGGAACAGTTCTCCGGCTCGGTAGGTGCTGCCGTCAGGCTTCAGAAAGACGCGTGCCGTCTCTGGGAAGCGGGCCAGCTTCGCCTGATTGGCCGTAAACTGTGCAGCCAATATCTCCGATACCGGAAAGCCTCGCTCCGCATACTCGATGGCTGGCTGGAAGGCCCGTCGCAGGTCCCAAGTTCCGAAGCGCCGCAGAGCCACTTCATAGGCATGCGGCGATCCCGGCACTGCCACCGACAGCGGACCCTCAAGCGGCATTTGTTCCTGGTAGCCTCTGGCTGCGAAGGCCTCCAGAGTGGCTCCATAGGGAGCGATGCCGCTGCCATTCACTGCCTCAACTTCACCAGTCTTGGCATCATAGTGGATCAGGAACGTGTCGCCACCCAGCCCACACATGGAAGGCAGCACAACGCAAGTAACCGCAGCCATGGCGATGGCTGCATCCATGGCGTTCCCGCCTTGCCGCAGTGCGTCGAGGCCGGTGGCCGTGGCCAGAGGGTGGGCGGAGGCGACCATGCCCCCGGTAGCCATCACCACGCCGCGTTGCTTTCCCGGGCTAGTGGCCCAGAAGTTGGATTCGTTGGTCTTTGTATCTGCCATGCCAGATCCTCCTTGTGTCCGTTGAGTTCACGCGCTTAGCATGCCACAAGCAACTTTGGCCATGAATGCACAAAAAAGGGAGCATGATTGCTCCCAATTGAGACTGGTTACTAACGAGTACGAGGGTGAGGCCAGCCATCTTCCTCTTGTGCGATCTGAAGAAAAGCATCCACCACCTCGGGCGAGAACTGCTGCCCGCGCAGGCGAGCGATCTCATCGACCGCCTGTTGGGAGGTCAGCGCCTTTCGGTATGGTCGATCGCTGGTCATTGCATCAAATGCGTCGGCCACTGCAATGATCTTGGCCTCAATGCAGATCTCCTTGCCGGTTAAGCCGAGTGGGTAACCCTTGCCATCCTCGCGCTCATGGTGCTGCTCTATGATGCTTCCCACTTCTTCAAGGAAAGTGTGCTCCAGCATTTGTCGTCCAGCAGAAGGGTGACGGCGAATATGCTCCCATTCCTCTTCTGACAACCGGCCGGGTTTCGAGAGAATACCATGAGGCACTACCGTCTTGCCTAAGTCGTGTAAATATGCAGAGTTAATAAGGCGTTCCATCTGGCCTCCAGAAAGGCGAAGCCGCTCTCCGATTCTGATAGCAATTTTCTCTATGCGTTTGCAGTGTTCCTCAGTATACATATCCTTTAACTCAATGTCCGTGGCAAGATCTTGCCACTTGCGGATCATGTCACTGAGATAGCTAAACACAGGAGGAGAGGCGACGTACAAGATAGTCAACTCGCTGGAGGTCTTGAAGTACGCTGGTTGGATCAGTTGGGTCGCCTGCACATAGTCGCCAGAACCGAGCGTTACCTTTTCGCCTTCCAGTGTGCAGACGAGGCTACCTTCGAGTATGTAGAAGAACTCGCATCCGCTCCAAGGCGTGAGGGTGAATGGTTTGTCTGCCTTGATGGTCTGCAGCATCACTTCCATCTCGCCTGCTCTGGCCAGGAGTTTGACTGCCGTGTTGTTCTTGGCAACTTCCTCCAGGCACCCTCCGTCTGTTACAATCCGCAGACCCTTCACTGCTCAACACCTCGTGTCTTTTTCTCTGTGAATCGGTTGTTAGTCGGAGTTGCCCGGGACGATAATCGGGTCAACTAACACTGTCCGCCAGCCGATTTCGACCGGAGTGTACACACAACTCCAACTGACGTTTTCCCGTTCACATTGCGCCTTCACCGGTGCCAGCACTGCATCTGTCGTGTGTCTGAGGGTGATGCAGAGCACTTGCAGCGTGTTGTCCGCCACTTCGTAGGAAATGTGTCCGTTGTTGTAGTTTGCGACGATGTGGTCGCCCACCCTCTGTGCCTGCTCCGACAGCCTCACGACCAGGTCATTGGCCCGCGCCGTCATTTGCAGCAAGTGTTCCGAAGGCGGATTCTCGTCGAGAGCGAGAGCAGTGCCTGTCCCTAGGCAAAGGATGAGGATCAGACTGAGAGCAAATACTTTACGCCCGAACATCAACATACCTCCTTACAGATGATTATTGGCCCACCATTGTACAGGTTCTACCTTACCTAGCCGTTCTCCTTCCCAACCTTCACCAATCCACAATTCTTTTTCACCAGCATTTGGGGAACGAATGGGGGCTTTGAGCGGTGTCACGAAGGCCATGCCGAGGATGGTTGAGCAGGCAATTAACGGTTGGCAATACTTGTTCCAAATCGGATATCCTTATGTTAGAATAGGGGCACAGGTGGTGAAATAATGAACAAGGGTATGGAGCAGGTTGTACAGGAATTTGCCGCGGTCAATCATATGGCCGAATTGCTGAAGGTTTTGGCACATCCCATGAGACTGTGTATCGTGCGCGGTTTGCTCTACGAAGGATCATGCAACGTCAGTAGTATGCAAGAGTGCTTGCGCATTCCCCAATCCACAATATCGCAGCACTTAGCCAAGTTGCGGGCCGCCGGGGTGATTGCCGGAACTCGCGACGGCGTGGAAGTCCACTACACCGTGGTCAGCCAGGAGGCAGAGCGTCTCATCCGGGCCCTTTTTGCTTAAAGGGGCCTTTTGTTTTGCCTACTGGGCAGGCCAACCAGGCAATGATGCAAGCTTGGCAGTGAACTGCGTCAGACCGGCAGCGTCGACTTGGTCAAAGCGTTGCTTGATCGGGCTATCGATATCCAGCACGCCTAGCAACTTGCCAGCGGCGTCGATTATTGGGAGCACGATTTCCGAGGCAGAGGCGGAATCGCAAGCGATGTGACCTGGGAAATCATCGACATCGTCGACTACAAGGGTCTCTCGATCTTGAGCAGCAGTACCGCAGACGCCGCTCCCTAGGGCAATGTGCGTGCAAGCCGGCTTCCCTTGGAAGGGCCCTAGTACCAGCTCGTCCTTGCGCATCAGATAAAAGCCCACCCAGTTGATCTGCTCCAACTGGTGTGCGAGCAGCGCGGATGCGTTTGCCAAGTTGGCCAACCAGTCCGGCTCAGAATCAATCAGAGTTCCCAACAAATGATTAACAGCGCGATAAAACAGCTCCTTGTCTGTGGTCGCAATTCTCTTGGCGCGATACATCATCCATCACTCCCAATCTGATCATCTTCACTTTGATTATCGCTGAGAATCGGTGGCTCTGCAACGTCAAGAAGGATGAAACAAGATAGCCGCGGGTTGCGTATTGATATAAGCAACACTGCAGTGTGCAAGCCGATTCGTGAACTGGGATTCTTTCATTCAGATCGCAATACTGCTCATTGCTTGCGTATTGCTTGTGTTGTGTATTGCTATCGAGAGGAGAGTGGGCATGGGGCAGATTACGGGCAGAATCGGTGGCGGTTTTGTTGGGCTCGGGATAGATTGCGATCTCCAAGGCGATCAGGCCAGGGGACGCATTGGTGGAGGACTGATCGGCTGGGACCTTTGGCTTGATGTCAGTGACGCGCGCGTTCGCGGGCGCATGGGCGGGATGCTTGCCGGGAAAGACATTGTCGCAGAGCTGACCACGACAGCCCTGCGTGGCCGCATCGGTGGTGACATCGGCGGAATAGACGTGGATTTGCGTCGCGACAACGACAGAATTTCGGGCCGCTGCGGCGGCGACGTGTTCGGCTTCGACTGCGATCTGTTGGTGGCTGGAAGTGGGCTCTTGGAGGGAAGAACGGGGGGCGATATCCTGGGCAAGGACGTGGTCATGCAGTTCAGCCCCGACGTTTCCCCTTTGCTTACGGCTCTCTTAGCCTGCGCTGCTGTCTACTATCAGGAGATCAAGTCACGAAGCAACAACAGCGGTTCAAGCGGCAGCAAGTGATTTTGTTCGGCTGTGCACAAAAAGGGTCACCGCCAATTGGCAGTGACCCTTTTTGCTACCGCAATACGCGCTTGGAGAAGGCGTACTTCGCGCGGAGATAGGCGTTCGACAGGGAGTCGATCGTCACGCCTCGTTTCGGGAAGGCGTGGATGATGCGGTTGTTTCCGGCGTAAAGGCCAACGTGCGAGATTCCCCGCTTGTAGGTGTTCCGGAAGAAGATCAGATCACCGTACCTCAGGTTGCTCTTAGAGACATATGAGCCTCTGGTTGACTGAGCAGCCGCTGTTCGAGGCAAATAGATGCCGTAAAGTCGATAGACATAGCGTGTAAAGCCTGAACAGTCGAAGTAGCGTGGGCCGGTCGCGCCGAAGACATACGGACGTCCCAGATAACGCCTGGAGGTCTGATACAGTCTGTTACCGGTGCTGGTGCTGGCTGCCTCTGCGGTCTGTTGCAGCCCAGGCACGGCTGTGGCGAAAACGACGACAAGCACGAATGCGACTGCGATTCTCTTGCCTACTAGAAGGAACTTGTTCATGTTTACCCCTTTCTGCGGGTGCAGAAAGGCGACCAGAACTCAAACTAGTTCAGGGTTCTCTTATAGGGCACAGCAATTCTCTTTTCTGCAGCCGTGCACTTTCTCTCTGTTAGCTGATTATACGTTATGTAAACCGGAAAAGCTAGTGTCAAGTATTTCCCGAGCATAGTGTATCGAGCATCGCAGAGTGATGCAAAGAACAAATGGCATCCTCGGCAGGAGCCATTTGCCGCACGTCGAATAGGTTGTCAGTGGGTAAGTCATGTTAGGAGAACCCTACAGACAGGATGTCGCATCTGATCGGTGCGAACAACTAAAGGAGGTCAAGACATGCCGAACAAGGAGTTGTTGTTGATCCCGGGACCGACGCCAGTCACGGACGAGATTCGTGCTGCGTTGGCAGCGGAGACTTGGGCTCACACTGATCCACGTTATGTGCAGATTTTTGCGCACAGTTTGGAAATGTGCAAAGAACTGCTCAGCAATCAGGACGGAGAGGTATTTCTTGTCGCCGGAACCGGTACCCTGGCCATGGAAATGGCACTGGTCAACACTGTGGCGCAGGGCGAGCGGATTTTGGTGGTCAGCCAGGGTTACTTCGGAGACCGTTTCCTGCAACTCGCTGACAGCTTTGGCATTGTGGCAGATGTGCTGAAGAGCGAATGGGGCAAGCAAGTTGATCCGGCGGCCGTAGCGGCGCAGCTCAGTCAGCATCAGTACAAGGCTGTCACCGTCACTCACGTCGACACTTCCACCGGCGTTGAGGCAGACCTGGAAGCTTTGGTTCCGATAGTCAAGCAACATGGCGCCCTGTTCATCCTGGACGGGGTCTGTGCAACAGCGGCCGTGGAAGAGAACATGAGCAGGTCTTATGGAGACAATCCGGATTATCGCATTGACGTGGTATTGACAGGCAGCCAGAAGGCAATCGGCGTGCCGCCGGGGCTCTTGCTGGTGGCGATGAACCAGTCCGCCTTGGCTGCTCGCGCTGCCATGCCGCGGATTCCTGCCTACTATGCCGACATCAAGAACTGGTTGCCCATTATGCAGAACCCGAGCAAGTACTTCGCCACTCCGGCCGTGAACATGGTCTATGCCTTTGAGAAGGCAATGGAACTGATTTTGGCCGACGGTGCCAGCAAACGCTATCGTCATCACCGGGCGCTCGGACGGGCAGTGCGCGCTGCTTTGGGTGTCTATGGGATGACCGCTTTGGCGGATGAGGCAGTGGCAGCTCCGACTCTCTCCTGCATTCTCTATCCGCAGGGTGTTGACGATGCAGCCTTCCGCGCAGCCTTGGCTAAGAAGGGTGTAGTGGTAGCGGGTGCTTTGGCCAGCCTGGCCGGCAAGGCCTTCCGCATTGGACACATGGGCAACACCACCCTCGATGACTTTGCCAAGGCACTCGGCATTATGGCTGAGGTGCTCACGGAGATGGGACTCTCTGCTGACGGAGAACGCGCGGTAGCGACATTGCAGCAGGTCTATCACGAACAAATGAAATAGTGAGGAGCGGTGCAAGTGTTTAAGGGCATTTTCGCGCCAATCGCCACGCCATTCCAGAATGATGAGATCGATTTTGAATCCTTGAGATTCAACCTCGAGCGCTATTCCACCAGCCGTTTGGCAGGCCTGGTTGTGCTCGGTTCTAATGGCGAGTTTGCGCTGATGGATCTTGATGAGAAGATGCAGTTGGTTGAATTTGTTCGCCAGAACACTGCTTCCGACAAGCGGATCATAGCTGGCACGGGATGCGAGTCGACCAGGGAGACGATCCGCCTGACCAGACACGCGGCCAGTGTCGGCGCCGAAGCAGCGCTGGTGATCACCCCGCATTACTATAAGGGCAGTATGACCGAAACTGTTCTGGAAACATATTTCCAGGAGGTTGCTGAGGCATCTCCCATTCCGGTGATGCTCTACAACATGCCCGGCAACTCCGGAATCAACATGTCGTCAGGTTTGGTGAAGCGTCTCGCTAAGCATCCAAATATCGTTGGGGTGAAGGACAGCAGCGGGAACATCGTGCAGATTGCGGAGATCATCGCCGGCGTGGGCCAGGATTTCTCCGTCTTCGCCGGGTCTGGCAGCTTCCTTTATCCAACCCTCGCTTTGGGTGGAGTAGGTGGCACTCTAGCCGTGGCCAACATTCTGCCAGAGCTCTGCGTCGAGCTATATGAGGCCGCCACTTCCGGTGAGCACGCCAAAGCGCAGCAGCTGCAGCACCGATTGCTGGCTGCCAATGCGGCTGTGACCAGTCGCTTTGGCATACCAGGATTGAAGCAGGCGATGAACTTGCTCGGCTATCGCGGCGGTCTACCTCGGCATCCACTGCTGCCTTTGGCTGAACAGCACCTGCCGGAGCTGCGGCAGATTCTGGAGCAGGTCGGGGCACTCTAGAGATTGCTCAGGATACTCAAGGGGAGACAAGCGGAGACGGTGACTGGTAAATGCCAGTCACCGTCTTTTGAGTCTGGGTATCACCGGTCGCTTGGGAGCGGGTCGCATGCATGCGACCCCTACGGATACCCGGGCATAGTCGCGCACCGCCCGCAGGGGGCGCCATGCATGGCGCCCGCGAGTTGATGTGGTGCAGTGAGTCGACTCTACCTGACGATGCCATCAACGTCAGACTTACCAGCAGAACGGAGGGTGATCACCAGGCGATGGGGCAGGCAGATCAGCGACTGGTGCGGCTCCGAAATCCAGCCTTGCCTGACATCGACCTGTTCTGGACAATCAGCCTCAATTACCCGGATTCGGCCTCGTTCCACCGCCACGATGTTGTAGCCGCCGTCAGGCGCATCCACGCGGAACTGATAAGGCTCACTGACGCTGCCCAGCTCGATCTCTCTGATCAGGCGACCGTCTGAGGTGACGGTCGCAGTCAAGCTGTCACCCTGTGTGCGGTTCAGCCAGGTTACGTAGAGGCCGCTGACCAGGAACACGCCGATCAACACAATCAGGACCAACTTATCTCCACGTTTCATCGTTGAAGCTCCTTTAGCTGATTCTTACCTAACAGTATAGCATAGCGCCGGTGAGCGGAGGCAGGCAGGTGGTGGGGGAAGAAACCGGAGCAGACCTGTGCGGTCAACGCGTGCTAAGGCGAAAAGACGGTCGGTTTGAATGAAGGGGCTGTCGCAAGAGCCCCCATGAACAGCAAGAGAGACGACAGCTGTCGTCTCTCTTGCGCTTACGTGCACAAATGACATCCATAAGTTGCGATGTGGCGTAAATGCGGGTCGCATACATGCGACCCCTACGAGGACCGGGATATGCATACGCTCGCAGGGGCGCCATGCATGGCGCCCGCCTACCGGCAGGCTTTGGCGACGGCCCTTTTGCGGCTTTACGCTTGATAGCCTGCCTGAAACGCTCGCCTGTTCAGATCGAGGAAACGAGCGGGCACCGTCTTCTCCAGCGCAGTCAGCCAGTCTTCCATCGGGATGTCCATGCCCTTGGCCATGGCTCCTAGCAGAACTACGTTCACCACACGCATGTTGCCCAACTGCTTGGCGATCTCCAGGGCGTCGATTACCACGGCCGCTGGCACCTTGCTGCTGACCTGGGCCAGCACATCCGTGGGGTAAGTGGCTGTGCCGGTGATCACGGTCATGGGGCTGATCTTTTGGCTGTTGACCACCACTTTGCCGGTTGGCTGCAGGTAGTTCAGCCAACGCAGCGCCTCTAGTTGCTCGAAGGCTACGATATAGTCGGCCTGACCCGGTTCGATCAGGGGAGAGTAGACCTGCTCACCCATGCGCACCTGAGTGACGACGCTGCCGCCGCGCTGGGCCATGCCGTGGATTTCCGTCATCTTCACATCAAAACCCTGCAGCAAGGCCACCTCAGATAGGATCTTGCTGGCGAGGATGGTGCCCTGACCGCCGACTCCGACCAGAAGAATACTCAGTGACTTCATCTTTATTCTCCCTCCTCGGGTACCATCGCATCGAACTTGCAGACTTGCGCGCAGAGCCCACAACCCACGCAGAGCGACGGGTCAATGGTGCTCTTCTTGTTGCTGTGGCTAATTGCCGGGCAGCCGAGACGCATGCACATCCGGCACCCAGTGCATTTGTCCGCTAGGACCTTGATGCGCGGAGTCGTCTGCTTCACGATCAGGGCGCAGGGGCGACGCGCGATGATCACCGAGAGTTCGCGTACAGCTGTCTCCTCCTTGATCGCCTGATCCACGGCCTTCAGATCCCCGGCATCCACTGTCCGCACTCGCTTCACTCCCACCGCGTGGCAGAGCGCTTCCAAATCCACCTTGTTTGCCGGCTCTCCCTGCAGGGTCATGCCTGTGCCGGCGTGATGCTGATGGCCGGTCATGGCGGTGATGCTGTTGTCCAGAATCATCACGGTGGTGGTGCCCTTGTTGTACACCGCATCGATCAGGCCAGTGATTCCGGAGTGGAGGAAGGTTGAGTCACCGATCACCGACACCAGCTTATCCGCCAGCTCAGGATGCGCCTTCTCCATGCCGAGCCCGGTTGGAATGCTGGCACCCATGCAGATGGTCGTGTCCATGGCCTCCAGTGGAGCGAGAGCCCCGAGAGTATAGCAGCCGATGTCACCGGTGACGACTTTGCGATTGTTCTTCAGCGCATAGAAGACGCCGCGGTGCGGGCAACCGGGACAGAGGACCGGCGGACGAACCGGCACTTGTGCCGGCGCTGCCGCATCAGTTGGGACAGCCTCAGTGATGGCTTGCTTGATCATGCTGGGAGTGAGTTCGCCCAGGTTCGTCAGTTGAGCCTTACCGCCGGCGACTTTGATGCCAGCGGCGCGCACTTGCTCTTCAATGAACGGCTCCAGCTCTTCTACGATCCAGAGTTGCTCAACCTGCGTTGCGAAGTCGGCAATCTTCCGCAAGGGCAGAGGGTTGGTGTAGCCCAACTTGAGCACCGAAGCGCTTGGCAGAGCCTCCTTGACATACTGGTAGACGATGCCGCTGGTGACAATGCCGATCTTGCGATCACCCCACTCCACGCGGTTGAGGGGAGTCTCCTCGCTGAATGCAGCCATATCGGCCAGCCGCTGTTCCACGAAGACGTGCCTGACCTTGGCGTTCGCCGGCACGGCCACATACTTGGGGGCGTTCTTCACGTATGGCTTAGCGGCGCGCTCAGCCGGATCGGCGAGCTCGACCAGCGTCTTGGAGTGAGAAATGCGAGTGGTGGTGCGGAGCATCACCGGCACGTCGAAACGCTCGCTGATCTCCAGCGCCTGGCCCACCATATCTTTGGCTTCCTGACTGTCTGCCGGCTCCAGCAGCCCGATCTTGGCGAAGCGGGCGTAGAGGCGATTGTCCTGTTCGTTCTGAGAGCTGTGCATGCCGGGATCATCCGCAGAGATGAGCACCAGGCCGCCATTCACTCCAGTGTAGGAGAAGGTGAAGAGCGGGTCGGCAGCGACGTTGACTCCCACGTGCTTCATGGCGCAGAGCGTGCGGCTACCTCCGATGGAAGCACCAATGGCTACCTCCAGCGCCACCTTTTCGTTAGGTGACCACTGCGCCTTGATCTCCCGATAGCCAGCCACATTCTCCAGGATTTCCGTGCTGGGTGTGCCTGGATAGGCAGTTGCTACCTGGACTCCATGTTCGTACGCACCGCGGGCGATCGCTTCGTTGCCCGTCAACAGAGCTTTCTTCATGGCTCATCCTCCATTTCCATCTTAACTACCATGTTGTTTTCGATCCGTCCATTTATGGCCATTATTGACACTTCATCATTATAACATAGCCTGATTTTGCTGTGTGATGTGTGAATACTCAGCGGATGTGCCACTTGTCTGTTTCATACGGGTCAGCGGGAGCAGTGAGGCCGGACCACGATTGTCCCAGGTCTGGCGGAGCTGCCGCGTCCAGGAGCGGACGCAGGTGACCGGATGCGACTGTCAGTGGCAACTCCCCCGAAAAGGAAGCGTGTTGCTTGACGGCAATCACCGGTCGACTGCGGAACCGCAGCAGATAGCTACCGTCTGTAACGCTCGCAAAGGTCAAGGTTGCAGTCTCATCGCTGAGGTCTAGCAGCCGCCGACTGGCGATCTTCCGTCCGTCCCGCCAAAGCTCGACATCCAGATCGAGTGGCACTAAGCCCGTATTGGTGCAGTCTAGGCTGAGCTCCTGACCATCCAGCGATAGGGAGGACAGGTTGGCTTCAGGCAAAGCGGCCAGCATATACAGCAGGAAGCCCTTCCAGCGCTCGCCGCTCTGCCCAATGGCGGCAGGCCGTGGGTTGAACTGTTCCGCCAGCGAACCGAAGGTGAGGTACCAGTTGGTTGGCCAGAGGCGCACGATGCGTGTGAATTGTCTGGAGCCGTAGATCTCTGGAGCGAGCGCCAGAATTCCCTGCTGATAGAGCCAGTCTTTGAACGTGCCATATGCCATGTACAGCCCCTGGCTGGCCACGGTATGGGCAGTATCAGTCAGTTGACTGCCCTTGCGAGCCAGTTGGTCCAGGATCTCGTGATCGGGCGTCTCCGCGTCAATCTTGCTCCAGGGAATCAGGATCAACTCTGTGCCGGAATGCACATCCAGTCCGGCCACAATGTTTGGGTGGCTGAGGACGTAGTCGCGGACGGCAGCAGTCTCCGGTTCGCTGAAGGGGTCGGCCCCGCGGTAGAGTTGACTGCTGGGAGCGGCATCACCCCGGTCCCAATCGGCATCCCAGTTTCGATTCAGGTCCACTCCCAGCAGCCCATCCTCGTTGGTTCGGCCGTCCTTGTCATCATCCTGCTGCTCGATGATCCGACCGGTTTGCGTGACAATGCTGAGATTGTGGTTGGCAATATGCAGATAGTCTCCATTGCCGTCTTGCGCTGCCCACCCCGAGCGAAAGACTTTGCCTTGACTCTCCTTAATCCAGTCGTCGCTGAAGCGGAAGATTTGGCGCTCCAGGGTGCCTAATCCTCCAGCGTCAGGCCCGTCTTCGCTTCGTTGCCCGTCGCCATCAAGGTCTGTTGCACGAGAGTTGCCTCGCTGCCGGGAGTTGTCAGAGAGAAAGCGGTCATTCCCATCCGGATTGAGTTGCGGTACCCAGTAAATCGTGCGGGTGGACAGCAGATAGCCCACCGCCTGGTCGCTCTGGAAGCGGGAGAGCATGTCTTGCACGAAGTAGGCAACGGTTTGGCTCGTGATCGCTTCGCGCGCATGCTGTTGCGCGGCAATGAACAGGGCAGGTCTGGTATCCGGCGAGGCGGAACCGGGCGCGGCAATGGTCACCCCGAGCAGCGGCTGGCCGGAGAGCGAGTGACCAATCGTTTCTACCTGCACCAGATCCGGATACTCCAGAGCAAGACCTTGCACGTATGACGCCAGACCGGCGGCAGTGGGGTAATGCTGGAACGCCACGGTGCTGTCGTTTCGCCCCCAGTCTGTCAGGTCCCAGTGCAGCAACCCGTATCCCCATAGGCTCAATACCAGTACGCTGGATAGACAAGCGATCAGCAGAATCCTAGTAAGCCGAATCTTTCGCCGCAAAGCCATCCCTCCAATCACTCTAGAATATTTGACAGGAGAGCTAAGATACTCCTGCCTGACCGAGAGAATTCTATTCGCAGCCCAATCTGCGGGGACGTTTCCTCCGGATCAGCGGATGGGGGCTGTCAGCGTGGAAGGCAGAGCCGAGCATCTGTGCTGACCAAAAGAACCGTCCGAGACCACCGAAAAGCCCATTCCTGTCATCCTGAGCGCAGCGAAGAATCCAAGAATCCCCGTGTTCATCGCAGTTCAAGATTCTTCGCGGGGTCGGACTGAGCTCGCCGTAGTGTTCAGAATGACATCTCTCTAGGGTTTTCAGCAATCTCGAGCCGTCCCTATGGTATGGGTGCTCGGACGTGTCTTCTAGCGCTTGACGCACCGAGTGCTTTGCATTACACTAATATTGGCTTTGGGGGTGTAGCTCAGCTGGGAGAGCGCTTGCTTCGCATGTAAGAGGCCAGGGGTTCGAATCCCCTCATCTCCACCAGTTGCACACGGAAACGCCACAGGAAACTGCCTGTGGCGTTTTTTGTGTTCTAGAGATTTGGAAACAGGGAAGGGTACCATGTCTTCAACTGCCAGTCGGTGATCAGGGAAAGCAATAATGACGGAAATGGTTGATTAGTCAACTAGATATCGTTATGATCAGTTTGGACTCTGCAGTCTTTGGAGGATTAATGATGCAGTTTGAGTTCTTGAGGGGATACGGGATTTTGATTGTCTATTTTGCCGTCTGTGCGACGAGCGCGCTTGTTCTCCGGCGGCTCGTGGCGGTGCCCAGGGAGGTCTTTCGGAAGACCCTGCATCTCATACTCCTCGGTTCCATCTTCGTCTGGACATACGCGTTTCAGACATGGTGGATATCGGCTGCCGCGGCAATTCTCTTTATCATCATGGTGTTTCCGCTGCTGGCGTTTGCTGAGCGCATCCCCGGTTACTCTGAACTGCTGATCGAGCGCAAGAGCGGTGAGATTAAGCGCAGCTTGGTCGTGGTGTTCTTGATGTTTGCGCTGCTGATTTGCGTCGGCTGGGGCTGGCTCGGGGAGACGTACCTGGTGATTGCCTCGGTGCTCGCCTGGGGTTTGGGCGATGCAGCCGCCGCACTGGTTGGAAAGCGTTACGGTCGCCGCTACATCGAAGGACGGTTGGTGGAGGGTCGCAAGAGCCTGGAAGGAACTCTGGCCATGTTTGCAGTTTCCTTCATCTCGGTGATGGGTGTCCTGCTCGTGCGCGGCTCGGTGGCGTGGTACGCCTACGTGCCCATCGCCGCGCTGACTGCGGCCGTGTGTGCAATCGTCGAGCTGTATACTAAAGGTGGCATGGATACGCTGACCTGTCCGCTTGCGGCAGCGGCAATCATGGTTCCACTGCTTCGTCTCTGGGGGGTGTGAGTCATGTCAGCAAAATCAGGCGAGCGCACGCTGCTCGCGTCGGTGTTGATGAGCTCGCCTGGCCCCCTTGTACTGGGCGTGGCGCTTTTATATGGGCGCTCGTCCACCCAGTTGGCCGATTTCATCCGTCGCACGGCGGAATTGGTCGCCATCGTAGTTTCATGGGCGGTGTTTCGCCTGCTGCGGCAGAACAGCGAGATGGATGTGATGCGCAGACACAGGCTGCAACGCACGGCTAGTTCATCCGTGGGACTGGCTATGTGCCTGTCTGGTGTGGTCATGCTCTTCGTCGCGCTGTTCTCTCCCGGGATGGCGAAGGGGAATGTCGTTCCGGGGCTGGTCATCGCCGTGCTCGGCGTGACGACCAACTCGTGGTTTTGGCTGCGCTACCGCAGGCTCGACCGCGAGCAGCCCGATGCGATACTGGCCGTGCAGAGCAAGCTCTACCGCGCCAAGTCGCTGGTCGATGCCTGTGTGACTATCGCGCTGGCGGTCGTCGCCATAGCTCCCGGCGCACCCGCCGCGCGGATCGTGGACCTGGGTGGCTCGGTGATCGTCGCCGCTTACTTGATTTTGAATGGCATAATCATGGTGCGCGGCAGAGATACCGCGACTGACGGCAGCGGCACTTTGGCCTGACATAATCCTGCTCAGTCACTCTGCATTCGCGCAATCGCCGCAAGCAGAAAACGCCGCAAGGGCAAACCTTGCGGCGCATTTTGATGCAGCTAGAACTCGCAGTTGCCTACAGTTCTTGGGCAAAGGGTGACATCGCGAATGTTCTGTACTCCGGTGATGTACATGATCAGGCGCTCAAACCCCAGTCCAAAGCCGGAGTGGACGACGCCACCGTACTTGCGCAGTTCCAGGTACCACCAGTAGGGCTCCAGTGGCATGCCTAGTTCCGTGATCCGGTTGACCAGCACATCATACCGCTCTTCACGCTGACTGCCGCCAACTAGTTCACCCACCCCGGGAACCAACAGATCCATGGCGGCCACTGTCTTGCCGTCCGGGTTATGGCGCATGTAGAAGGCCTTGATCTCCTTGGGGTAGTCAGTCACAAACACAGGCTTGCCGAAAACCTGTTCAGTCAGGAAGCGTTCGTGCTCAGTCTGGAGGTCAATGCCCCACGAAACTGGATACTCGAAGCTCTTGCCGGACTTCTGTAGGATCTCGATCGCCTCGGTATAGGTGACATGGTCAAAGTCAGAGTTCAGGACATTGTCCAGGCGTTGCAGCAAGCCAGTATCGACGAACTGGTTGAAGAAGGCCATCTCTTCCGGCAGCTGTTCAAGCACATAGCGCAGGACGTACTTGAGCATATCCTCCACCACCTGCATGTTGTCGCCGAGATCTGCAAAGGCAATCTCCGGCTCGAGCATCCAGAACTCGGCCGCGTGGCGACCTGTGTTTGAGTTCTCGGCACGGAAGGTGGGACCGAAGGTGTAGACGCTGCGGAAGGCCAAGGCGAAGATCTCGGCCTCCAGTTGGCCGCTCACCGTCAGGTTGGTCTCCTTGCCGAAGAAGTCCTGCTTGTAGTCGGGGGCTCCTTCTGGCGTCTGTGGCACATTCAGCAAGTCAAGCGTGGTCACCTTGAACATCTGTCCGGCGCCTTCTGCGTCACTGCCGGTAATGATTGGCGTGTGCGCGTAAATATAGTCCCGTTCCTGGAAGAAACGGTGCAGCGCAAAAGCGGCCACAGACCGCACCCGGAAGACTGCCGAGAACAGGTTCGAGCGTGGACGGAGGTGCGCGATTTCCCGCAGGTATTCCAGGCTGTGTCTCTTCTTCTGCAGTGGGTAATCCGACGTGGAGGTTCCCAGCACTGTGATCTCGGTTGCCTGAATCTCCACCGGTTGCTTGGCCTCCGGAGTTGCCACCAGTTTGCCCTTGACTGCCAATGCGGTGGCTATCGGCAATTTGGCTATATCCGAGAAATTACCGAGGTCAGATGTGAACACTACCTGCATGTTCACGAAGAACGTCCCGTCGTTCAGTTCGATGAAGCCGATGGTGTTGGAGGAACGCAGTGTGCGCACCCAACCCCTGATCTCAACCTCTTGCTCCAGCCAGTTCGCACTTTCCCGATAGAGCTGCTTTACATCCAGTAACTGCATAACCAAACCTCCCTGCCAAATATTAAGGCCCTTCATTCCCATAAATTTGGGACGAAGGGCCAATTCCGCGGTGCCACCCAATTTACCTGAATTTCCTCAGGTCAACTCTCGCTGCATAACGGTGCAGACCGGCTGCTCCTACTAGCCGTTAAGCGTTCGGGCAGCAGTTCAAGGGCGTTCTTCACCTGTGGCCGTCGCACCGGCTTCCACCATACCCCGGCTCTCTGTGGCTGTGCCTACAGGTTACTCTTCCTCTCATCACCTTTGTCTTGTTAACTCACTATCCTAATAGAAGAGATCTCGATTGTCAATTGCATTTGGGCAGATGCTGGTGTCGAACGCCCCGCACTCCAGTTTGACGGAAATCGACATCGGTGCAGGCAACAACTGTCACAAACGGTCGAGATGTTTCCGTGGTTAATTTCCCCATTGGAGGAGGATTCGTGCCTGATTTTGTGAAATATATGGTTGTAACAGGAAGGGGGTGTTTGGGTGGCTGGCTTTCTGGCTGTGATGTCAACAACCGATCCGACCGCCGATCTTGGCCGTGAAGAGTGGCTTCAGGCTTGTATTGTGGACGACAATCAGCAGTTCGGGCACTTGCTTAACCAGAACGCTCCCGATGTGCTACTCTTGGTCGGTCTATCCGCCAACTGCCGACAGCTACTCGACACCTTTCGGGTGAGCGTTCCCTGGGGATACGCAGTTGCCTTGCTGGATGAACAGGAATTTGGTCGATTGAGCAAGCTGTCTGAACTGGACGAAGTCTGGCCACTCGATGACAAGAGCAGAGTGCACGAGCGGATGAGAGTGCTGCAGCGGCTAGCCGAACAGAACCGCGCCTGGCAAGCTCTCACTCCTGAGGTAGCCGCGCAGGCAGCCTACAGCAACAGGCTGACCTTGCTGTCCGGCAAGCGTCTGCTCTCGCCCTCCCGGGCGGCTGATCAGCTATTGGTTCCCCATGACTACGTGGCAGCTGCCTCGTCGCTCTCCGGACAGGTCGCTGGGCATGGTTTCGCCGGTGTTCCTCTGAATGTGCTCGGTGTGGAGTTCCCCTGGGGCGTGGCATCCGCAACAGGGGTGCCCCAGGTTGCTGAATGGCCGGGAGGATACGGCGTCAGCCGGGCGGATCGCTCTCGTTACTCCCCATCTGAGGCGGAGCGTCTGATGGCCGAATGCGTCAGCTTGGAGTATGAGCTACAGGTGGAGCGCATGCATGCGGTGATTCTCAAGTTGGAGACAGAACACCTTTCCGCCCAGATTTCGCATCACGGCAAGCTGGCGGTAGCGGGCGAGTTGGCAGCTGGCATCGCGCACGAGATCCGCAACCCTTTGGCAGCAGTGAGGGGCTTCATTCAACTATTGCGCCAGCGGTTGACTCAGGCGGCAATGTCCACGGAAATCCGCTATGCCGACTATATCTTGGATGAAATTGACAGGGCCAACCAAATTCTGAATGATTTTCTGGCTATGACCAAGCCCACGAAGGAGCAGAAGCGGCTGGTGAACTTGAATGAGTTGCTCACGGATCTGATTCAACTGGTCAAGCACCAGGCCGTACTCAAAGGCATTGACCTGATCGTTGATCTCGACCATGAGGTCATTCCGATTTGGGCGAAGTCAGAAGCGCTGAAGCAGGTATTTCTTAACCTGTTCAGCAATGCGCTGCAGGCAACGCCGGAAGGCGGCACGATTACCCTGGTCAGCAGTTTGGACTCAGAGCAAGTGCGAGTGGATATGCATGATACCGGTGAGGGCATTCCTCCCGACCAGACGCAGCGAATCTTTGAACCGTTCTATACCACCAAGCCTGGCGGCACTGGACTCGGGCTCGCCATTTGCCGAGAGATCCTCACTGAGCATGGCGGGACTATCGGGGCGAAGAGCGTGCTCGGCTCGGGCAGCACCTTCTCTGTGTGCTTGCCTCGCTCGGCCCGCTGGGCGTGAGCCAGAGGGCAACTCTCTGCCGGTGTTCAAAATTAGCGAAGGGAACCTCGGATTCGCCTGAGGTTCCCTTCATCTACTCCAGTGCCGTGTAACATCTAAGACTACCATGGGGCGTCAAGTCTCAGTCAATTGGATGCGGGTATCGCTCGGTCTTCCATTTCGAGGTTTGGGACGCCGTACTAGGTCATCTTCTTGGACATCCCGAGTTTCTTGTCCTTGCGGGTGCCGTGCGGATGACCACTGCGGAGTTGTGCCTTCTGGGATGACGCTTCGCGTGGCCGGGGATGACCTACTACCCCGTTCAGTTCTGCCGCAACTTCCTCTTGGCCAAAATCGCGTTGCCACTTCAGTTTCGCTTTGCCCAATGCAAGCACCTCCAAGCCTATTCTTCACGACTTTTGTCCAGATAATTGGTGCCAAATGCTGTGTTCGCGGCCTTTTCATGACTAATCCCCCAAACGGCTGGGCAAGATTTGCTCGAATAAAAACTGATGACGGCAGCAGGAAAAGTTCAGCCTTGCAAGTAATAGTAATAGTAAGAGTTCTGTCTATTTCGGCAGAAGTCCGGGCAGGTCAAAATCTGAGGGGGGTGTCAATGATCAGCGTGCAAGTCAGCGCGAACCGGCAACCAGAAGTAGCTCAGTCGTTTCATTTCGTGGCGGATGCAGATCTCCTCAAGGGGTTTGAGGGCAAAACGGTTGGCAGCATCCAGGTGACTGAAGCTACTACACTAGACATGGACCCGATCATTTTGCGACTGAAGATCAACTTTACCGACGGGTCGTTCCTTGAGGTAGATCGTAAGAGTACACGACTGGCAGACCACGAGCGGAAGATTGTTCATCTCGACCTGGCCTATCAGGCTCGCTAGCAGCACACAGTACTGCTGGGGATCACGTAGCCACAGTTTTCTTGGTTGCAGTCGTGAGTGCCGATTATGCAAGAACAGGCAGCTATTAGCTGCCTGTTTTTTGAACACCTGGAGGGCTCTTTATCTGTAATATTTTGCTAGCAAGCCGTTTGCTAGGCGTGGTAGAATACAGGTACAGATATTGGGGGGAGAGAACGCCTTGATCAGCTTGATTATTGCTGCCACCGCGCCCGTCTGGGCTCTTTTGACCTTCTTCTATGTCCGAGACCGCTATGACCAAGAGCCGAGATCGTTGCTGATTCGGGTTTTTCTTTATGGAATGGGAGTAACCGTGATCGCTGCACTGCTCGGAGTCTTCGGGCTGAACGCACTCCGACGGGTATTTCTGGCGGAAAGCCTGCTCTATCTGGTGCTCGAGAATTTTGTGGTGATCGCCCTGGTGGAGGAAGGACTGAAGTTCCTGGTCGTGATGCGGTTGGCCTATCACCATCTGGCATTTAACGAACCATACGACGGCATGATTTACGCCATTACTGCCTCCTTGGGCTTTGCCGCACTGGAGAACATCCTCTATGTGGTGCAGGGCGGTGCGCAGATAGCGTTGGTGCGTGGTCTGCTCTCAGTTCCGGGGCACGCCCTGTTTGCTGCCGCCATGGGTTACTACTTAGGGCGGGCCCGGTTCTCGCGCACCGATGGTCAGGAGACGAGGAACCTGCAGCGTGCTCTGCTCATTCCGGTCTTGCTGCACGGCATCTTTGATCTGTTGCTTTCCTCGAATCACACTGTGTTGGCGGCAGGAGTGATCCCGTTCTCCATCGGGATGTGGATCATGGCCATGCGCCAAGTCCGTCTCTCGGAATTGCGCTCTCCGTTTCGGCCGTAGCAGGAAGCACAGCGTTTTCCCAGAATACATATAGCAGATCAGACGTTGATGGACAGATTTGGGGGGTTGCTTAATGGCATTGCAGATAGTGGCGCGGGGGCAAATAGCCCGTTTGCTGCCAGGCGCTCAGGAGAACCTGACCATTCCCTGGACAGAACCGATCACTGTCGGCACTCTGCTGCAACAGTTGGGTCTCGGCGCTCACTTAGCCACAGTCGTGGTCAACGGCCAACGGGCCACTGCCGACCACGAGCTGGCGGACGGAGATAAGATCCTGTTGTTCTCCCCAATGGCGGGAGGTTAGCACCTGGACTATAGGTGATGCCGGGTTTGGTGACGCTGGTAACCAGTTGGACTGAGGTTTGACGCCGCATCGTGGGTTACAGGTTGATGGAATTAGGACAGTTCTGGGCCTGCTGACAGAGATTGACGTCACTGTCCAGGGCCCTTTTGCATTGCTGCCGCTGACTGGATTGGACTGGATCAAATGAATGACGGACCGTGGGGGGACAACATGTCGAATCGATCGCAGTTGACTACATACAAGGGCTTCACGCTTGACCCTTTTCAGCGCCAGGCCCTCAGTCTGATCGAACAGGGGCGTTCGGTGATCGTCAGTGCACCTACCGGAGTAGGCAAGACTCTGATTGCCGACTATCTGATCGAAAAGGCAGTGAGCGAGGGCAAGCGCATCATCTACACTGCCCCGATTAAGGCGCTCAGCAACCAGAAATACCGCCAGTTTAAGGCCAGCCTGGGAGCCGACCGCGTGGGCATCATCACCGGGGACGTGGTGATCAACAAAGAAGCAAGTGTGCTGATGATGACCACTGAGATTTATCGCAACATAGTGCTGACCGATCCAGAGCGGGCAGCGGACATCCATTATCTGATCTTTGATGAGATTCACTACATCGACTCTGACCGCGGGGTGGCCTGGGAGGAGAGCTTGATCTTTGCCCCAGGACATGTCAAGTTCCTGGGGCTGAGCGCCACCATTGGCAACCTGGAACAGTTCATTGGCTGGCTGTCTGATGTGCGCCAGGAGGAAGTGGCGTTGGTGGTGGAGACCAAGCGGGTTGTGCCGTTAACCCATCGCTACTACAACGTCGGGGTCGGCATTGGCGGCTTATCTCAGATGGAACGGGCGCTGAAAAAAGGTGAACTTAGACCAACCGATCACCGCCAGTTAGTACAGGCGTTGCGCTACCACTACCTGCCTGCCCTGATCTTTGTCTTCAGCCGTCGGCAATGCGTGGAAAAGGGTAAGGAACTGGCGCGCGAACGAACCTTCCTCAGCGGCGCCGAAGCTGCTCTGGTGGACGAGAGAGTAGCTTGGTACGAGGAACGCTATGCTCTGGCGGACCACGCTGGGTTTCAACTGATGGCGCGCCTGTTGCATAAGGGCATCGCCTTTCATCACGCCGGCCTGCTGCCAGTACTGAAGGATCTGGTGGAGGAACTGTTTGAGCAGAAGCTGGTCAAGGTGCTCTATTGCACAGAGACATTTGCTGTCGGGGTCAACTATCCCGTGCACAGCGTCTGTTTCCTGGAACAACGCAAGTATGATGGCACCACGGTTCGGCCGCTGAGCGCGCAGGAATACCAGCAGATGGCCGGGCGCGCCGGCCGCCGGGGAATAGACGAAAAGGGCTTCGTGTTTACGATGATCCAGGATGGTGAAGACGCAGTTCTAGTAGACTATGCCAACCGCCCTATCGAGGACATCGGCAGTCAGTATCGTCTGAGCTGCAACTCCATTCTCAACCTGATGAAGCGCAATGAAGAGGAGCAAGTGGCCGTCGCTTATCAGTCCAGCTTTGCGCAGTACCTGAATGAGTTGGCACGCGATCGCCTGCAGCATCAACTGGATGAGTTGCTGGCCAGGCGGGATGACCTGACTGAGCGAGGCTGTGCTGACATTGATGCCAGCTGCTGCCCTCTCCACTACCGCCGTCTACGGTCCAAACTGAAGGGCATGGAAAGGGATCTGCGCCACGGTCGGAAACATTTGCGCAAGGCCTGCACAGACCTGCGGGCTGAGCTTCAACGCATCACCCCCATCAGTTGCTCCCCGGAGCAGCAGATTGCCTGTCGGTCGGCCAAACGCGAACTCGGGCTGCTGCAGGCGAACATCTCTGAGATGGAGAAGGACATGCTGGTGTTGCAGAGTGCGACCGATTGGCTGCGTCAATATCGGCTACTCAAACAGCGACTGGAGCATCTCGGATACATCGACGGCGATCAGATCTTGCCACGCGGAGAGATGGCCAGCGAGATCAACTTCCAGGAGATCGTGATCACCGAGTTTGTGTTTGCCGGCATGTTGGATGAACTGAGTCCGGCGGAAATCTGTGCACTGCTGACTGGTGTGGACTTCTCTGGTCGATTCAACGACTTCACTCAGAAAGATCGGTTTCCTAGCTTGCGCAAGTACTTCCGAATTGCAGAGGAACTGAAGCAGGATCCAGTGCTCGGCCCTGGCGTGATCTATTCTCCGCACGTGGCCACCCTTGGTTATCGCTGGGCTAGCGGAGCCGGCTTTGCGGAGCTGACCAAGCTGACTACGATCGAAGAAGGCGACCTGGTCAGCTTGTTGCGACGGGGAATAGATGTGTTGCGTCAGTTGCGGAAAGCAGTCGGCAGGGAGGCTTTTTGGGGCTCCAAACTGGACGAGTGCATGTCCGCCATGGAGAGGGACGTCGTCAAGGTCGATCTATAGTCGTTGGATGGCTGCTGTGCTACACTATTGAGTAGGGCGAGCAGACAACGGGCGTTGTTTTGTGACAACGCCCTTTGATATGCCCAGCAGCACATTGTGCTGCTTCACGCCTTGTTGCTGCACGCTAAAGAAGCAGCGCAAAACGGGCGCCATGCATGGCGCCCCTACGGAGTTGTGTCGTGCGCCGTAGGGGTCGCATCGCAGCGTGACCGGGTTGCCGTCCGTCCAGAGTTGTGGCGCGAGCCCGTAGGGGTCGCATGCATGCGACCCGGGGTTTGCCGCAATGCTTCTCGGGATCGGCTCGGCAGGCCGAGCC
>JAEZJZ010000001.1 GCA_023436245.1 Bacillota bacterium | reverse complement strand
CCCCTGGCCTGATCTGGCCAGGGGCAACCGCTTCTGTTACTCGCTACGGAAGCGAACGCTACTGCATCAGTTCGATGCCGAGTGCGTGCCGGTTCACTGGCACAATGTCCGCCCCGTTAACATAAGTATCCTGATTGGCATCTGCTGTGAGCAGTGCCAAATCCGCGCTGATCAGCTCGATGCCGAGGGCATAGCGGTTGATCGGCACAGTGTCCGCTCCATTGACATAGCCATCCAGATTGGCGTCGCCGCGCAGGGCCAGTTCAGCGTTAACCACAAACGCTCCACCGGAGGTCACCTCCGCTTCCACCGTACGCTGCACGTGGGCTGCCCTAGTGAACTGTAATTCGTAACTGCCCACAGCCACTCCAAGGAAGCTGTAGCTACCGTCCGCGGCTGTGGCGGACTGTTGCAGCTCGATGCCGTTATGGAGCAGGCGGACTGTCACACCAGCCAGCGCCGGCTTGTCGCCGGAGGCGAGCCCATAGCGGGCCACGCCGGAGAGCGGAGCGACGCGCCACTGACTCCACTGTTGATCGCGCTCCACAGTTCGCGTGAGAACCAGACCGTCTTGGTGACAGTGATGCTGTCGGCGCTCGTACTCACCGTCGGCGGGGTGGTGTAATAGTAACCTTGCGCGGTGTCGATGCGAATCGCCCCGTCCGGCTTCACGTTGGGCACAGTGCTGCTACTCCCTTGGAAGTTAAGGTTCATGCCGCCTCCCAGATCATATTTGGCCTCGATCCAAACATTGTTCACCTGGACGTTGATGGAAGCGCTGAGCGTCAGCTGACTCTCCCCCCGTCTCCAGTTGGAAACTGAGCACACCCTGACGCTCGCCTAGACGATCGGCGCCATAGTCGCTGTGCGAAAGCTGCGAGACGACAGTTGAGTTCGGATAGATGAAGCTCCCACTGATCTGTGCCCCGTTCAGATAAGCTTTCCCTGCTACATTGTTGGCTGGATCGTGACTGACACGCAGATAGTCCAGAATGCCGCCCGATTGCACGATATCGTCGCGTAGCCGGTAGCGCACCGTCACCGTCAACTTCATCTTGTTCTCGGCAGTGAAACCGTCCTGACGGACGCTGACCGACGTGCCTTCATTGGCAAGGTACCCCAGACGCTCATCGCTGATGGCAGCAGGCGCCGGGATAACTCCCAGATCGGTGATCCGGCCGTATTGCACCGTCGCCTCGTGCCGGATGTAATCGGTGCCTGCCTCCAGACCGACTCAATCCGCGGGAGTCTCTTTGCGCTTCTTCGTGGCCGATTTCCATCCAAGCAGCGCTCAGGCGGCAACCAGACGCCTCTATCTATACACCATATAGGAGGTATACTGCGATGCCGTCTCGACCAGCGTGCCGCCGCTAAACACCCGCGCGGTGGCACGAACGCGATAGGTGCCTGGTGCGACATTCTGGCTCTCCGCGATAGCTACCTCGGGTACGCCTGGTCCAGTCTTGGTCCAGGAGGCCACGTCTGTCCAGCCACTGCCGCTGGACTGCTGCAAAGTAACGCTTAGCTCCACCGAGTAGGCAGCGCTGGACAACAGCACACTTCCGCTGCAGTCAGCCCTCCCGGCAGAGGTAATGCTGAGCCGGGGGGTGAGATAATAGATGTTCGTGAACCGAACTGCATTTGGACTGGGCCGGCCTTCCTGCACTACCGCATCGGCAGAGGCGGTGGAAGTGAAGATGAAGAGCATGAGCACCACCAAGACGATCTCTACTAACCGATTCATTGATCAAACCTCCCTCGATTTCTTCCACTCTCTATAGACAATCGGGAAGGATTTCTGCAACAGCTTTTTTGCCTAATCCACGAATTTTACTCCTCGTGCAACCTTCAATGCAGTATCGGGGTCAGCCCAAATGTGGACCGTGAACAGATAACCATCCATCTCCCAAATAACCGCGGACACACGGTTCTTATAGACCAGAGTACCGCGGTGACCATTGATGTCTACAGTCTCGTTTATTTCGGCATTCTCCGTATCGATCGCCGGGAAGCTAAACTCATCCAACTGATGATACAGCAAGTAATCGGTTCCGTTGAAGTAGGTGAGCGTCCTCTCGGTCTCGCGAATGGAGACGTCGGTGATTTTGAACCCTTCCGGTATATAAGTGGGAACATGCGCCTTGGTCCAATCGACCACCTGATCCGAGGCCCCCACATCAGGTCCAGCTTCCTTCAGTCCAAAGGTGGTGAACTCTGGCCTGATCTCCATCCAGAGATTCATCACCCTCACCCGGAAGGCCTTCACACTACTCATGGCGGTGAAGAACAGCACGCCGATGGCCAGAACAACCGCGGCCACCCGGCTGAGCCCGCGCATCAGCTTCCGTCTCCTCATCCCAGCCTGTTCCTGCTTCAGATGAGTATCCAGTTGCTGCGCGAAGCGTTGCAGCGACTCCTCTGGCGGTCCGGAATCGGGCAACCGATTGAGCGTATCCCGCAATGCCAGCAGTTCTTCACCTTCTGACTCAGCTGCCTTATGCACGAGCATGCGAAAAAGCGCATGCTCATACTCATCGTACAGCTGCTTGCTGTCTGGCTGTTTGGTCGCCATGCAGGTTCACCTCCTGATTCATCAGCTCTTTGGCCGCCCGCCTGGCGCGCGTCAGGTATTGCCGCACACTGGCGGGACTGATCAGCAGCACCTCGGCAATCGCGGCATCATCCATCTCGAGCATGTACTTGAAGTAGAGCAGGTCTTTCTGACGCTCGGGGAGTTGCAGGATCGCAGACCATAACTCGTTGATTTCCTGCCGGCTGACAATCAGGTCCTCAACCGACTCACCAGTCTCCACCCTGCTGGCCACCGCTTCAACATCTTCTGTAAAGAAGACGTATTTGCTGCGTACATTCTTGCGTCTGAGGAAGTTAATCGCGACACTTCTGGCCGTATAGACAACATAGGCGGCCAATCTGCGACACTCCAGCGTACGGAGCAATCCGGTTTTCTCGATCAGCTTGATGAAAGTGTCGTTGATCAGGTCTTCCATGCTGGCAGGGTCGTAAACGAGGCTACCCAGTGTATGACGCACCAGACCATAGTAATCCTGATATAGACCGAGCATGAATGCGCGGTCGTCATGATCCGCCAAAGCGGCTATCGTGGCAAACACCAAGTATCACTCTCCAGTGGCACATGCTCTCTGGCGTGCCGAGATCCGAGAGACCGGTTGAGTCGATCCCCAAATTACCCTGTTCAGGGTATTCTCCGGAAGCAGATGTAACCCTTTGTCGAACGGTGACGACTTTTGACACCGGAAAGGAGAGACTATAGGTGCCGAACTACGAAGAGGGGGCATGAGACAGCCATGGAAGGAAAGAAAGCGAATCGACTGATTAAGGAGAAGTCGCCCTATCTGCTGCAGCACGCCCATAACCCGGTGAATTGGTTCCCTTGGGGTGAGGCAGCATTTGCCGAGGCGGCGAGGCGGGATGTGCCGATGTTCCTGAGCATCGGCTACAGCACCTGCCACTGGTGCCACGTGATGGAGCGAGAATCATTTGAGGACGAAGCAGTCGCCGCGGCGATGAACCAGGCGTTCGTCTGCATCAAGGTAGATAGGGAAGAGCGACCGGACCTTGACGCCTACTACATGGCAGTCTGCCAGGCGCTGACTGGAAGTGGCGGGTGGCCGCTGAATGTGGTGCTGACGCCGGACAGGCAGGCCTTCTACGCCGGAACCTACTTCCCCAAGCGGCGGCGCCACGGCCGCCCAGGGCTACTGGATCTGGTGCCGGCCTTGAGCAAGGCCTGGCAGGAGAAGCGCGATCATCTGCTGGAAGCTGCCCGCGAGGTAGAAAGCCATCTGGCCCATGGCGCTACATCCACGCCGGACGCGAGTGCCCTCAGCCCGGACACACTGGAAAAGGCGGAACTGAGGTTGCTGAAGTCCTTTGATCAGGAGTTCGGGGGGTTTGGCGGCGCACCCAAGTTCCCCTCTCCCCACACCCTGATCTTTCTACTGCGCTACTGGCGGCGCACCGGACTGACCAAGCCTTTTCGGGCAGCGTTGCACACCCTACGGCAGATGGGAGCCGGAGGCATCTACGACCAAGTGGGCTTTGGCTTCCATCGCTACTCCACCGATCGGAAGTGGCTGTTGCCACACTTCGAAAAGATGCTCTATGATCAGGCAATGCTGGCAATGGCTTTCCTGGAGGCCTATCAAGCCTCGGGCGAACAAGATCTGGCCGAAAAAGCGAGAGAAGTGTTCACCTATGTCCTGCGGGATTTGACCTCGCCCGAGGGCGGCTTCTACTCGGCAGAGGACGCAGATAGTGAAGGCGTAGAAGGCAAGTTCTATGTTTGGTCCTGGGCAGAGCTAGCAGCACTGCTGGACGAAGAAGAATTGGATCTAGTTGGTCGCATCTTCGGCGCGAGCGAGACTGGCAATTTCCGCGATGAGGCCAGCGGCGAGGAACAAGAGAGCAATATCCTGCACCTGACCCGCTCCTGGGCCGCTTGGGCTGAGGAACTGGGTATTGCAGAATCCAAACTGAGGGAAAGATGGGCGACAATACGTGAACGGCTGCTGGCAGCAAGGGCTAAACGGATCAGGCCACATCTGGATGACAAGATCCTCACAGACTGGAACGGGCTGATGATTGCAGCCTTGGCCATGGGTGGACGCGTGCTGCAGGAAGAACAATGGACTGTGGCAGCAGAGCGCGCGGCTGGCTGGCTGGTGACCAGGCTGCTGCAGCCTAACGGACGACTTCTGAAACGCTATCGGGATGGGGAGGCAGCCTTGCCGGCCCACTTGGATGATTATGCCTTCGCAGTCTGGGCATTCCTCGAACTGCACCAGACCACCCATCAGCCGCGGTATCTGCGGTTGGCACTGGAGTTGAACGGGCAGGCGCTTGCTCTGTTCCAGGATGCGACGGGTGGGTTCTACCTGACTGCGGCTGATCAGACAGAGGTGCCTGTTCGGATGAAGGAGACGTACGATGGAGCTATGCCGGCCGGAAACTCCGTGGCCACGCTGAACTGCCTGCGCCTGGCCCGCCTCAGCGGGGATGAAGGGTTGAGCGATGTGGCAGCCAGGTCGCTGCAGAGTGTGGGGCACAGTCTGGCAAGTCATCCCACTGCCTACACTGCCATGCTGCAGGCTCTAGATTTCTACCTTGGACCAACTTTCGAGGTGGTGATCGTGGGTGATCCTGATCGGGCAGACAGCAAGCAGCTGCTTGACGCCCTTGCCGGTTGGTACCAGCCGCGGCAGGTAACGCTTTTCCGGCCGATGAATGAGGTGGCGCCCGAGGTCGCTGAGTTGGCGCCATATCTGGCCTCCTATCAGACGCTGGGGGAGCGGGCAACCGCCTATGTCTGCAGCGGGTTCAGCTGCCAGCACCCCACGACAGAGGTCGCCGAAATGCTGCAGCAGCTGGGCAAGCGTCAAGGGTAGATAGATAGCAACAGTGCTCCTGACCGTAGGGTCGGGAGCACTCTTTATTGGCAGGAGCAGGGCCATGAGGAAGAGATTATCCATATAACGGCCCCGGACTGTTTAGTATAATCAAGCTGACTACATAGACATGGAGAGTAAACTATGCTAAAAATTAGAATCAGCGCACTGCTCTGCAGCACGTTGTTGGTCTCAGTCCTAGGACTAACCAGCGCCCCAACTTCGGTCGGCGAGCCATTTACATACCCGGCGCCAATGCCAGCTAGAGCTCAGGCCAGTGAAGGTCCCGCAATCGCACCGTCACGGCCTGCTCAGGCAGTCCCGCCGAACGAACCCACTACCCCTTCCACCCCGGCTCAGCCAACCCCTCCACAGCAGGCTGCACCCAGCCAGCCCCCTGGCCAAAACAGCGGGAGTGCCGGGACCAGTCGGGAGACAGAGCAACAACGGAGTGCGCTCTACCATGACCTGAACGACTACGTGCTCACGACCATCAAGGGCTATCAGGGAAAGAGCTACCCTTATCTGTTGAACAACGATTACGCCAACTATAACGGCGTCACCACCGACATCCGCTTTCAGGGCCAAATTCTGCTGCGGGCGCATCCCAGCGGCAACCGCGCCAGCCACTGCGTCGGCATCACCTTTGAAGTCTTCTTCAAAGCCATGCAGGCTCGTAACCAAGCGATCGGCTTGGCGGCAGACGGCTTCAACGAGATGAGTTTTGCCGAGTTGCAGGACTTCATGCTGCTCTGGTACGCCGCGGCTGGACCGAAAGAGGTCAGCAACCCGGCCTACGCCATCGTTAAGTATGGTCTGGGGCAGGAGATTACCTCCTGGGAAGCAGCCAAGACAGGCGATTTCGTCGACTTCTCGCGCAGCAACGGGACCGGCCACAGCGTCGTCTTCCTCAACTGGATCCGTGAAGCAGGGGAAATCGTCGGGTTGCGTTACTGGTCAAGCCAGGAATCCACCAACGGCATCGGCTACAGGACCGAATACTTCAGCCCAACAGGCGGCATCCTGCCGAGCGACTTCTACATCGGCCGCGTCGGGCCTGTCGCCCACTACAAATGAATAATTGGGGACGGTTCTCGATTTTTCACTTTGAATAATTAGGGACAGACTTAGCTCTATACCAGCGTCACACACGCAATGAACATTCAATCCGTTCCTGCCAAGAGGCGTTAGCAATCGGGGCGTCAGACAGTGTCTGATGCCCCTGTTCGCGCGCAAATAGTTGTCAAGCTGGGTGTCTCCTGGAGCTTCCAGTCAGCATGCTCTCCGTCCAACTGTAGCAGCAGTCGAGCTCTGCCTCGCTCACCAACTCACTGCGGTGCTCAAACATCACATCCGCGTGGTTCAGGACCGACAGGGCACGCAGGTAGGCCTCGTTCTCACCCCAACCCTCCTCTGCGCGCAAACGGGGCAGGATGGGATGGTGGCCCCCCTGCCTGTTCTCGCCTAGCCGGACAGTCCAGAGATGCACATTGGTAATGAACGGCAGCATGTGCTCAACAAAGCGGATACCGGAGAATCCGGGATCGGTGTGCTGCTGCAGGTGCAGGCGTCCCAAGTCCAGGCAAAAGCCAACGCGTGGAAAGGCAGCAAATAGTTCTGGTAAGAGGGACTGGTAGAAGAGAGGGTGCAGAATGTCGTGTTCCAGCACAATGCGCACTGTGCTGCGCTCGGCCAGACGGTCCAGAGCGGAGAAAGCGGAATGGGCCAGATGACACTGTTCGGTTATGCTGGTTGATTCCTCGAACATGCTTTCCCCGGCCTGGGGGAAACGCCAGTCACTCCAGTCAAGGGAGGAGCTGAGAATGGACGGCTTGGGGAAATGGATTACGAGGTACTCAGCTCCAATTGACGCGGCCGCCTCCAGCCCTCCTGCCACTGCTGAGAAGGCCTGGTTTCTAGCTGCCTCGTCCCTGCTAGTGATCAACGGGTGCGCGGCACCGCCTGAACCTGCTGGCCTAACCAGCGGGAAGTGAACCCCTAGGGCCAGCTGTCGCTCGCGAGCAAACGCCGCCACCGCTTCCGCTTCTTGTGGACTGCCCAAACAGGAGATCTCCAGCCCCGCAAAATGTGGCCTGGTCTCCCGCAACACCTGTTGCGGGCAGAGCCGGCCATAGACTCCTGTGAAGAAACGTGGTTGCATCAGGAGTACCTCCTTGGAAATGTCCTCAGCCAGCCAGTGGCTCACTGACTTCCAGTGATCGATCGACAGTCAGTTCCTGACTGGAGTCTTGAGTACTGTGGATAAGGGAAGCCCAGTCAATTGGGCTATTTGCGCGTTCGTGGCGCCGCTCTGCGCCTTGGCGCGCCCAATGACCAGGTCTCGCTCTGCTTTGCGCAGGATCGGCAGGTCAGACAGCGGACGCCCTGCCAAGAAACGAGTAATCACAGCCAGAATCTCCTGCTCCGGCCTGTCGGGCGTTTGGGGCTCCAGAGGCGACGTGTCATGTACCTCCGCCTGGCTGAACTTGAGGAACTGAGCAATACCTCCGATTATCCCCAGCACCAACGCGGTATCTGTCACACTGTCTGCGCCAGACTTGTCCCCGATATAGGCGCGAAAGCTGCTCCAGGGATAGTCGGCAGACGATAACGCCAAGCCGGCTTTCTCAGGATTGCGGTGGATGTAACGGAGCACGGTCAGAAGGTAGAAGTCGTCCTCAACCGGTTCGCTCAAGAACCTGTCTTGAAACAGGTGTCCCACCCGCCCGTATTTGTCATTGTGCCAGCGGGCATACGAGGTGCCGAGACGCTGCATCACCTGGCCCACGCCTTCGTCGCCTGCTTGCAGCAACAAGTGGACATGGTTGTTGAGCAGACAGTATCCGTGAACCGAACATCCGCTGCGAGCTTTCACCACGGCCAAGCTGCCCAAGTAGCGGCGGTAGTCCTCCTGCTCCAGGAAAATGTCCTGCTTGTTGATCCCTCTGACCATCACATGATAGATTCCTGTACTGCTTAACTCCCTAGCACTCCTCGGCATCAGGATCCGACTCCTTTCCATACTCGCCGCACATAAGCAAAAGAGACACCAGCAGCTAGTTCTCTGGTGTCTCAGCCTTTATTCTGCACGAAGTTGCTAGTTCCTTCCTGATGCGCCTGCCAACCCGGCAGTCTTCGATCGCCCGAAAGTCTGTCCCCTATTATTCAAAGTGAATAATCCAGAACCGTCCCCAATTATTCAGTTTGAGGTCTGCGCTCGATGAAGGCGGCGGCGCTGAGGCCTGCAACCAGGCCTTCGCCGACGGCCTTGGCCAGTTGCAGCGGGCGACCGGTGACATCCCCGGCGGCAAAGACTCCAGGGATGTTGGTGGCCATGGAGCGGTCGACCTCGATGGCTCCCTGCCGCAGGTTGAGGCCGCTCAGCAACTGCTCGGCTGGGGTGACGTCACGGAAGATGAACAGGCCATCAGTGGCGATTTGCCCATCCTTAGTCGCCAAGTGGCTGACTTTCTCCTCGCCCAGAGTGCCGATCGGTTTTGTGCGCACAACCTCGACCGCCGGGTTGAGGTGCTCGCGGTAGTTGAACTGAGGAATGAAGTTGACTTTGCCGGCGACGGTGGCCAGGTAATTGGCTTCTTCCACTCCCTCTTCCGTATAGGCGATGACGGTGACCGTCTTGCCTTTATACAGTGGGCCGTCGCAGGTGCCGCAGTAGCTGACGCCGCGTCCGACGAAGTCCCGCTCACCGGGCAGATAGGTGGCATGAGAAACTCCGGTGGCGATCACGATCGCCTGCGCTTGGTAGAATTCGGACTTGACCGCCAGCATGAACCCCTCATCGCCGTTCGGGTAAATGTTGTCCACGCGGGTGCGATTGATCTCGATGCCCATGGCGCGGGCATGACCGATGAACTTGTCTCGCAGTTCTTCGCCGCTGACGTGGTCAAACCCCAGATAGTTGTCCACCCAGGGGGCACTCTGCAGTTTGGGGCTGCAGATCTCTGCCCCGAAAACCAGCACCGACTTGTTGCGTATCTTGGCATTGATGGCAGCCGAGAGCCCGGCTGGTCCACAACCAATGATCGCAATATCCACTGTTTCCATGTCCGCTCACACTCCTCAATCTATGGGATACCCCGGGCTGTCAATGCCTAACCGTCGCTGTTAGTTACATCATATATACCCCCGCGGGGTATGTCAATGTTCTGGTTACAGGAAGATGCCGAGGACCGTAACCGGGGAGAGATGTTAGCAGAAGAGGCACCAGCAAACGCCGGTGCCTCCGCTTTTTCATTAACCCATTCGCCGGACCATGGTCACCATCTGCTGGAAGAATGGCCAATTGTGCAGTTCGCGCTGCACCAACAGCTCTACGTTCTGTTCGGCCTGCGGCAGGCGAATCTGCACGGCAGACATGGGCCAGCCGGCCTGCATGGGGAAAATGGGAGCCTCGGCGATCAGGAAAGGCGTGATTACCCGCTTCACTGCCCTCTCTCCGTCCGGGCCGATCAAAGCCCACCCGGTGACAAACTTGGCTGTTCGCTCCGCCGGCGACACGCCGTCCAGCCGCTGCAGCAAGTAGGCAAGCCATTCCTCGTCCGAAACCTCATCCGTGAATTTGCCATTCCAGCGCCTGGTCTGCACTCCCGGCTCTCCCTGCAGTGCGTCCACCTCCATCCCCGCATCATCGGCGAAGATGAGGAGGCCTGGGCTCCAAGCGGCCATTGCCTTCTTGAGGGCGTTGGCCTCCGGCGTCTTGGCGTTCTCGTCCACGTCCAGTTCAATCCCGGCTTGGGCGGCAGCGATCGCGCTTAAGCCAAACGGAGCGAAAGCCCGACTATACAAGTTCAGCTTGGCTGGATTGCTCGTCGCAAGGACTATCTGCCGCTGCAACTCGATATCCCGCTCCATCATTATCTCCTCCCGACTCAGGTCGACCTGCTGCTAGCCTTGGCGATAGACGTGCCACCTGGAAAGAATGCTGCCGTCTGCCTTGGCCTGATACATGGCCCGGTCCGCGTTTCGCAGCAGCGCGTCCACATTCAGCCCATGCTCCGGATAGTGGCTGATGCCGATGCTGCAGCCGATGTGGAACTCTCGCCTGCCGAACACAATCGGTTGCGTCAGAGACTCGATTATGCGCTCAGCCATCACGATGGCCTCGTCAGGCTGCTCCACGTTCAGGAGTACAGCAAACTCATCCCCGCCCAGGCGGCAGAGGGGACGACCCTTCTGCACCGCCTGTTGTAGGCGCTGAGCGATTAAGGCCAAGACCCGATCGCCAATCTCGTGTCCAGCTGTATCATTCACTTGCTTGAACCCATCCAAATCGATGAAGAGAACGGCACGCCTGCTACCGTCGATGTCTGCCAAACGCAAGGACTCCCGCGCCGTCTCCAGGAAGGCTGGTCTGTTCGGCAATCCGGTCAGTTGGTCGTTGTAGGCCAGATATTTGATCTGCTCCTCCATGCTTCGACGCTTGGTGACATCCATCAGCACGCCTTGCATGCCTTCAACCCTGCCGTCGGCTGCGCGAATGGGCACCACCCGTGCCTGTACCCACCGAGTTTCTCCATCGGGACGGACAAAGCGGAACTCCGCCTCCTCGCACTTGCCCTCCTTGACATCACTGATCAGCTGTTCGGTCACCGCTAGGTCTTCAGGATGGATCAGTTCCAACCACCTCTCCGAGGCCCTGCCCAACTCCTCAGCGCTGATTCCGACGATCTCCTGCACGCCGGAGGAGAATGCCGGTGCTTCACCAAAACGCTGCATATTCCAAGTGATTACGTCGACATTTTCCAGGACGTACCGCAGCTGTTGCTCGGCGTGCTCCGCCGACAACCAGAGCCGTTTGGTGAAGGTGGTCAGGTAGATCAAGAAGGTGGTGATAAAAAAACAGAAGAGCAGGGGATAAATCACGTCCACTGGACGCGCTCCAGGAAACATCAGGGTGCGATAGACGAGGAACAGGTGGCCTTGATAGACCGCGGTGAGCACACCTGCCAGCAGAATGGGTCCATATTCCTGGTAATAAGCAGAAATGATCAGCCCAACCCAGGCAAACATGTAGTTGACCAGGGAGGGGCTGTTTAGCATCATCAGCGAGGTATAGAAGTACATCAGGATGACCGTGATGTACATGGATAACTGCGCCTCAGCAGTGCGATAGACCAGAATGGTCAGGACAAGCAAAAGGCCTCCCCCCAGCAGGGCAAGCCAAAGGAGCGGGCGATCGTCGACGAGGAACTTGCCCAAGTCCATGAGCCAAAAGATCCAGAGCAGGACGATCAACAGGCGACTTCGCTCGATGATCAGTCGCTGAATGCGCTGGCGCAAATGCATCCCCTGCCTTTGTTCAGCCTTTCGAGAGAACTAACAAGGTTTCTGCACATTCAGGCAAATCTCCTCTTTTTGTCGCGAAAAGTTCTAGCAAGGGTCTCTGCATTTGTCGCATTATGGGATGAGAAGGTGGCTGTTGCCATGGCGACAGCTGAATAGGGGGTGTTGCAATAGCACCCCGTGAATAGCGCAAGAGAGACGACGACTGTCGTCTCTCTTGCGTTTGGATGCGCAAATACTGTCGATGGGCTGCTCAGTGTTGCATGAGCGGGTCGCATGCAGGCGACCCCTACGAGTGACCGAGGCATGCCTGCACCATCGTAGGGGCGACATACCGGCAACGCAGAGTGTTGCGCCGCTCGCGCCGCTGCTTCTTTAGCGTGCGGCACCGCGCGACGGAGGCTTTTGCAACGCCCCCGAAGTGGCTAATGACCCAGTTGATGCAGTGGGGGCTCGTGCCCTGCGGGCAGCGGGCTGACATAGGGCTGGCCGTTTGTATCCTTCTTCAGACCTTCCTTGGCTGGCTCAATCAGTTCTGGCTGCTGCAGGAACTTCAGTGCGGACAGACCGAGCACCTTGGCGGCCACGAGCATACCCTTGTGACCTATCCCCATGCCGGCGCAAGCGCAGTACTGCCAGGAGTGACCGGGGGTGCCGATGGCGTTGGTGGCGATGGAGAACTGGGCAGTGGGGGTGACCCAACTGACATCGCCCACGTCAGTGGAGCCGGCGCCTACCTTGCCCTTGTCGTTGGCGTCAGAGACCACGTCCATCAAGTACTTGCCACTCAGGTCGACTCCCAGGCGCTCTTGCATGTGTGCAATTGCCTTGTCGTAGTGTCCAGGGGGATAGCTCTTGGCCAGATTGGCAGCGAAGTCGCGGTCAGCCTGATCAAACTTCGGCGCCCCCACGGCCTGCATTGCCTCAAGAATGACATCACCAACCACATCGTTATGGATGGTGTCCGAGCAACCGCTCAGGAACTGCACGTCGAAGTTCGTCTCCGTCATCAGGGCTGCGCCCTCGGCGATCTTCTGCAGCCTGGCATAGATCTCCTCAACCTGGGCGCGCTTCGGGGCGCGGACATAGTACCAGACCTGGGCCGTTGCAGGAACCACGTTCGGCTCGCCTCCGCCATTGGTGATCACGTAGTGCATGCGCGCCTCAGTGGAAACGTGCTCTCGCAGGTAGTTGGCGGCCACGTTCATCAGCTCCACGGCGTCCAAAGCGCTGCGTCCGTTTTCCGGGTCGCCAGCAGCATGGGAGGTGCGTCCGTGGAACGTGAACTTGGCGGAGTTCATGGCCAGTGAGCTGGAAGCCCAGAGCGCAGTGTTGGAGCCTGGATGCCAGGTGAGGGAGATATCTACATCGTCGAACAGTCCATCGCGCACCATGAAGACCTTGCCGACCAGGGTCTCTTCAGCCGGGCAACCGTAGTAGCGCACTGTGCCCTGCAGCCGATGTTGCACCATCGCTTCCTTGACGGCGATTGCCCCGCCGAGAGCGCCGACGCCGAGCAGGTTGTGACCGCATCCGTGTCCGGCGGCCCCCGCTTTCAGCGACTCCTTGACATAGTGCACCTTCTGGGAGACGCCAGGCAGAGCGTCGTACTCGCCCAAGATAGCAATCACCGGATGCCCACTGCCATAGCTGGCCACGAAGGCGCTCGGCATTCCAGCCACGCCCTCTTGCACTGTGAAACCATTGGCTTTAGCCATGGCAATCAAGGCTGCCGCTGATTGGTGTTCCTGCAGTCCAACTTCGGCCAGTTCCCAAATCTTGTCGCTCAACGTAACCAACTGGGCGCTATTCTGATCTACCCAGTTCTGTACTGTTGCTTTTGCCACTGAGCTCGACCTCCTTTTAGTTCGTGTCACTGAATACTTTCGTTGGCCAACAGATCAACTCCTGCTTGAGAGGCCGTCAGTAGGGAGTCAAGTCTCAGTGGATATGCGAGAGCGTTCAGAGAGTCGCTATTTCCCCACCGTAGCGCCAGCAGCATGCGAGAGCGTTTAGAAAGTGGTTTTCTCCCTTACCGTAAACCCCGCAGCATGCTGCGGGGCAGGGATCGGCTCGGCATGCCGAGCCTCTACGAGGGACATGTTGTTGGGCGGTAGCTTAGCACCTGATTGCGGTCTCGGGGCTGGCAGAGTTAGTTGCGGAATGCCTGCCAGGCATGCATTGCCCGCGCGGCTGCATCTGACAGCAGCTCTGCCGCCTCGTTCATCGCTTCGCTCAGCGCAAGCGGACGATTGACAATCGGAAAGATTGCCGATATTCCCTGACTGTAGACTGCTTCGTAGCCCGGCAGCACACTCCCGACCAGTGCGATCGTGCGGCAGCCATGTTGCCGTCCGCGCAACGCGATGCCGACTGGGGCTTTGCCGTGAGCCGTCTGGGCATCCATCCGCCCTTCGCCGGTGATCACCAGATCCGCAAGTCGCAAGTGACGATCGGCCTGCAGGGTGTCCAGCACCACTTGCACTCCCGACTGCATCTGTCCTCCCAAGTAGGCGACCAGGGCGGCCCCGACTCCACCGGCAGCTCCTCCTCCGGAAAGCTCGCTCACGTCCCGGCCGGTGGCCTTCGCTGTCACTTCGGCCAACCGCCGCAATCCGCCATCCAGGTAACGAACCATCTCTGCGGTCGCTCCCTTCTGGGGCCCAAAGACGGCAGCTGCACCCTCGGGGCCGTAAAGCGGGTTGGTCACGTCACTGGCCACGCGGATATTGCAGGATTCCAGCCGGGGGTCAAGCAGGCTGAGGTCAACAGCGGCTATCTGCGGCAGACTGCTGCCAATCGGTGGCAGCTCCTGACCGTCAGCATCAATGAATCGTGCGCCGAGCGCAGCCAGCAGGCCGGTGCCGCCGTCTACTGTGGCAGTTCCCCCGATGGTGATCACCAGCTGACGGCAGTTCTGGTCCAGCGCTGCCCGGATCAACTGCCCAGTGCCGAAGCTCGAGGCCAACAGCGGATTGCGTCGCTCCGAGGCAATGAGAGTCAGCCCGGAGGCCTGAGCCATCTCGACCACAGCTACCCCCTCGGGAAGCACGCCCAGTTGCGCGTCTACCTCTTCGCCCAATGGGCCGCGCACCGGCACCGACAAACTGCGACCGCCAGCGCCGGACAGCAAAGCATCCAGTGTTCCCTCACCGCCGTCGGCAATAGGCAGCATGGTCACCTGGCAGTCAGGACAGGCGCGCGATACACCTTTGGCGATGGCTTCTGCTGCCCGCAGAGCAGACAAGCTTCCTTTAAAGGAGTCAGGTGCAACCAGAACACGTGTCATTCAGTCTCCTCCCTTCGCCTTCCGCAATCGCTCCAGACGAGAGGCAAGATTGGGGTGGGTCGCCGGTCTGCGCCGCCGCCTGTCGGGCTGACCTTCAGCATGCATATGGCGCAGAGCCGCTTCAGCAGCCAGCGGATCACCGGTTGCCCGTAAAGCAAGCACATCTGCCTTCGACTCCAGGCTGCGACGAATCGGCATGGTCACTCCTAGGGTGACGGCCACAGCCGCAAGCAACAGACCGCCTGCGGCCCCCAGTGCCCAGTTGTCGTCCACAAAGAGCAGCAGGATCAAGCTGCTAGCCAGCAGCCAAACTGGGAGCAGGAACAACGCGAACAGGCGCAGCGTGTCACGTCGCTGGACATGCGCCAGCTCGTGAGCAAGAATGAACTGCTGTTCGCCCTGATTCAAGCTGTCCCAGAGTAATCGCGTTACGTAGACTCGCGGGAAGAGCAGACCGGCTGCGAAAGCGTTGGCCTGAGGCAGCTTGTCCACCGGGATGAAGTGCAGCGCTGGCGGGTCGATGCGCAGCCGAGCCGAGAGAGAGCGAATCATCGCCTCTGCCCCGAAGTCCATGGCGGGACGCCTGCCAAACCGCAGCACCATTCCCCCTTCAATCAATATACCGACCAGAATCATCATCAACAGTAGCCCGCCCAGGATAGCAAGCCACAGGCCGATGTGCGCCCACGATTCTACAACGGCAAACCAAGCGAGGGTCATCAAGCCGATAGCCAAAGAACCCACGATCAAGCGCCAACTGTCAGCGAGATAGAGCCTCAGTGTCCATCTCTGCTGTCGCTCCTGGACGAGGCGGCGGTGCCACGGCAAGCGTAGGAGCAGGGCAGACCATGCGAATGGAATGAAAGCCGTCAGGAGCAAACTGACCAGACCGGGTACGCCCGTGCTGCCGCCCAACAGAAAGGCCAACACGCCCTGCCACTGCAACAGAAAAGCCAGCAGAACACTGAGCGAAATCACCACCCAGGAAACTATCAGCTGCAGATGATGGAAGGCGCCCAGACCTAATCTCCGCTGGAAAGCAATAAGTGAACAACAGATTATGAAGGGAATCCAGAGCGGGGCTAGCGTAATCAAGTTGACCAGGGGCCGGAGCCAAATCAACAGGCTAAGAATAGGTGCAGGCCCGTCGGGCTGCAGTCCAAAGCCCCACCAGATCTCCATTTCGTCTGCAGCCACCGGTGACAGATCGGTACCTTGATCGCTGACGTAGACGTCATAACTCATCGCGCCTGCCGGCTGATTGACCACCAGGAAGAGATTAACTCCACCGGACAAGCCGCTAGCGGCGGCGGTAGCCGCCAACTGGCTGCAATCCCATAGCTCCGCCTTCTGCAGCCCGGCGCCGGTAACCAGCTCCGGTGCATCATAGAGCCAAATGTGCATGCCGTCCTCTGCATCCCAGTCATTCTGCAAGATCAGCGGGGAGGCGATGATGCTGCCGACGTGCTCCCGGAGGGCATCTGGGGAGAAACCCGCAGGGATAATCAGCGTCACCTGATGACGGTTAAGGTAGTCGATGACGAGCTCAATGTCAGCACCATCTGCAGCCTGTGCCAGAGAGGCGGGCAGGACGAGGCAGACTACGAGCGCCAGTACCGCCAGCAATTGGCCAGCTATTTTACGCATATCACACCTCCGGTGAGCGATGCTGTTCTATTCACCGACCGCCCGCCTAATTCCTGTCCGGCGTGAACAGGCGGATAATCGCTTCCATAATAATAGATGGCTCCGGTGGACAGCCAGGTACTGTGGCGAGGTGCAAATCCCGGGGGAGGCTGACGGTGGCGCAGCTTCCCAAAGCCACCGCCTTCCACGCATACTGACTGATGTCACAGAGATCCCCGGCTGTGAGAGCCGTCACTTTTCCGGCCAGAAAGAGCAGGTGTACTGGGGCAGTTGGCGGCCAGGCGACGAGCTCCACGTCAGATAGCTGCGCTGCCAATAGCAGCAGTGCCTGACCACATGCCCCGCACTCCTCAGAAGCGAGCAACGCCACCCGCAAGCGACTCATGGTTACGCCCCCTTCCCTTGACAGCACCTAGCTGTCATTTAGACTCCTCACGGCCCAATCCGTGCCAGTGGTTAACTGTCAATATCCGCACTCGGCCGAACATCATACCGAACCTACTGTGGCCCCGCAGAGCCTGCGCTCACGTTCGAGCCCTGTCACCTGGCTAGACACCCCGACGGCTTCTCCCCGCCTGCCACAACATGGCAGCTAATCGCCCCAAAACAGACAGAGATAGTGAGCAGGGCTTCTGCCTTTCTTGGCGAATTGAACATTCAGAAGACGTTCATTGAACATAGGAGGCGAGTGTATGCCCGGCCAACTGCTGAGCCAGAGAGACATTGCCAAGCACATAGGCAAAGCCTTTTCCACAGTATCCGGATACGTGGATCAGTTTCCGGAGTTCTTCTCCCACAACGGGGAGGAAGGGCTGACCCGCCGCTACTACCCCGAGTCTCTGGTGGTGGCAGAAATGATCTCGGAGCTGAAGTCACAGCGCCTGCCGATGGAGGAAATTCGAGAGCTGCTCATCCAACGCTTTCAGAGTAACGTCCCCAACCCGCCGGTTGAACGCCCAGAGACTCCCATCGAACCCTATGTTGAACGTTCAATGCACAAGAAGGATGCGTGTCAGGCAGGTGAAGCCACATCCCTTCCGCCAGAAGCAAGCCCGCTCGCCGACGTTCCTCTGGTTGAGGCGGAACAAGCCGAGGAAACGGCCCCGCCGGATGCCAGCCTGATCGAGTTCCGGCCAACGAAGCAATCGGACAACGCGCCCATTGAACGTCTCATTGAACGTTCAATGAACAGTGAGCTCTTGCGTTCAGCCGAAGAAGCAGCCGCGACGGAGTCGGCCTTTCCGGTTGATTCCTATCTCGCATCAGAGTGTGCAGGCGATGGGCCGGCGGAAGACCTGCGGGAAGAGACTGCTCCCTTCACTCCCACTGAAGATGCGCACCTGACAGAGCTCGCCTCTCTGATTGCCAAACAACAAGGACAAATCGCTGCTCTCGAGGAGAGGGTGCAAAGCATCCTCGACATCCAGGCCGCCCTGGTGCACGAGCGCGATCAGTATCATGCCGACCTGGCAGCCGATTTGCTTGAGCGCGACAAGCTAATGGTCAAGTGGGTCAAAGACCTGCACTCCCAACCGAGCAAGCCTGGCGGCTGGCTGCGCAGAGTGTGGCTGCTATCACCTTTCGGCCGACCGAGGGCGTAACGAACGAGACGTTCGCTTGCCCGCTGTGGGCGGCTCGGCAGGCGAGACTGTTCAATTTGTCCTCTGTAGCGGGTCGGCCTGCCGAGCCCAACCCCGCACCCCACCAAGCGGT
>JAEZJZ010000009.1 GCA_023436245.1 Bacillota bacterium | reverse complement strand
GCGGGCCGGTCCCGGCACCACAGCATGCTGTGGTGCTACGATCCCAGAGGAATCGGACTTTCCAAACGCTCTCGCCTGCCGTGGGTCCATGGCGCGGGCTACTGCGCTGTGCAAACGATCTCACGGGCCACGGGCAGTGCAACCTGTGGGAGGGGCCAATCTTCCCAGTAGATAGCAACAGGTGGGCTGGTTATCCAGCCCACCTGTTATTCTTAACTTTTCCGTTCGTGACTAAACTAAGCTAATTGTCTGCGAGACTGTGCCGCCTTTTTCGGACTCGGCAATCACCGTCACTTCATCGCCGGCCTGCGCACCGGAGATGATCCAGTGCACTGCCTTTTCGGACGGCAGCTCTTTCCCGGTGCGGAACGATCCGTTGGCAAAGAAGCTGGCCCTGCCCGCGCGCCCCTCTAGGTGGCCCACCTCTATTTCGACGCAGCTCTGCACCCTCGCGCCCTCGGAGACAGCGACCCTGGCCTTGACTGGCTTGGCCGTCTTCTGGTCAAGGGCAGACTGGGTGAGGAAGGTGGGCAGATAGCCGGAGTTCTGCACCAGCGCGCTCACCTTCCAGGTGTGTTCGTCCACCCGCACTGTCTGCACATCGGCCAGCATCACCTTGGGCATCGTCTTGGCCTGCCGGTAGCAGAAGCGTGCGCTCTTCTGGCATTCCTCAGCCAGGAAGCGGGGCGGGCAGTTCTGCACCAACTCCTTCACCTGGAAGCCGCCGATTTCCACCGCTCCGAGTTGGGGATGCTCAAAAGGCGTCCAGGGCACAAAACCCTCGCCACCCATCTCCTGATCGATCCAGGCCAGAATCTTGGCGTAATCTTCGCTCTGCTCCTGATCAGTTTTCGGCTTGCGCGGCCAGACCTGTACCCCGGCACGACTGGCTAAATCCCACAGCTCCACCGTGTAGGCGGGAACTCCCAAGTGCTGATAGAGCCAATCGTCAAAGGCGCCAGAAGAAAAATTGACGCTGTCCTGCAGAAACTCGTCAAAGATGTTGCAGCAGGGATACCCAGTCTCGACGGTAGCCATTTCGCCGATAGCCTTGAACATGGCCACATCACGCTGCGGCGCCTGCTTCTCTGGACATGTTCCCGGCGGACGCAGGATCACGCCGCCCGTAGTGTGAAAGGTAACCACACTGGCGATGTTTGGGTGCGCCAGCACGAAGTCAGCCACGGCTCGGGTCTCCGGCTCGGACAGGGGGTAGGCGCCGGCCCCAGGCTGGCGCGATTCCAGGCCCCACTCGCAGGGATAATTGCGGTTCAAGTCGAGACCCCACTTGTGCGGAGCCAGCTTAATCGGTAGTTTCGCGTCGCCCTCAATGTAGCCTTCAGTGTACAGCCGGTAGTATTCGCCCTCGTCCTCATCCGGCAGACGCTTCTGCATCAGGCGCGGATCAGAATCGGCCGCCTTCCACTCGCCGAGCGGCGACTTGACGCGCATCAACAGAATCTCGCCGTCACCGTTGACATCGGCGGCATGCAGGCCAGGTTGCGGCTCGCTCCAAGGGTAGTGGCGGGGAGCAGAGCGCAGGGTATCTGGGGTGGTGAGGTAGACCTCGCTGCCGTCTGGCGAGACCCGCGGCAGAATGTAGAAGACATAGTCATCCAACAGTTGTCGCAACTTGCCGTCATGCTCATAACCGGTCAGCAGCTGGTTGATCATGTAGAGGGCGACCATCGACCCGGTGACCTCACCGGCGTGATGATTGCCGTCAGCATAGTACCCGGGCTTGTGCGAGGCACTGCCTGTGTCCGAGTTGGTCAGCTCCATTAACCAGAGTTCGCGTCCCTCTGGGCTCTGTCCGACGGAGTAAACCTTAGCCAACTTGGGGTAGGCGGCAGCCAACTGCTGCATTGCTGCGGTCAATTCCGCATAAGTATAGTACTTGTCAAAACTCAGTGCTGGTGGTGTCATCGCTCAACCCTCTTTCTCCATATTTAGATGATTATACGACCCTATGCATAACTATGCAAGCATGCCGCAGAGAATGTGCAGGATAATTGTTTGCAGTAGCGAAATAGTAGGATCAATCCCAACCAGAAAGGTGTGGTCCTGTGTTCAAACTGTCCATCAAATATGATCATTTCTACACGTATGCGGAAATCACCCAGTTTCTGCAGGCAGCGGCGGAGCAATACCCGCAGTTGGCCTCACTCACTTCCGCCGGCAAATCGCTGGAGGGACGAGAGATCTGGGTGCTGACCGTCACCAACCAAGCAACCGGTCCGGCCGCCGATAAACCAGCGATGTACATCGACGGCAACATCCATGCCGGCGAAGTGACTGCCTCTCATGTTGCTTTGCACACCGTCGCCCATCTCCTAAACAGCTACGGCGAATGCGCGGAAGTGACTCACCTGCTGGACACTCGTACCGTCTACATTCTGCCGCGCGTCAACCCGGATGGGGCAGAGCTCTACCTGACCACGCCCTACATGCTGCGGTCCACCGTCAAGCCAAACCCGGATGCAGCCAACTGGCCGAACAACACTCTCTACCCGGAGGATGTGGACGGCAACGGCCAGATTCTGTTCATGCGCAAGCAGGACGCTAGCGGTCAATGGAAGCTCTCCGCCAAGGATGACCGGCTACTGGTTCCAAGGCAACCAGGCGACTTCCAGGGCCCGTTCTATCAGCTCTATCCGGAAGGGCGGGTGCATAACTATCAGGGAGGCCCGGTGCTGGGCGCCCCTGAACGCTGGGACTTGGACATCAACCGCAACTTCCCATCGGCCTGGTCGCCGACCCAGCAGGGTGGCGGCGAGTTCCCGCTCTCTGAACCGGAAACGAGGGCGATGGCTGAGTTCATCGCTGCCCATCCGAACATCGGCACGCTACAGGCCTACCACACCAAGAGCGGAGCGATCCTCAGGCCTTCCTGTTCCGGGCCGGATAAAAACCTGCCCAAGGGCGACCTGGAGTCCTTCAAGGCGCTGGGCAGACAAGGTGAGGAGATCACCGGTTATCCCTGCATCTCCGTCTACGAAGGCTTCATCGGTTCCGCCATCTACGGTGTCTACATCGACTGGGTCTACGAACATCAGGGCATCCTCGGCTACACGACGGAACTCTGGGACATCAAGGCGCGCGCCGGCATCCCCGGCAAACGGGATTTCCTGAAGCGGGAGTTTAATGAAGAGGAAGAGCTAGCTATTCTGAAGTGGAACGACGAGCAGTTGGACGGAGACGGGTTCGTCAACTGGGCCACATTCCAGCACCCAGAGCTCGGGGAAGTGGAAATCGGGGGCTGGAAGTCGAAAACCGTGATTCAGAACTGCCACTTCCGCTACCTGGAAGAGGAGTGCCACAAGAACTATCTGTTCAGCCTGAAGCAGATTGGGGCGTTGCCGCAGTTGGTGATTGAGCAATTGCAGGTGAAGCCGGTGGAGGGCAACGTCTATGAGGTAATTGTGGACATCGCCAACCGCGGTTTCCTGCCGACCAACGTCACTGAAAAGGCATTGCAGGCAAAGCTGGTCAAGCCAGTGAACGTGCAGTTGTTGGGCGAAGGCTTCACTGTGCTCGGTGGTCAGGCCAAGATGGAGATCGGCCAGCTGGAAGGTTATCGCTTTGCCCGGGAAAGCTGGTACACTTTCGGCAAGAACAGCTACCCCAAGCTGCGCCAGCGGGTCAGCTGGACAGTGCAGAAGACGTCTGCCGGAGCCGAGCTCCTGGTGCAGGTCAGTTCCGAGCGGGGTGGACAGGTCGAGCAGAAGGCTGCTCTCTAGGCTAAGAGCATGCAGGCGAGGGGCTGTCGCAATAGCATCCTACAAGTAGCGCGAGAGAGACGATGGGTGTCGTCTCTCTCGCGTTTGGGTACGCAAATGCTCTCTATAGGTTACGATGTGGCACCACACGGGTCGCATTCATGCGACCCCTACGAGTAGCGGGGTATGCATGGGCCTCGTAGGGGCGCCATGCCAGTAACACAAAGTGTTGCGAGCTCCAATGAAGCGATTCTTGCTTGTCAAGAATCGGCTTGCACCTTTGGCGCCCGCTTGCCAGCAAGCTCTTGAGACAGCCCCTCGTTTTGCGCTCTTGGCAACTCCACGCCTGCGAAAACTACGCAGGATAGGCCGGGCTAGAGACAGAACTTGATCAGACGAGTAGGTAAGAGAAAGGGTGAGTTTTGGTGGAGAGCATTTATCGTGCGGGACTGCTGGTCGACGGCAGGGGAGGGGAACCGATTCCAGGCGCTTTGATCTGGGTGGAGGGTGCGCGCATCAAGGCTGTCTTGCCGCCCGGATCTGCGCTGCCGGAAGGCGTGCCGGTGACTGACCTGTCTGCATACACGGTGGTACCAGGGCTGACGGACATGCATGTGCATCTGGATTATTGGCACAGCCAACCGAATGTGATGGAGTTCATGGACGAGACCGGCATGGGCTTGGCCGCCTGCCTGGCAGCGCGCAACATCCGGTCTACGTTGGAGAAGGGCATCACCACCCTGCGGGACGTGTCCAGCGGCTTAGGCTTAAAGCTGCGGCGGGCTGTGGAACTGGGCTACATTCCCGGTTCGCGCATCTTCACCGCGGGGAAGGGCATCTGCATGACCGGCGGCCACGGTCATGACATGGTCGGAGGAGTGCGGCAGGCGGACGGCCCGGACGAAGTGCGGAAGGCAGTGCGCGAGCAAATGCGTGCCGGAGCCGACCTGGTCAAGATCCTGACCAGCCACCGCACTGAGACGCCGGAGTACAGACAGGAGGAACTGGATGCCGGCGTGGATGAGGCGCATCGCCTTGGGTTCCGAGTGGCTTGCCATGCGGCCATCATGCCTTCCAGCTTGATGGCGGTGCTGGCAGGTGTGGACACACTGGAACATGGCACGCACCTCACCGATGAGGTGAGGGAGTTGATGGAGGATCATGGCACTTATTTGGTCCCGACGATGATCGCGTATCATAGCATGGGGCAAGCAGCCAAGCGGGCTGTGCGGGACCCGCTCGGTTCTGGGGACTACCGGCGGAACATGCTCGCCAAGCACGCCAACTGGTGGATTGAGACGGATCAAATGCTGGAGAGCCAGTTCCGCAAGGCGGTGGATGCTGGCATCAAGATCACGGTGGGCACGGACATAGTCATTCCGGATGTGGAGTTCTCGCCCTTCCACGATGAACTGGAGATGATGGTGCAGTTCGGCTATGGTGAGATGGATACCATCTGCGCAGCCACGCGCGTGGCCGCCGAAGCGTTGGGCAAGTCAGCGACGATGGGCACCCTGGAGCCAGGCAAGGTAGCTGACCTGGTCGCGGTGAAGGGAAATCCGCTGGAGGATATTCGCCGCCTGCGGCAGGTGGCCCTGGTGGTGAAGGACGGTAGGGTGGAAATACCGGTGCCGGTACCCTACTATAGCTGGCGCTGAGGAGACAGAAGAAAGGAGACAGAGTCAGCCGCATCTCTGTGGCCGACCCTGTCCCTTTGCATGCAGACAAGCTAGCTACTTGTTGTTGCAGCCAACCAGTCCGCTCAGGAACGCTTCTGCGAGAGAGATGCACTCCCACGCTCGCAACTATCAAAGCTAGCCTTTACTGATGATCTACCGGTGCACTGGGACCGATGGCCAGGTCCTCCCGCACTGTCCGCCAGGTGTTCACATCCCAGCTCAGATAGTCTTGGATGTAGCCGACAGTGTCGGCTGCAAACTGGCCGTAGACCCTCACCAGGGCCTGGAGATCGCACGTGCCAGCATCTTCGTCCAGCACAATGGGGATAGCGGTGATCAACGGTCCGACATTGGCCTCCGTCGGTTGTAGCAGCTTTCCGTCCTGATCATAGAGATCAGTCGCTGCCGGATCAGTGCTCACATCGATGCGGAAAGTCAGGTCCAGCAGTTCATCCACAACCACGATCACGAAGCCGTCTGCATAGAATGCGCGGAAACGCTTGCTCTCTATGTAGCTGTCAGCATCAAACAGCAGTCGCAGCTGGCTGTTCACGAATGAGTAGATGAATATGTAATTGAAGCCGCCGCTGCCTCCCGACTGGATGGTCACCTTGATGTCCAAAACCCCATCACCGGTGAAGTCACAGAGAAAGATCGTCGGCGCATATCCGGCGTTATCCCGGAGCGGAACCTGGGTCACCATACCGGTGCGCCCATTGCGGATCATCAGCGTGATGTCCTGAATGAACTCTGCATCCGGGACGCGCGTTCCCACCAGATAGACTTCATCCGTCACGCCATCGCCAGTTACATCCCCGAACTTGCGTGTCAAGACCTCTTGCGTCGCTCGCTTGTTCATGCTCCATATCCCTCCTTCCTTGCCTCGTCACATCTTATGCAGCTACCGCAAGAAAGGAAACACCGAGTCGGGGGGACGGACTTCTGACTCACCAGACGACAACACCGAAACGCTGGGGACTGTCCGAGATTTCTGAATAACCCCGGGGAAATGTCATTCTGAACGAAGTGAAGAATCTTGAAACACCGATGAACACAGGCCTTTCTAGATCCTTCGCTGCGCTCAGGATGACAAGAATGGGCTTTTTCCGTGGCCTCGGACCGTCCCTCGCGTTTCACGGTTGCATCATTCCACCTGCTTCCGCCAGAACTCCAGATAGCTCTCCCGGGTGAAGCGAGGGGTGAACTGCTGCTTGACGGCGATTGCTTGGGCCGCTCCGTCCGCCAGCAGGTCGACGATGGTCATGGCCATGGCCTTCGCTGGCATAATGTAGGCCGCCTCTGGATCGGCAATGGCGAAATCGCGCACGTGAGCGTGCCCGGACACACCACCGCAGCCGGGAATGATGCTCGGCATCAGGTGCTGTAGGTCGCCGTTGTCACCCGAGACGGCGGAGAAGCTGCCGCTGAACACGCGCTCAGCGCCCACCAGTTGCGCAGCATTGGCCCTGAACACCGCTTCCAAGGCCGGATCGCCCTGCATGGGCAGATAGCCCGGAATCTCCTCGATCTCAACCGAGGCACCAACGGCAGAAGCGCCGGCGCGCAGGGCCTGGTTCACCTTGGCGCTGGCATCGAGGATGGCGTCGATGCTCTTGCCCCGCACATACGTCTCCAGGCGCACATCCGCCGGTACGATGTTCACTAGGTCGCCGCCCTTGGTGATGATTGGGTGCACCCGAATATGGTCATCATCGTCAAATGTCTCGCGCGCCGCATGCACCGCCATCAAGCCGAGCAAGGCGGCATTCAGCGCGTTCACTCCTTCGTGCGGAGCACCGCCGGCATGAGCTTCCTGACCGATGTAGCGGACGCGTTTGCCCAGGAATCCGGCGGCGGTACTGCCAACGCGGAAGAGGGGACCAGGGGCATCTGACTCGATATGGCACATCATGCTCATGTCCATGTCAGCGAACTCACCCAGGCGAATCAGTTCCTGCTTGCCACCAAAGAAGTGAATCAGTCCCTCATTCTGCAGGCGCTTGCGAAACTCCAGCTCCACGTACTCTTCGGCTGGCACGGCGAAGAGCACGACATCGCCGTCCAGCGAGTCCATTGCACCGCTCTGCACCAGGCCAATCCCCACGCCCAGCATCGCGGCCACTTGCGCATGATGTCCACAGCAATGGGCCGCTCCCGTTTCCCGCTCGCACGCCGGATGGTCATGGCAAATGACTGCGTCCAGTTCGCCCAACACCCCGATGGTGGCCATCCGGCTCCGACCAGACAGGCGTCCCTTAACTCCGGTCATCGCCAGGCCAGCGCGAAAGGGCACTCCCAGCTGCCGCAGGGTGTCCTGCACCAATGTGGAGGTTCGGTTCTCCTTGTACCCGAGTTCTGGCTGTCGGAAAATCTGCTCACCCAGCCCGATGATCTGTTCGCGTCTCTCATCAATTGCTGCGCAAATCTTGTCTTTCAATTCCTGCCGATTCATCGGCTCACCTCCCGGTATGATTATTCGTCCTGCCTGAAGCCACTCCTCCTGCAGGCCCTGTCCAACGCCAAACCGCCTGCGGCGTCAAGTCTGGCTGCAGCTGGCCGTCTTCCTATGGCCGTGGAAAGGTTTGGCTCCGTGCTAGTTTGCGCAATTCCACAAACACTAGTAGGGCGCGTCAAGTCTTGAGGTTGACAGAATACTAGTTGTGACGACGACGGAGATCTCTTTCGCTTGACGAATAATGTTTTCACCGCTTGGGCAGGAAACAGCTTCGCAGTTACGAATTATTCTGTATGACATCAAGGAGGCGATTTTGTTGAATCTCGGAAAATTCCCCCGACGTATTTACACCCCTTGGCAGACGCCAATTGAGCACTTGCCCCGGTTCTCCGCAGCCCTCGGGGGCCCTAGCATCTTCATCAAGCGTGATGACTTGCTCGGCCTCACGTCCGGCGGAAACAAGACCCGCAAGTTGGAGTTCCTGTTGGCCGATGCGCTCAGCCAGGGCGCAGACACGCTGATCACCTGCGGCGCCGTGCAATCGAACCATTGCCGACTGACGCTGGCGGCTGCAGTCAAAGAAGGCCTGAAGTGCCGTCTAGTGCTGGAAGAGCGCGTGCCAGGCAGCTACCACCCAGAAGCCAGCGGCAACAACTTCCTCTACCGCCTGCTCGGCGTGGAAGCGATCAAGGTCGTGCCCGGCGGCTCTGACATGAAGGCGGCCATGGAGTCGGTCGCAGCTGACGTGGTCAAGGACGGTGGCAAACCGTACATCATCCCTGGCGGCGGCTCAAACCCGATCGGCGCCACTGGTTATGTGCAGTGCGTGCAGGAGCTGCAACAGCAGATGTTTGAACAGGGTCTGGACTTCGACTATCTGGTTGTCCCGAGTGGCAGCGCCGGAACGCACGCCGGCGTCGTAGTTGGCGTCTGCGGCAATAACCTGAACATTCCGGTGCTCGGCATGAACGTCAGTCGCAAGAAGGACGTGCAGGAGGAACTGGTCTATAACCTGGTGAAGCGCACGGCAGCGCATGTCGGTTGCGCAGAGCCTCCGCGCTCCAGCGTTGTCTGCTTCGACCAGTATGTCGGCGCGGGATACTCACGCCCAACTCCTGGCATGATCGAGGCAGTGCAGTTGCTCGCTCAGACCGAAGGTATCCTGCTCGATCCCGTCTATACCGGTAAAGAGATGGCCGGACTGATCGATTTGGTACGGCAGGGCTACTTCAAGCCGACTGACCGCGTACTCTTCCTGCACACCGGTGGTTCACCTGCGCTTTACGCGTACACCGATGTGGTTATGCCCAACAACTAAGGGCGCTAAGCGCCCGCATCGGCCATCAGGAGAATTAAGGAGGCGAGTGTATGCAGTATAACGATGAGAGAGAAGACTTCGTGCTGACGGCGACAGGGGACATCTTCATCACCCGCAAGCTATCGCCCTATACTGAGCCTGCCTACGCCGAACTTTGGTCACTGTTTCAGAGCGGGAACATTCGTTTCACCAACCTGGAGATGCTGATCCACGAGTTCGCCGGTCACCCGGTAGCCGAGAGCGGGGGCACCTACACTCAAACTGACCCCTCCATGATCAAGGAGTTGCAGTGGGCCGGCTTCAACCTGCTAGCCAGGGCCAATAACCACTCCCTTGATTATTCCATCGAAGGCATGCGGCGCACCTCCGAGCTGCTGGATCAGGCAGATCTCTGCCATGCTGGAGTGGGCGAGAACCTGACTGATGCACGTTCCGCCCGCTATCTGGACCTAGATCAGGGAAGAGTCGGTTTTCTCTCCGCTTGCTCCACCTTTGCTTCGTTCGGGCGAGCCGGGGAGCAAAGACCTGATTCGCTCGGTCGCCCCGGCCTCAACCCGGTGCGCTACCGGACATACTGCGTCGTTTCGCCTGAGCAACTGGAGGCATTGCGAGCGGTAAGCGTCTCCATCGGCAACGAGCAACGCAAGCAATACGCCGTCGAGAGCGGCTGGCAACAGCCGGACAAAGCGGGCGAGTTAACTCTCGCGAACATGCGCTTTGTGGCAGGAGACCGACCAGGCATCTACACTGAGGTGGAACAGGCTGATCTGCTGGGAAACACCAAGTGGATCAGCGATGCCAAGCGCCAGTCGGACTTTGTGGCCTACAGCATGCATTGGCATGAAGGGGGCAACATTCCGGAGGAGCCGGCAACCTGGCACCAAGGGTTTGCTCGGGCCTGCGTTGATGCGGGTGTGGACGCCTTCTTGGGACACGGCCCCCACATCATGCGCGGCATCGAAATCTATCACGGCAAACCGATCTTCTACAGTTTGGGCAACTTCGTTTTCCAAAACGAAACGGTGCGCAAGCTGCCGGCGGATGTCTACGAGAAGACCGGGCTTGACCATTATGCAACCCCGGCAGACTATTACGACAAGCGCAGCAACCTCGACCAAAAAGGTTTCCCCGCTAAAGCCAAGTACTGGGAAAGCGTCATGCCCTGGTGTCGCTACCAGGGGGGAGAGCTGGTTGAGCTGAAGCTTTACCCAGTCACGTTGGGCTTCGGGAAACCGCGCACCGTGCGCGGTCGTCCACTGTTGGCCAAGGGCGCATTGGCAGAACAGATCCTACAACAGATGGCAGACCTCTCGCGTCCCTTCGGCACCGAGATCAGCGTTTGCGACGGAGTTGGCGTGGTTGCCTTGTGATCGCGCTGCATGACAAATGGAAAGCCCCTGAGGCCGCTCGTGGCCTCAGGGGCTTTCGTGGTTCTTGGTGTTCACTTCCCGACCATGGTCTTGGTGGCGGAATAGAGTCCGGATGCAGACAACCCGATCATCAGACCGGTTACCACCGACAGCGCCAAGCTGCTCCCATGGAGAAAGAAGCCGGCGCCAAGACCGAGCAGAAGCGACAAGAGCGGGGCAAACCGAACGGGCAACCCGACCTGCTTTGCCACTTCCACCACCCCGACGATCAGGGGGACCAGAGCGATTCCATTGATCTCATTCTGCACTGCTATCGCCTCCCTTGCTCAAGGTTCTGGGCCATGTTCACAATCAGCATATAGACGAACTCGCCCTTGGCGGTCTTGCCGGCACGGGCATTCTGCAGCCAGTATTCCGGTGAACTGATCACTCCGTGTGATTGCAGAATGGCGACTGCCCGGACCAAAGGGTCAGTGGAGGAGCCGTCGTCGCTCGCGACATCCAACCGCTGTTGCACCATCGCCAAAAGCTGGTCCCAGATGGGCAGCAACTTGCGCGGACACTCTTTTCCCGTCCAGTATTTGTGAGTCCTGATCTGCCCAACGCCCCAGCCGTGACGAATGAGGATATCCGCGATCAGATCGGCTGCTTTCCCATTCGTTCGCTGCTGCCTTGCCGGATCGGTGAACTCACACACTTCCATGCTGATGGAGCTACTGTTGGCCACAGCGCCGGCATGCCAGGATACCTCATCTTCCGGAATGCAGCGGATAATCTCGATGTCGTCCACCACATAGTGAGTGGAAGCTCTGGCGTTCGGGTGATTCGAAAAGTAGTCCCGATTGTTGCGGGCTGTCGAGTTCGGATTGGCGGTGTTATGGACGGTGACCGAGGTCGGGCGCAACTTGGTGCCGGGTCGGTTATTCTCGATCAACAGCTCCGTGATCATGGGCACACCTCCTTTCCTACAGTACAATCTATGAATGCTGGCGGTGCACTGTGACAGAAGAGGGCGGGGCAGGGACGCCGAAAAGCAAATGCAGGAGGCGCCGAAGCACCTCCTGCCAGTCATGTCACATCGCTCTGTAACTCGGCCGAAACTAAAGAATCTTACTCAAGAAGGCAATCGTGCGCTGGTTCTTTGCCTGGCTGAAGATCTCGGCGGGGGAACCTTCCTCCACGATTTTGCCCTCATCCATGAAGACTACGCGATCTGCCACCTCGCGCGCAAAGCCCATCTCGTGTGTTACCACCACCATGGTCATGCCCTCGTTGGCCAGAGCCTTGATCACATCCAGCACTTCATTGATCATCTCCGGATCAAGCGCAGATGTCGGCTCGTCAAACAGCATGATCCGCGGCTGCATGGCCAGCGCCCGCGCGATGGCCACTCGTTGCTGCTGCCCGCCCGAAAGCTGAGCCGGATAGGCCTGCGCCTTGTCCTGGAGGCCAACTTTCTGCAGCAACTGTGTGGCACGCTGCTGCACCACACCAGACTGTTCCTGACGTACCTGCAGCGGGGCCAGGCAGATGTTGTCCATCACTGTCATGTGCGGAAAGAGGTTGAAGCGTTGAAAGACCATGCCGACCTCTTGCCTGACCACATTGATGTCAGTCTTGGGGTCGGTGATATCCACGCCTTCGATCAGGATTGTGCCGCCCGTGGGCTCCTCCAATTTGTTCAGACAACGCAAGAAGGTGCTCTTGCCGGAACCGGAGGGGCCGATCACGCAGACGACCTCACCCTTGGCCACTGATGCATCGATTCCCTTCAGCACTTCCAATTCGCCGAAGCTCTTACGCAACTGCGTAACCTTAATCACTGACTGCCAGCCTCCTCTCCAGGCGCGCGACCAACTGCGTGAAAATAACGGTCAGAGAGAGGTAGATGATGGCAGCGCCTACCAGAAAGGGAATGTAAGCATAGTACTTTGAGCCCATCAATTTACCGCGATACATCAGCTCATAGGCGCCGATCACCGAAACGAGTGACGAGTCCTTCAGCAGCACGATGAACTCATTTGCCAGCGGCGGAATGATGCGGCGGAAGGCCTGCGGCAGAATAACATGACGCATCGCCTGTTGATATGACAACCCCAGCGATCGTGCAGCCTCCATTTGGCCCTTGTCAATCGACTGAATGCCGCCCCGCACAATCTCGGCCACGTAAGCGGCGCTGTTCAGGCCGAGCGCCAGGATACCAGTGACCACTGGATCCATATTCAACGGACGGCCAGCGATCGCCTGAAACACCTGGGGCACACCGAAAAACACGAACAGAATCTGCAACAGCATCGGCGTGCCGCGGATCACCGTCACGTAGATCGCAGCCAGTCCAGCGGACAGTCGGTTACGGGAGATCCGACCCATGCCTAGCAGCAGGCCCAGCGCTATCCCCAAAATGGCTGCCCCAAATGTGATCAGTAGGGTATAGAGCGTCCCAGTCAGCATGTACGCCCGCTGGTTCCAGACCAGACTAAAGTTCCACAAGGTCGCCCCTCCTTTGTCGGATATTCTCAGCCCATCGACGGACTCACACAGTCTTTTCGGTCACGTCCGCTATGGGCGAAGGGCCGGAGCGTGTACAAGCAGGACATGCGGTCAGCCCTCTTGCTGCCAGACCAAATTGGCCCCGTGTGTTAGCATGCCTGTCTCAGCCCAAAAAGTAAAGGGGGCATTTTCTGCCCCCTGGTCCAGGGTCCTATTTGCCTACCTGCCACTTCTCCACCAGTTCATCGTAGGTTCCGTTATCCTTGACTGCCTGCAATGCCTCATTTAGAGCCTTGAGCAAAGAGGGGTTCTCCTTCTGCACCACGATTGCGGTCTCCTCATAAGACAGCGGATCGCCTACCTGTACGAAACCTTCCCGGGCGATATACTCTCTTGCTACAGAAACGTCTGCCACGACCGCCTTGGCGGCGCCGGTCTTCAGCATGCTCCAGGCGATGTTGAAGTCCTCCAGTTCCTTGACTACCGCGCCCTCAATCTTCTTGGCAGCGGCCGCACAGGTGGTGGCCATCTGAGTTGCCACCGTCTTGCCGGACAGGTCGGCGATGCTGGTGATGCCGGAATCGGCGGTGGTCACGACCACCTGCCCACCCACGAGGTAAGGATCGGTGAAGTCAATCTGCGCTGCCCGATCTGCATCGATGGAAAAGCCGGACATGCCGATGTCCACCTGACCGTTCTGGACAGCCGTCACTATCGTGTCGAAGCTGAGGCTCTTCAGTTGCACCGTCACGCCCATTTCCTCGGCCATCGCCTGCAACAGGTCGATGTCAAAACCGACGGTGTTGCCCTGGTCATCGATCGTCTCAAACGGAGGATAGTCGGGGCTGTTGCCAACCGTGATCACGCCAGCCTTCTCAATACGTGCCAAGGCTAGATCGGTCTTCTTTGCGCACCCGGTCAGCGCCAAAGCGGTGACCAACACCAGCATGCCGAGTACCACCAGCCAGTTCTTTTTCATCTTAGCCACCACCCATATCAAATTTCCTTCTCAATACAGAAGATGATAATAAGTATACATTTCGCTGCAAATCTATGCAAGCATTTGCTCCACAGTTTCTGCCCTGGCAATAACGCCTATCTGCTCTGTCACATATACTGCTCTAGCGGCAAACGATGCCGGTTCCGTCCACATAGCAGAGAGGTGAGAGTAATTGGTCAGCAATAGAAAGAAGCGCCGTCCTGACCGTCGTGCAGCGGATCTCACGGCCGAGCGGATAGCCAGTTTGGCAGAAGAGGCTGTCAGTTCACCCGGCGATGATGAGAATGATCTCGAGTTGCAGAGTCTTTACTATGCCCAGCTGGAAGAGGAACTGCAGGGACGCGAACGCGAACTGACACGCCTGCGCGAGCTTGAGCGTAACGCCAGTCCGGACTCAGTAGACTCCATCCGGCGCCTGGTCTCGAAGGCAGAACTGGCGGTGGATCTGCAGGAACAGCGAGTGAATGCCTATCTGGAAAAACGCCCCTGGCTGCAGGCGCAAACTGATGAAGCAGATCCCTGGGAAGGCGAGGACGAGGAAGAGCACCCGCCGGAGACAGACTGGCGCCAACATCTGCTGCAGATGATGAGGGACCGCCAAAGCGGCTGGCAAGGTGAACTGAGCGCGGAGCAGGAGAAGAAGCTGGCGGAATGGCGACAGGCGGAACTGACCAGCATTGAGGAGAAGTATCGTCACCTGGAGGAGAGCCTGGTCAGCCGGCAACAGCAATTGGAAAGTGCTTGGTCAAGCCAACTGCAGACGATCGAGTTGCAGAAGCTGCGCGAGTGGATGAACCAGGAGCGGGAGCGCACGCTAAGCTCACTGCGCGAGGATCTAGCCAAGGAGCGGGCAATCATTGAGGAGCGCAGCCGAGTCTCCCGCCAAGAGCTGCTCAAGGAAATGGAGCAACTGGCGCAGCAAATGCTGGAGCAGCAGACAAACGAACTACGCCTGCTGGAGATCGAATGGCGAGAGCAGGAGGTCATCCAGCGTGAACGACCGAAGCTGCGGCAGCTTTGGGCAGAACTGGCCGCGGAGCAAGAGCAGTCTATGGTAGCCGCTCTGGCTGAAATGCGCCGGCAGTTGCTGGAGAGTCAGCAGGCGGCATCTCAGGAGTGGCTGCGCGAACAGGCCGTGCACTGGGCCAAGAAGCAGGACGAGTGGCTGCACCAGATCAGTGAAGAACAGCAGCAACTTGACCGACTGCGCTGGAGCGAACAGCAGGAGCAGCTGATCAGAAGAACGGAGCAATTGCTGGGCGAGTTCCAGCAGCAACTGGCCGGAGAAGCCGCCAAGACAGAGGAGCGCATGCTGCGGATCACGGCAGACTGGGACATTCGTTCAGACGAGGCACTGAGGCAAGCGCGAGCGAACTGGCAAAGAGGCCAGGAGGAGCAGATCGCCCTCCTGCAACGAGAATGGACCAGGCAGTTGGCCGCAGAAGTGCGCCAAAACCAGAGTGACTGGTTGGCGGCGAAGCAGAGCTGGGCCAAGGCGGTGGAGAAAGACTGGGCCAAGCTGCAGCAACAGGCTATGCCGGAACTCAGGCAACTGATGAACGACTGGATCAAGGAGCAGACTCAATCGCTAGGCAACAGCAAGCGGCAACTGGAGCAGCAAACGGCCGAGCAGATCAGGCAGAGCAAGCAACTGCTGGATAAGACGCTCGAGCAGTACTCCAAGCGGTTTGGCGAAGTGCAGGACGCCATCGATCGCTTAGTGCAGAACGAATCTGCCCATTTGGCCTCCATCCGCGAGCAGCAGAACCGGCTTTGTGACGAGCAGCAGCAGCGAGCTGACTTGGCGCTGCAGACAGTGCAGCAGCAATGGGAGTCACAACTGGCTAAGGACAAGGCGGCGACCTCCGCTTGGCTGCAGGAGAAGAGTAGCCTGCTCGCCAACTTGACGTCCCAGTTCGAGCAGCGTGTGACACTGCAGATGCAGGCCACCGATCAGAACAGCGAGGAACTGGCACTGCGACAGGAGAAGCGCCTGACGGAAATGCAGATAGCCGTGCACGGCTGGCTGGAGACGGGTGCCGCCAACCTGAAGCAGACCCAAGAGAACTTGCTGGCCGAACACCACGAAGCGGTCTCCTTGGCACAGCAGACACTGGTGCGCTTGCAGAGCGAGTATCAGGCGCAACTCGGCGAGTCCAAGGGAGCTCTGGAAGCCTGGCTGAAAGCGCAAACGGAAGTCCTGGCTACATTCCGGCAGAGCCTGAGCCGGCAACAGGAACTGCAGGCAGCGACGGCTGAGCAGACCCTGAAACAGCGGTTAGAGGAGTTGAAGACCCAGCAGGGCTCTCTCTCGGCAGAACTGATCAGCCGCTTCACCAGCGAACTAGCCAAGGGGCACACCGACCTGCTGAGGAAAACCAGTGAACAACTGCAGGCGCAAAGAGCCAAGACCGAGTTGCTGCTCAGCCAGCGCCTAGCGGAGGCACTGGAGCAGCAACGAGCTGAGGGGCAGCGCCAACTCCATTCCCAGGTGGAAAACGCGGTGCAATCCCTGCAGGTTAAGACGGAGGAGGCTTGCCAGGGGATCAAGACGCGATACGAAGACCAACTGGCCAGCCTGACCGAGACTGTCCGCCGGGAGTTGCAACAGCAGGCAGAACAGGCACAGTTGAGCGCAGAGAGAATACAGCGGGAACACTGGATGCAGGCATTTGACCAAATGCTGGAGCAACAGCGAGAGGAACTGCAGCAAACTGTCACGGAGGCAGACCAACGCTTGCTGGAGCAGTTGCGCTCCCAAATCCGGACTGAGATTCGGGCCGAACTGGCAGAGCGGCAACAAGAGGAGCAGAAGGCTAAGCAAGAGCAAGCAGAGCAGCAGCGTACCCAGCGCACAACCCGACGGCAGAGGTAAACGGCCCGGCTGATGCCAGCGATCTCCGCGGCCGCCCACGCTGCGCAGAAAGGGGGTGCATCGGATTGAGGCTCAAGCGGATCCATGACAGCGGCATAGCTAGGCGAGTAGCCCGAGGCGTTCGACACTACAATGGGGTTCACCTCAGCACACGACGCGTGCTTGCCCGCCCACACTACGCAATCATGCAGTCGGGAAGTCTCGCCGGCTGGATTGGCATCGAGCGCAGATCACCAACTGTCTACGAGATCTGCCATCTATCTGTCCTACCCCGCTATCGCAGAAGAGGGTTGGCGGAAGCAGCAACCAGGAAGGGGATGGCGCTTGCCCACAGCTTTGGGGCGCGCTACGCCTACACCCGAATCGTCCACAACAACCGGCCATCGATTGGACTAGTTCGCAAACTGGGTTTCAGTCGAGCTGGGGGAGGTCGGGTGCGGGTCTACGGTCATTCCGTCTAAATGAAAGCAGAGGAATCGTCCGGGCGGATGGTTCCTCTGCTTTTGGCGATTATTCCGGCAGCTCTGAAGTACAGTGGGGGCAGCGCACCGCCTTGATCGAGATCGTCGATTGGCAGTACACGCAGACCTTGGTGGTAGGGGCAGCCGCCGGTTCCTTGCGGCGCATCCGATTCACCTGCCTGACCACCAGGAAGATGACAAAGGCGATCACCAAGAAATCAACCACATTGTTCAGGAACTGCCCATAATTGAAGATCGCGGCGCCTGCGTCCTTGGCAGCGGAGACAGTGGGGTACGAGTTGCCGTCGAGTGCGATGAACAGGTTGTCGAAGTCGATTCGGCCCAGAATAAGGCCAAGCAGCGGCATCACCAGGTCATTCACCGCCGAGGTGACTATCTTGCCGAAGGCTCCGCCGATGATCACACCGACGGCCAGGTCGATCACGTTGCCGCGCATGGCAAACTTCTTAAAGTCGTTCCACATCTTCATCACTCTCCTGTGCGGTTACTCCTTCAATCTTAGCAGATAGCCGCCCTCCTGCAAGCAGCTAACTTGCCGGGAATGGCCGACTGTCGTTCTTTGCGGGCGATCCTGCAGCTATATCTATAGCAGAGGCCGCTTTTGCGGGGGAAGAGAGCGAGGTGACCAGATTTGGCAACTCCCGAGTGGAAATGGTTACTGCAGAGAGTCGACGACAAGGAACTGATCGGGGTGGCGCGCGCGCTGCGACTGCGCTTGACCGGCTTTCGCGGCACGCGCTGGGAGCGCAATTTCGCCGCGGTCCGCCCCCGGGTTGTGCAAGCGCTCCTCCAGACAAAGATGCTGCCCCGGTTGCGGCAGGCGCTCAACTCTCGTGTCAGCAGGGATAGCCGTCTGCGGGAGATCAGGCAACTGTCAGAAGTGGAACTGCGAGAACGGCTTGCGCAAGAACACCACCCAGAACTGCTGCTATTGGCTCTGCTCAGTAGCCCCGATCAGGAAGTCAGGCTACGAGCTAGGAGGCTGTTCGAGTTCATGCGCGCCAGTGGAGATTTGGCGAGTTGGCTCGCAGTCGAGCAGCAGCCATCTACTGAACAAGAGCGGGCGCCAAGCGAACTAGCAGCGCTGCGGCTTGAGCAGCAGGCCTGGTCAGACGAACGCTTGACCTTAGAGAGACGCCTGGCCAATTTGGAAGGAGAGCTTGCTGTCTGTCGCGCCAGCGCAGAACGCAACGTGCGTCTCTGGGAGGTCGAGCGCCAGAGTTTGCTCAGCCGTTTGGCTGATCGCGAGACAAAGCTGCAGCAAAGGGAGCAGAAACTGGTGCTATTCCAGCAAGGACTGGCTGAACAGGCAAGCAAGCCCGCACAGCCCCGGTCAGAGGAGCTCCCGCCGACCTCATCGAAGTCAGTGGCCCTGATCGGAAACATCAGCTCCCAACAGGCCGAGATCGACCATAACTGCCACTTGCGGCATATCCCACCGCGAGAAGTGCCGCAACCCGCCGCCAGGGAAGCAATGCGCGAGGCAGCAGAGGTCTGGCTGTTGACGTATGCCACACCCCTGCCGATCCAGCGCCTAATTCGGCGTGAGGCCGGGGAAAGACTGCGTTGTTTCGCTTCATACGAGGAGTTGCTGGCATTTGCTGAGCGGGGAGGCGTGAGTGATGATGACGAGCAATAGACTTCCGTGCATAGTCGGCATCCTGGCTGAAGACAGCTACGTTCAGGAACGCACCGGGGGCAAGGCGGCGGTATTTGTGAACAGTCTGCAGGTCGTACAATTTGCCGTCCGCCCGCTCTCTCGTTTGCCGGCGACACTCCTCGGCGCCAAGCTGTTCCATGGCTTCAGTACGGATCTAGAACGGCATGGATTGCTGGATGATTACGCAGCGCCGGCAGAAGAGCGCGTTCGCGGGCTGCGCGACTTCCTCAGTGGGCAGCTGCTGGTTTTTCGGCCGAGCCAGAAGGGTCCATACTGGAATATGTCCGATGTCTGTCCCGTGGCCGCACCGCTGGCTCATCAGCCGGAAAGCTGCTATCTGCCGTTGCCTATCTGCAGTTTGGCCGCAGACGGCATGTCGCTCGCATCATTGCTGCAGCAGCTGAACGAGCAGGAATCGCTGGGATGCCTGGAGCACCTGTCCGCAGAATCAGCTGAAACTCCGTCTTGCATCGTCTGGCGGGAAGGGCAGCTGGGCTGTGAGCCCTGGCAACTGATCGGCAGTTTCGTCGGCCACCGGTGTGACGACGTTGGCTGCTTACTCGTTCCAAACGGGGACCTGCGCGTCACCAGGTTCCAGGAATCGTGGGAGACCGAAGTGTTTGAGGTACCGAATGATCCACATTTGCTCTTCGTCACTGAGCAGGTGCAGGCGCTGATGCGACAAGCACTCGAGCAGGCGGTACACCACCAGCCTAGCGAAGTCGAGCCAGATTTGGGGGCTGACTCAGTCCACCAACCCGGGCTAATACGGGAGGAGGCAGCCGTTTGCGCACCGGAAACGAAGTTCCTGGAGCGACTTGAGCAAACTGCTCGCTCACAAGGGTTGCTCTATAGCTCTGCCGACCTGGTCAACCTCCATACTGCCATGAAGACATCTACCCTCGTCATACTCACCGGGCTGAGCGGCACCGGAAAATCTAGGCTGATCAGGGTCTACGGACAAGCGTTGGGGCTTTCGGACGAGCAACTCAGCTTCGTTCCGGTGCGCCCATCCTGGACTGATGACGCCGATCTGTTCGGTTTCCCCGATCAGGCCCACTCGCTCTACCGTGTGAGCGAATCAGGGCTATTGCGAACGTTGATCGCGGCAGGGCGCGACCCGGAGCACCTTTATCTGGTCTGCCTGGATGAGATGAATCTGGCCAGAGTGGAACACTATTTCTCGCAACTGTTGTCAGTGCTCGAGCTCCCGCTGCCTGAGCGGAAGATCCGCCTCTATCCAGACGAACTAAGCAGCAAGTTGTACAACTCCGCGCAATACCCGGCGACCATTCGGCTTGGCGACAACCTGCTCTTCGCCGGCACAGTCAACCTGGACGAATCAACCTACCACTTCTCAGACAAGGTACTCGATCGCGCCAATGTAATACCGCTTGAGGTACTGCCGTTTGCCGAAATCCCAAGCGAGTCGGCAAGTTTGATCGACGCCGCTCCAGAGACATCAATGGCACTCTGGCGTAGCTTCCGGAATGACACTGTCGGTCCGGGCCTCGCTGAGCGCGAGACCGCGTTGCTTTGGCAGCTACACCAGGAGCTACAGGCAGCCAGTCCAGCTCTCGGGATCGGTTACCGAGTGGTGATCCAGATCGGCCGCTACCTGCAAAACCTGCCCAGCACCGGGGGACTGACCCGAGCCGCTGCACTTGACCGGCAGTTGCTGCAACGGGTCTTCACCAAAATACGCGGCCCAGAGGCCCAACTATCGCCGTTGGTCGGTGAATACCGGCGAGAGCAGACTGGCGAAGGGCGTCTGCTGGCCCTCTTTGATCAGTTTGCCGACCTTTCAGATTTCCTGCTCTGCCGCAAGGCATTAAGACAGAAGGGCAGGGACTTGGTGCAACATGGCTACACCGTCTAGCGATCTGCCGTTTGACGTAATCTTCCAGCAGGGGAGCGGCGCTTACCAGACCCAGCTGTCTGTGGACGAGTTCTGCAGACTCGAGGAACTGCAGACACGCGAACATCCGATGATCGCGCTCACAGAGAATCAGCCCCTCAAGTTGATCTTCCTTGCCGAGGACAAGGCTGCCCGTCTCTACATGGACGGCTTTGAAGCGGTGCCCGAGCAGCGGATGGCGGAGGATGCGGATGGACGGCCCTATCTGCCTCCCGGGAAGCTCGGCCTGTTCTCCCACGACACGTATAGTTGGATTCCCGGCCTTTACCGGCTGGAAGTGGTCATCGCCAATGGACAACACTTTGCATTGGCGCAAGTGCTGCCAAAGGAACTGACCATGGCGGAGTGGGTGGCAATGCGGGATGAGCTAGAAGGTGAACTGCGAGGGTTGGCCTTAGATCTGACCAGTCGGCAGCTTGGCCTCGGATCACGATTGACCGATGCAGTATCGCCGCAGCTGTTGCAGAGGTTCCTGCTGGTGCGCCACTACTTTCCGCGGGTGATGGCGGCGCTAGCTGACCTGGAGACAAACGTGAACCAGCGCGTGCGCAAGCAGCAGGTTTCTCTACCGACCGGGCAGCCAAGCAAGCTCACCGCCAGCCGCCCCTATCAGCGAAAGGCAGGGCGGCAGACTGCACTGGTCACGCGGATCGATTATGATCTGCCGGAGAATAGATGGGTGAAGTACATCATCGGTCAGACAGAGTCGCACCTTGAGCGCTTTCTGGCATCAGTGCAAGCCCTGCTCGCTTCGCTGGAAGCCAGGCGCTCGCTACAGGCGGAGTATAGTTTTCAAACGGGAACCAAGCTGTTGCTGAGAGAGAGCGAATCGCTGACCCGGGCCGTTTTGGAACAAGAGCTGACTGCACGGAAGATGCTGCTCGGCCTGCAGTTGGTGCGCTATAGCCGCTGGTACGGTCAGATCAGGAAACGGCCGACGGGGGGATTGCCGCAAGCGCTGCAACGGGATGGCCGCTACAGCGCACTATACGAGCTGTTCCGGCGACTGCAGCTACATGATTGGCAACCAACGGTCGACCAGTCTTTCCGCTACCAATGGAAACGCACAGACAGGCTATACGAGATTTGGTGCGTGATTCAGATCTGCCGGGCGCTCACCTCGCTTCAGTTCGAACCTCTTACGGGCTGGCTCTATGACGAAGATTTCTCCCGAGAGGAGTCTTTGGTGCCGGACTTGCCGGCAGGGACAAGTCTCACCTTCGCTCGCCAGCGAACCACCCTGCGTCTCACATACGATCAGGAGATCCCGCGCCAGAGCAGCGACACCGAACTGCCCGGCAGACCGGTATACACTCAGGACGTGCACAACCGGCCGGATATGCGGCTGGATATCTACCAGGAGAGCTTGTTTGTCGGATGCATCATCATTGACTGCAAATACCGCCCGTTGCGTGGATTCTGGAGAGAGGAAACGCTGGTGACCGGATACGACCGTCCCAAGGCCATGAGCCAGCTGATCTCCTACGGCATGGCTATCCGCTCTCCTTATCTTTACGGGCACAAGCCAGACTGGGCCAAGCATCGCTCCCAGGTGGTGCTGGAAGTCTGGGCGCTTCACCCGGGCGCCAAGGATGAAGACCAAGAGATCTATCAGGCCGATCACCGCATGCGCATTCTCTGCTTGCGCCCAGGCCTGTCGACCGATCTACTGGCGAAGCGGCTGGGAGAGTGCCTCGCACGCACCTGAGAGACATGGCGTCTTTCCGCACGTTTGCAGGAAACATGTTGTTTGGGGAGAAGAATATCTGACAGAATCGCTCACAGGCAAGAGGCTCTCTGGCAGAAGAGAGCGTTCTGTTTCTTGTGCTTGCTTCCTCAAACATAAGTGTGGAAGGACGGTCGAATCATGCCCAACATAATTGCCATCGATCTCGGTGGCACCAAACTGAGTGCGGCACTCTTGGACGAAGCCGGGAGTGTGTTGCAATCGCACACCGAACCAACCGAGCAGGCTGGTCGCTCAGCGCTTATCTCCCAACTGACTACGGTGGTCAGACGACTCAGCCAAGGGCAGGAGGTGCTAGCCGTCGGCCTGGGCTCTCCTGGGTTTATTGACACCGAGCAGGGGGTGGTGATCATGGCCACGAACCTGGTCGGATGGACCCAAACAAGAGTGAAGGACAAGCTAGAGCAGATGACCGGCTTGCCCGTGGTGGTGATGAACGATGCCAACGCGGCCGCGCTGGGCGAGGCATGGCTGGGTGCGGGTAAGAACAGACAGAGCTTTGTCATGCTCACCTTGGGTACTGGAGTAGGGGGAGCGATCTACCACCGTCAGTCGGGAATCTGGCTGGGCAGCAACCATCAGGGCGGCGAGTTTGGACATTCCATTCTCTATCCTGGCGGCAGGCCATGCCCCTGTGGCCAATTCGGCTGCGTGGACCAGTATCTGTCGGGCCGAGCAGTTCAATCGGCCTATCAGGTTCTGACTGGTCAGGACTGCACTTGTGAGCAAATCTTCCAAGGCGCTGCAGATGGCGAAGCGCTGGCGGTGCGGATCATCCAGGAGTTCGCACGAGATTTGGCCACTCATCTGATCAGCTTACAGAATATCATCGATCCTGAGATCTTCATTCTCGGTGGTGGTCTGGCGGCGGCGCACTCTGTCTGGGGTGAGCTACTGGACAAGCAGCTGCAGCAGTTGACCGGCCCGGGATCTGTAGTCCGCTGGCAGTTAGCGGAAACCGGCGCGCTTGCTGGTCTCCTCGGGGCGGGCAGGCTGGCATGGGACTTAGTGGAGCGAAACCGTGCTTAAGGCAATAGTCAATGGCCGGATAGTCCATGATCAACAGCTGTTGCCAGGGTACGCCATCGTCTTCAGCGATCGAGTTGACAGGATCTGCCCCGAGGAATCACTGACCCGGGGAGAAGTCGATCAGTTCCTGGATGCGGGCGGCTTGATGGTCTGCCCCGGCCTGATCGACACCCATATCCATGGCATCGCTGGCGCCGATATGATGGACGGAAGACTGGAGAGCCTGAGGCGGATGAGCAGCGAGTTGGCTGCCCGCGGCATCACTGCCTTCTTGCCGACCACCATGTCCAGACCGCTGGCCGAGATAGAGTCGGCGCTAAGTATCGCTCGTCAAGCGATGACAAACAGCGTTTTGCCGGGCGCCCGAATCCTAGGCGTGCACTTGGAAGGTCCGTTTCTCAGCCCTGCGTATGCGGGGGCCCAGGCAGTTGACCAACTGATGCCTCCAGATGGGGAACTGATCAGCGCATATCGAGACGTAATCCGCATGGTCACCTACGCACCGGAGCTTGACCCCGAGGGTTCCTTCGCAACTGAGCTGTTGGCCATGCAGGTGATTCCGTCCATTGGTCACACGGACGCGGATTACGAGGCAGTCGCGCAGGCGATCGCGCGCGGTGTGCAACACGCAACGCACCTGTTCAACGCGATGCCACCGCTGCATCACCGGCGACCCGGCCCGGTTGGCGCCATCTTAGAACAGGGCATCAGCTGCGAGTTGATCGCAGATGACCTGCATCTCCACCCCAGCATCTATCGCCTGGTCCTGCGCACCATCGGACTGGCGCGGATGATTTTAGTCAGCGACTGCATGCGGGCCGCCAAAATGGCGGACGGCATCCACGAACTGGGCGGTCAGGCGGTTTGGGTGCAGGGCGGATCAGCCCGTCTACCTGACGGAAGGTTGGCTGGAAGCGTACTCACGCTCAACCAGGCAGTGCGTAACTTCCAGGCAGCCACTGGGTTAGGCTGGCCACTGGCACTGATGCCGGCGAGCGCCAATCCTGCGGCGTTGCTCGGGACGGTACAGACCGGAAGCCTTGTCCCAGGCAACTATGCTGACATAGCCTGCTTTGACTGTCAGATGCACGCGCACCTGACAATAGTGCGAGGCGAGATCGTCTATCAGAGAGATTAGGGGGAGAGAATGATGTGTTTCGCGGTGGTGGTCGGAAGGAAGGCATCCGTTGACGGATCCGTGTTGTTTGGACATAGCGAGCAGAATTGCGGCCCGAACCTAGTTCACTATCGACGGATTCCCCGTCGGCGGCACGCCAAAGGGGCGACCATACGGTTGCAGGGGGGAGCTCTGCTGCCCCTGCCGCAGGAAACGTGGTCTTTTCTCTGGACGGAAGCTCCCGGGCTCGAGTTCAGTGACAACTGCTTCAATGAGTGGGGCGTAGCAGTTGCCTGCAACGGCTGCCCGACCAAGGAGGACGCTCTGGAGCGGGTGGCCGAGCGAGGAGATATCATTGCAGGCGGCTTGGGGCACCTGCTGCCGCGGCTTGTCGCCATGCACGCCCGCACCGCGCGGGAAGGCGTGGAACTGGCGGCTGAGTTGATCAAACGCTTTGGCTATACCGGCATTGGCCGGACGATGACAGTCGCCGACCCGAATGAGGCCTGGGTGATGTCACTTGTGCGGGGAAGACAGTACCTGGCAGTTCGGGTTCCGGATGAGATGGTTGTGGTCATTCCCAACCGGCATGTGATCGGAGAGGTGACCGACTTACGCGATCAGGCAAATGTGATTGCTTCAGCCGACTTGATCGAGTATGCCATCAGCCGTGGTTGGTATCACCCGGACAACGGCCCCTTCAACTTCCAGACGGCTTATGCTGCCGCCCCAGAGGGCTCGATGGAAGAGCAATACGGGGTCTGTTCGCGCCAGTGGCACGGGCAGGCACTGGTGCTGGCCGTGGAGCCGGCGTTCCCGCCCAGTGGGTTGCTGCCGTTCGCGGTGCGGCCGGCGTACCTCTACGGCGTCCAAGATGTAGCAACCGTTTTGCGCAGCCATTTGGAGGCTACTCAGTTTGATCTGGAGTCAGCACATGCCTCCGGCAGTCCGCACGAAGCTGAGTGCGACATCGACACCAGCTATGCCCGTTGTGCCTGCAATATTGCCACGCAGGAGAGCGTGATCTGGCAGTTGCGCAGCTGGCTGCCGCGCGAAGTGGGCTGCCTCGCCTGGCGCGCCACCGGGGTACCCTGCACCAGCACCTATACGCCTTGGTACTCAGCGACAGGCCCGATTCCGGCTGCCTTCCACGACGACGCAGACCCCGAGACGGCGATGGACCTGGCACACCATTTCCAGCCGGAGGCGGGCATTCATCAGCCGAGCGAGGGAAGCGTCTTCTGGACATGGCAGCGACTCTGTGAGCTGATCGATGCTGACTACCGGCGAACAGCACCGCTGGTCAGGGCTCGTTGGCAGGAGTTGGAGCAAACGGCCTTTGCCCTGCAGCCAACCATCGAGGAGATGGCGCTGCAGTTGCGCAGCCAAAATCCAGACCTCGGGAGACGGTGGCTGAGCGACTATTCGGTGGGTAGAGCGCTGCAGGCCTGGCAGCAGGCGAAGGAGCTACTACAGAGCTTGGAGTCAAGGCAATGAGCAATCTCGAGATTTGCTGTGACTCGGTGCAGTCCGCCATCGCGGCCGCTGCGGGGGGCGCACAGCGGGTTGAACTCTGCGCCAATCTGTTGGAGGGAGGAACCACCCCGAGCAGCGGTCTGCTGACCGCCTGTCGCCAGGCGATCAGCATCGACCTGCATGTGCTGATTCGTCCCCGCGGCGGCGACTTCTGCTATGACGAAGCCGAACTGGACGTGATGCGCCATGACATCGTCTATGCCAAGCAGCACGGCGTCGAGGGAGTAGTGCTGGGAATGCTGCGCCCGGATGGTACTGTCGACTGCCACGGCATGCGCGAACTGATCGCATTGGCCCGCCCTCTGCGGGTGACTTTCCATCGCGCTTTTGACATGGCGAGCAATCCAACCGCTGCGCTGGAGGATGTAGTCTCTTTGGGAGCGGACTACTTGCTCACCTCCGGGCAACAGGTCACCGCCTTCGCCGGCCGGGAGTTGATCAGGGAGCTTGTCCAGCAGGCCGCCGGCCGCATTGCGATCATGCCTGGCGCGGGTGTGAACGAAGAGAACATCCTGGAACTGGCCGCTGTGACCGGCGCTAGGGAGTTTCATTCCTCCGGTCGGCGCCAACTGCCAAGTCGGATGCTTTTCCAGCGGAACCAAGTGACCATGGGGGCCTGGCAGGCTGGCGAGTTCTCCTATGCGTTCGTCGACGAGCAGCGCGTCAGGCGAATGATCACTCTGCTGTCCACCGTCGACTGACAAACTGGGTTGATTCACCATTGCTCTTCCTCTCGAATATCATGCTTTAGTACGACGTCAAGTCCCAAACTATAGAGCGCAAAGTCAAGTCATCCTCGAGGCCAGTTGGGCTGAGACTTGACGTCACGCGGTGGTTCTGGGTTGACGGAGCACTAGACCAATGGAGAGGAGGGTGAACATGGCAAGCTACAGCAATGTGCGGGCAATCCCAATCCCTAGACTATACGGTCTCAGCCGCAGTCGCGTGGCCAACCGCATCAACCGTGATCTGGTGGCACGGGTCCGTCGCCTGTTGCGTCAGCAGAACTACGGCAAACCTAATGTCGGGATCTGGACGGAGCAGAGCATCACTCTGAACGATCAAGGAGTGTTTTCACTCTGGTATGATGTCTACTCGTATCAGGATAGGGCGGCTCACGGCCTGACTGTGCGCACTTCGGTGACCTACAATCTGCAGACCGGCAGAGCGTATCGCCTGGCTGATCTGTTCAGGCCGAACAGCGGCTACATACAGCGCCTGAGCGCCATCATCAAGCAGCAGATGGAGGCAACTGAAATCCCGTTGATCAACGACTTTCAGCAGATCAGCCCCAACGAGGGCTTCTACATGACCAGGGAAGAGTTGGTGATCTACTTCCAGGCCTATCAGTATACTCCAGGCTACGTTGGCATCCCAGAGTTCAGGATCCCCTACACAGCCATTGCCGATATTTTGGCGCCAGAGGGACCTGCGAGACCGCTGAAGAATGGGTCAGTATTTCGGCCGTAGATAGTCAAGAACGAGTCGGCATTGCTCTCACTGATGTTTTTCCTGGAGAAATACGGCTACCTCAAGGCTGGCAGGTTGCTGCTTTGTCC
>JAEZJZ010000007.1 GCA_023436245.1 Bacillota bacterium | reverse complement strand
GGACAAAGCAGCAACCTGCCAGCCTTGAGGTAGCCGTATTTCTCCAGGAAAAACATCAGTGAGAGCAATGCCGACTCGTTCTTGACTATCTACGGCCGAAATACTGACCCATTCTTCAGCGGTCTCGTCAGTCCCCAGTGTTTCAGAGCACCAGCAGCATCAGCACAAAGCCGAGTGTCAATCCGAGCGCAGTCAGGAAACGAGAGGATTCATGGGAGATGGGGATCAGTTCATCGGCTACCACAAAAACCATTGCACCGGCGGCGAAGGCGAGTGAGATGGCGATGAAGGCGGGGGAGATGCCTAGGATCAACAGGCTGACCAGGGTGCCGAGCGGAGTGATCAGTGCCACTAGGGAACAGAGGGCAAGCACCTTCCAGGGGCTCCAACCGCCGAACAGCAGCGGGGCAGCCATGCTGATCCCCTCCGGTATGTTGTGCAATCCGATGGCCAGCGCCAGCAGTGAGCCGAGATCGGGGGCACTGGCGAAGCCAGCCCCGATGGCCAAGCCCTCGGGCAAGTCGTGCAAGGCGATGCCCAGTGCGACCAGGAGCCCCATCTTGGTGAAGGACTCGCGCATTCCTCGAGCTTTGCGCCGGTGCGAGCTACGTCTGGACAGCCGATTGTCGAGCAGTGCGAGAAGCAGCACGCCAGCCGCAAAGCCTATGGCCGTGGCGAAACGGCTGCCTTGCGCGAGGGCCTCGGGCAGCAGATCCACCGTGACAACTGCCAGCATCACGCCGGATGCCAGCCCCAGCAGCAGGGCCAGCAGCCGAGTGTTGGGACGACCAAAGGCCAGCACGAACAGGGCCCCGAGCACTGTGGCCAATCCGGCTAGAATACTAGGAACGAGTGCCTGTGGCATCTGCATCGCCTCCGGAAAAGAATAAAGGCCTGGCCAGTAAAAGCCAAGCCTGTAACAACCCTATTCTTAGCTCACACGAAAAATGCTGCCGCTAGATAGTTGTGGACAACTCGCGGAAACCTTCGCCGAGCACTTCATGCGCCTCCACCACGATTACGAATGCTCGCGGGTCGTGGCGCTGCACCAACGCTTTCGCCGCAGACATCTCCGAGCGGCTGACTACCACCAGCAGCGTGCGCTTGGCCAGGCGGCTGAATCCGCCCTCCCCATGCAGATAGGTGACGCCGCGGCCCATCTCCTGCATGATGCCATCGGCAATTGCCTCACTCTGATCAGAGATCACGAACAAAGCTTTCACCGAGAAGAAGCCGTCTTGCACGTAGTCGATCACCTTGGTGGTGACGAAGATCGCGATCAAGGCAAACATGGCCAACTCGGCACCAAAGATCAGGGCAGCAGCGGCGACGATGGCGCCATCGATCAGCAGTAGCGCCTCACCGATCGGCAGTCCGGTGAAGTGATGCAGCAGCCTAGCCAGCATGTCGGTGCCGCCGGTGGAGGCATTGGAACGAAAGACGATGCCCATGCCGATCCCGGTGACCACCCCGCCGTAGAGGGCTGCGAGAAAAGCATCGTCCGTCCAGACTGGGATGTGACTGGTGAGGTAGACCCAGCCTGAAGTAGCTAGCGCCCCCACCACCGAATACCAGCTATACTTCCAGCTGATCAAGAGACCACAGATGACGAGTAAGGGAATGTTGATCAGAAAGATCACAATGCCGGGATCCAGGCCGAACAGGTGATAGATGATCGTAGCCACGCCGGCCGCACCTCCGGCGGCAATCTTGTTTGGTATCTCCAGGGCGTTTAACCCCACAGCTGTGATCAGCGTGCCGATCATGATCCCAAGGTATCGTTTGAAGCCATTCCAAATCTTCTGCCGCATGACGCTACCTCCAAACGGGCTGTCGCAAAATGCCTGTCGAAGTCGGTGCTACAGGCGCCAAAGGTGCAAGCCGATTCTTGACAAGCAAGAATCGCTTCAATTGGAGACCACAACACTTCGTGTTGCTGGTCTGGCGCCTCCATGATTGCGCGCGTATGCCCCGTTCGTAGGGGTCGCATGCATGCGACCCGATCTCAGGCGACTCATTACTGTAACAGCCCCTGTCCATATTGTACGGCATTTTCTGCCGCTCAGCCAGTGATGGCGCGAGACCTGTACAGGCAGCAAAAGGCCGTGCCGCTGACGCAGCACGGCCATGTTTCAATTGCCTAACACTTGCCCAACTTGCCAACGGCCGCTTCGATGCGCTCCAGCGCCAACTGGATGTTTTCGACTGAGTTGGCGTAAGAGAGGCGCAGATGGCCTTCGCCGTACTCGCCGAATGACGTACCGCCCAGGGCAGCAACTCCGCCCTCCTGCAGGAGATAGTCGGCCAGTTGCTTACTCGGCATACCGAGTTTGCGCACGTTCGGGAAGGCATAGAAAGCGCCGTGCGGCATCACGCAGCTGATTCCAGGAATGCGATTCAGGCCCTCCACGATGATATCCCGGCGGCGGCGGAACTCATTGACCATGGCGTCAACTGCGTCCTGCGGCCCGGTGAGGGCGGCCTTACCGGCCATCTGAGTGAAGGCAGCGGTGCAGGAGTTGCTGTTGGTCATCAGCTTGGTTACCCGCTCGGCGAGTGCCACTGGCATCACGCCGTATCCGAGACGCCAGCCGGTCATGGCGTACGTCTTGGAGAAGCCGTCCAGAATGATCGTCCGTTCCTTCATGCCCGGCAGGCGGGCGATGGAGAAGGGGGTTCCGTCATAGATGATGCGGTCGTAGATTTCGTCAGACATCACCAGGATGTTCTTGTCTCTGACCAGGTCAGCGATCTGCTCCAAGTCGGACTTGGTCAGGCAGCCGCCGGTCGGGTTGGCGGGGGAGTTGATGATGATCAGCTTGGTGCGATCGGTGATTTTAGCCGCAACATCTCTTAGGTCGAGTCGGAAATCATTCTCCTCCAGCAAAGGCATCGGCACAGCCTTACCGCCGGCGAAGTTGATCATCGATTCGTAGATGGGGAAGCCCGGGTTTGGATAGAGCACTTCGTCTCCCGACTCGATCAGTGCCATCATGATGAAGAACATGATCGGCTTGCCGCCGGGAACGATCACGACCTCTTCCAAGGTGGTCGGAACCTGCTTCCAGCTCTGCACGTAATCGGCGATGGTCTGGCGGACATCAGTCAGTCCGGCTGCTGGAGTGTAATGGGTGAACCCGCCGGTCAGAGCCTGGATAGCTCCGTCGATGATGTTCTGCGGAGTATCGAAGTCCGGTTCGCCAATCTCCAAATGCACCACCGAACGCCCCGCTGCCTCTAGCTTCTTCGCTTTGGCGAGTACCTCAAATGCCGTTTCGGTACCAAGACGTGACATGCGCTTGGCAAGCAACTGTTCAATCATCGTTCTCCCTCTTTTCTCCTCAGATTATCTTCACTACTTGCGGTCGAGCGCGCGCTTGGCCGCAGCCAGAATGTCCTTGGCGGTGAGGCCGTATGCTTGCATCAGTTCATCTGCGGTTCCGGATTCACCGAAGGTGTCCATCACGCCTACCATTTCCACCGGCACAGGATGATGCTTCACCACTACTTCCGCCACGGCTCCGCCTAGGCCGGCGTTCACCTGGTGTTCCTCTGCCGTGACGATTGCCCCCGTCTCCTTTGCGGCAGCCAGAATGGCTTCCGCATCAAGCGGCTTGATCGTGTGCATGTTCACCACCCGGGCGGAGATGCCTTGCTTGGCCAGTTCGTCAGCTGCCATCATCGCTTCCGCCACGATCGGACCGCAGGCGATGATGGTCAGGTCGGTGCCTGCACGCAACCTGCTGGCTTTGCCGAACACCCACTCATCCTCTTCCTTGGTGATAATGGGAGTGGCTTCGCGGGCAAATCGCAGGTAGACCGGTCCCGGGATGCTGGCCGCCGCGATGGTGGCTTTTCTGGTCTCAATGGCATCACAGGGTACGATCAGTTGCATGTTTGGTATGACCCGCATCAGCGCAATCTCTTCCAGCGACTGATGAGTGGCACCGTCCGGTCCGACGGAAATGCCGCCGTGCGCGCCGCCGAGTTTCACGTTCAGGTTGGTGTAGCAGACGGTTGTGCGGATTTGATCCCAGGCGCGACCGGCCAGAAACACTCCATAGGTGGAGACAAAGGGAATCTTACCCCCGAGTGAGAGACCGGCTGCCGTGCCCAGCATATCCTGCTCCGAAATGCCCATATCAAAGAAACGATCAGGGTACTGCTTCCAGAACCAATCAGTGCGCGTGGACTTGGCCACATCCGCATCCATGACCACTACATCCGGGTTATGCTCACCCAAGTAAAGCAGAGCCTCGCCGTATCCATCGCGGGTTGGTTTCATTGTCATGCTTGCTCGTCTCCTTCCTTAGCCGCGTAGTTCGGCCAGCGCTTGTTCCAGTTGAGCCTGGTTCGGTGCCTTGCCGTGCCAATCAGCCTGATTCTCCATGAAGGAGACTCCCTTGCCCTTTGCCGTCTTGGCGATGATCAATGACGGTTTGCCTTTAGTGTCGGCAGCTTCATCATAGGCGGCTAGGACCTGCTCCAAGTCATGCCCATCGATTTCGATCACGTGCCAGTTGAAGGCGCGCCACTTGTCCGCCAGGGGATGAATGCCCTTGACGTCTTCGACATTGCCATCAATCTGCAGATTGTTGTAATCCACGATGGCGCAGATATTGTCCAGCTTGCGGTGTGCAGATGTCATCGCTGCCTCCCAGACCTGTCCCTCCTGCAGTTCGCCATCGCCCATCAGGCAATAGACCCGGTAATCCATCTGGTTGAGGCCCGCGGCCATGGCCAAGCCATTGGCGATGGAGAGACCCTGTCCCAATGAGCCACTGGAGTTGTCCAGCCCCGGGAGAGCGAGCATGCTGGGATGACCTTGCATGCGGCTGCCCAGTTTGCGCAGGGTGGTCAGTTCTTCCACTGGGAAGTAGCCGCGGCGCGCCAAGAGGCTGTAGAGCACTGGCGCCGCATGGCCCTTGGAGAGCACGAAACGATCGCGTTCTGGCCAGGTGGGGTTATTTGCATCATGACGTAATCTTGTGAAGTAGAGACCGACCAGCAGTTCCACTGCAGACAAAGAGCCGCCTGGATGGCCGGAGCCGGCGGCGTGAGTCATGCGGACGATGTCACGCCTGACCTCTAAGCATGTCTGCTGCAATTCGTGTAAGGTGGGTTGCACAAGCTTGTCTCCTTTCGCGATTAGGGTATACTACTTCGGGTTTAGCCGAATATATTATAACACATTGAACCGAAATTGGTCTGAATGAAGGAAAAATGATCCGCACATATTCTGCCCATCTGCCCTCCAGTTGCGTATCAGAAAAACCAGAAAAAAAGCAATTGCCAACGGCCCGCGACCGTGCTTTAATATTGCTAGTGTTCAAGTCAAAGGTGCTGACAAAGCGTTGGCCAGCTTGCTGGTACTGTAGAGGAAGCTACCGTTGAACATCCACTACATTGTGGGGGGTGTGCATATGTACCAGCTTGACCAGAACTCTACGCCACTTTTTGCTGCCTTGAAGAAGTATCAGGCGGATGAGGTGGCCTCTTTTCATGTTCCGGGACATAAGCAGGGCGTCGGATGCCCGGAAATGACGGAGTACCTCGGTCAGAATATCATGACCATTGACGTCACCGTGCACGAAGAAGTCGATTGCTTGGCAAATCCGCGCGGTGTGATCCGGGAAGCCGAACAACTGGCTGCTGATCTTTACGGAGTGAAAGCCGCCAACTTCCTGGTGAACGGCACCAGTAGCGGTATTCAGGCGATGATCATGAGCGTCTGTCAACCCGGCGACAAGATTATTTTGCCCAGAAACGCACACAAATCTGTCAGCGGAGCTCTCGCACTCTCTGGAGCGATTCCAGTCTACATGCGTCCCGAGGTGCATGAACGCCTAGGGTTTGCCATGGGTGTCACCGTGGAGAGTGTGGAGGTGGCGTTGCGCGAGCACCCGGACGCCAGGGCGATCTTCATCATCAACTCCACCTACTATGGCATGGCCTCTGATTTAGCCGCCATCGTCGACTTGGCTCACCGGCGGGGTGTGGCGGTGCTGGTCGATGAGGCTCACGGCGCACACTTTCACTTCCATCCGAGTCTGCCCTTGTCCGGGGCAGCGGCTGGTGCCGACATGTGTGCAGGCAGTACTCACAAACTGCTCGGTTCCTTGACGCAGAGCTCCATGTTGCTGGTCAACTCCGAGTTGGTGTCGCCAGGCAGAGTGAAACAGGTGCTGAACATGATGGCCACCACCAGTCCGTCCTATGTGCTGTTGGCATCATTGGACGTGGCCCGCAAGCAGATGGCGCTGCACGGGCACAGCCTCTGGCAGAGGAGCATCGACCTCTGCAACTCCGCCCGTGATCGTCTGAACCAGATTCCTGGCGTCTATGTTCCCGGCTCGGAGCTGGACGGCGAGCCGGGTTGCTTCCAATATGATCCAACCAAACTGGTGATCAACCTGCGGCAGACTGGCATCAGCGGATTCCAGGCTGAGCGTCTGCTGCGCGATGACTACGGCATTCAGGTGGAGCTGTCCGACCTCTATAACGTATTGGCCGTCGGTTCCATCGGTGACACCGCAGAGAACATGCAGCGGCTGGTGGAAGGCGTGTCGGCGATGGTCAGCCGCCATCGTCGTAAGCAGCCGATGCCGACGTTCCGCTTTCTGCCTGCCAGGCTGCCGGAGGTAGCCGTGGCACCGCGTGAAGCATTCTACATGGATTCCTACGCCGTGCCGCTGGAACAGTGCAGAGGGTTAGTGGCTGCGGAGAACGTGATGGCTTATCCACCTGGTATTCCGCTGATTTGCGTGGGCGAGCGCTTCACCGAAGAAGTAATCGAGTGCATTCAGGTGCTGAAGTCGGAGCGCACTCACCTGCAGGGCATTGAAGATCCACAGGCCAACTACCTGCGCGTGTTGCGCCACGAGGCCGATCAGTCCATCAGGGTGGCTAACTGAAGAAGAGTGGCGTGCCATAGCGGCACGCCACTTTTTGACTGATCGCTAACGGTCAGCTCGTCTTTCGGGCGAGGTGTTGGGGTTGGCGAAGTAGCGACCGGGAGTCGACAGGTTGAAGTAGTACTGGGAGTCTTCTGTCGTCCCGAAGTCCTGATTGGATCCGGTGTCCCGCACCTTTTCCAGTGCTTCGCGGAAGAGGGCATTGTGGGCTTCTTCCCGGTTGAGCAAGAAATCGATGGTGTGACGCACGCCCTGGTCGTTGATCTGGCGATAGAGATACTCGTAGACCACTTTGGCGCGTTGTTCGGCTGCCATGTTGGACAGCAGGTCTGCGACCAGGTCGCCGGTGGCATTGACATAGGTGGCGTTCCAGGGATAGCCGGAGGCGTTGGTCAGTGCCGGGTTTAGACCGTAGAGCACATGCGCTTCGATGCTGCCGTTCTGTTGTTTGCGGTAGTCGACGTCATGGCCGTTCAGCATGTTGATCATCGTGGCCACCATCTCCATGTGGCTCAGCTCTTCGGCGCCGATGTCCAGGAATAGATCCTTGATCGCCGGATCCTTCACCCGGAACGACTGGGCAATATACTGCATCGCCGCCTTCAGCTCTCCGTTTCCACCACCTAGTTGTTCCAGCAGCAGAGTAGCGTATTGCGGGTTTGCCCTCTCGATCTTGACCTCGTGCAACAATCTCTTGTCATGCTTGAACATATCTGCATCTCCTTTCGGGGTGTTCAACAATATAATCCCCGAACTTCCGCAAGCGATGCAGCAAACTGCCGGGCAAGAACTAAGGCAAGGGCAGTCCCGTCAAGCGAAACGACGCATCTGCTGTGTTGGCTAGCATGGTAATGCTAGCAGCGTTTTGGTCAAGGGGTGGAAAGCGCAGTTGGTATCTCCAAGCAGAATGATCGGGTGCCGCAGTGGCAACGCACTCGATCAGGCGGTCGCTCTGGTATTCCCGGCCCAGGTCATCCCAGATGCTCACAGACAGTGCCGGTGCGGTAGTCTCAGCCAATGAGGGTGCCTCCAGCAGCAGGGTGACGAAGGTTGCCTTTGCGCCAGACGTGAACGCCATACCCCGGGATGTATCAGTCGAAAACGTGATCCGGTTCAGGCTCAGTCGCCAGCGGTTTTGCTCGCAAAACACTGGCACCTGCATCGACTCAGTTCCTGCCTGCAAGTAGAAGACAGTCCCGGTTTCGGCGCCAGACGGCAGCAGCCACCAGGCGCCCGCGGTGACGAGAACCATGAACAACACCAGCAGCAGAGCTCGCCGCACATGTTCACCTTCTTCAGCAACTCGCAGAGTTGCGATCTCAATGAAGCGATTCTTGCTCGTCAAGAATCGGCTTGTACCCCAGCAACTCGGAGAGAGTTGCGATCTTCGCAGAGTTGCGATCTCAATAAAGCGATTCTTGCTCGTCAAGAATCGGCTTGTACCTCAGCAACTCGCAGAGTTGCGATCTCAATAAAGCGATTCTTGCTTGTCAAGAATCGGCTTGTACCCAGCAACTCGGAGAGTTGCGATCTCAATAAAGCGATTCTTGCTCGTCAAGAATCGGCTTGTACCTCAGCAACTCGCAGAGTTGCGATCTCAATAAAGCGATTCTTGCTTGTCAAGAATCGGCTTGTACCTTCACAGGCAAATATACGCAAAGACATACCCCATCATGACCAGAGAATGCAAGCGAGCGGCCGCGTTGGCCGCTCGCTTGCATTCAGTTACCGGTGCGGTTGCTCGGTGGCACGTGGTGCCAACTGATCTTCTCTTTGCCGTTCTCCGTTTGCACGTCTACACCCTTCAGTTCGCCGTGCTTGGCCAACTGCAGGGCGCTGCTGTAGTCGACCACGGTGTGATCATCCAGCTCAAATCCGTTCACCTCACCCTGACCGTTGGTGCGCTCCGAAACGATCCGGCGACGGATGTCCTTCAGCATGTTGCACTCCTCCTTTCGCTTTAGCTTGGCCCAAAGCCGGCCGCTCAAAACGGCTGCCTTCAGCCGGGTAAGTGTGCTAGAGCAGTGATGCGTGAGTGCTGGGGTGTGTGTCAGCAACCACACTGGCATGAAGTTGGGAGGACGATTGATGCTGTTCATGTTGATTGTCAAAGCCTCACAGAGTTCCGAGGCCGGTAATCTGCCCAGAGCGGAGCTCGGGGCAGCCATGACGAGGCACAATCAGGAGTTAGTTGAGGCAGGCGTGCGGATGATGGCCAAAGGGCTTCATCCCAGCTCAAACGGAATACGTATTTCATGTCCCAGACCAGGAGGAGAGCCGGTGGTTATAGGCGGCCCGTTCACGGAGCAGGAAGACCCAGTTGCCGGGTTCATTCTGATCGATGTGCAATCCAGGGAAGAAGCCATCGACTGGGCCATGCGGATGCCGGACCCGCAGGGGGTGGCGAAGGTCAGATAGAACTTCGTCAAGTGTTTTAGCCGATGTGGTTGACCGAGGTACGAGTAGCTTCGACCGGATGGAAACTCGTTGGGGCCAATGCCACAAACCCAGACTGGGTCTCGAAGCTTGGCTGGCGCACCGGGTCTGTTTGCTAAAGCGCTAGGGAACCGCTACAATCGTCACATGGGGGTGGAGCACTTGCCTAATCAGTTGAAATATCGCATTCTGCCATACGGCTGCCAAATGAACGAACACGATGCAGAGGTGCTGGCCGGCATGCTAGCCGGATTGGCATACACGGAAACAGAAAACGAGCACGAGGCCGACCTGGTGCTCTTGGTCACCTGCGCTGTGCGGGAACACGCTGAACAGCGGGTGTATGGCAAGATCGGCGAGCTTTATCGCCTGAAGCAGGAGAACCCAAATCTGGTCATCGCCGTCGGTGGTTGCATGCCGCAGCAGCCGGAAGTGGCCCGTAAGATGAAGCAGCGCTTCCCATACTTGGACATCATCTTCGGCACCCATAATCTGACTGAGTTTCCAGCCATGCTGCAGGCAGCTCGGGACAGTCAGGAGACGGTGCTGCAGGTTCAGCCTGAGGCGGGGGTGGTGGAAGAGCATCTGCCTCGAGTGCGGCGGGACGGGCTGAAGGCCTGGGTGACGATCATGTATGGCTGCAACAACTTCTGCACCTACTGCATCGTGCCATATGTGCGCGGTCGCGAGCGCAGCCGCCTGCCCGCGAGCATCGTGCAGGAGGTCACCGAACTGGTGCAGGCAGGGTATAAGGAAGTGACGTTGCTCGGGCAGAACGTGAACAGCTACGGCAAGGACCTGGAGCAGCAGGTGGACTTCGCCGATCTGCTGCGCCAGGTGAATGCCGCCGGCATCGAGCGGATCAGGTTCATGACCTCGCATCCCAAGGATATCAGCCCGCGCCTAATTGCGGCCATGGCCGAGTGCGAACACGTGATGGAGCACCTGCATCTGCCGGTGCAGTCCGGAAGCAGCCGCATTCTGCAGGCGATGAATCGCGGCTACAGCCGTGAACACTACTTGGATCTGGTGCGACAGATCCGCGCGGCCCTGCCGGGCATCGCCTTGACCACGGACCTGATTGTCGGTTTTCCGGGAGAGACGGATGCGGATTATCAGGCCACATTGGATCTGTTGCGCGAGGTGCGCTACGATGCGGCCTTCACCTTCGCCTACTCGCCCCGCTCCGGAACGCCGGCAGCCACCATGCTGGAGCAGGTGGCCGCCGGGGTGAGCAAGCAGCGGTTGCTCCAGTTGATTGAGACGCAGAACGCGATCGCACTGGAGCAGAACCAGGCATTGGTGGGGACCCTGCAGTCTGTGCTGGTGGAGGGGCCCAGCAAGAATGACCCAGAACGGCTGACCGGCCGCACCCGCGGCAACAAACTGGTGCATTTCGTCGGGGAATCTGGTTTGCGTGGCCAGTTGGTCAAGGTCAGAATCGAAGCGGCACAGACTTGGAATCTGATGGGGACGATTGTTTCGAGTTAGTATGGGGGCGGCCTACAGGCCGCCTCTTCTGATCCCCTTTTGTGCAGGAATAATCCTCGCGGAATGGAATATCTGAAAACATGAGGTCGCCACGGGGTGAGCAAGAAGAACGTCCCTTTTTCATCACCTGTGGGGAGAACGGGGTGAGGACTATTGGGTAACGGCGTGATCTTCAACATTCAGCGCTTCTCCATCCATGACGGACCGGGGATCCGCAGCACCGTCTTCCTGAAGGGTTGTCCACTCAGCTGCAGCTGGTGTCACAACCCCGAGAGTCAAGCCGGTCAGCCGGAGATCATGTATTGGGCGGATCGCTGCACCGGTTGTCGGCTCTGTTCGGAGAGTTGCGAGCGACAGGCAGTCAGTTGGTTGCCGGAGCGTCAGGTCGATGGCAATTGCCAGGCCTGTGGCGCCTGCGTGAGCAGGTGCCCGAGCGGGGCGCTGGAGTTGGTGGGGCGCACCGTCAGCACGGCAGAAGTGCTGGCTGAGCTACTGAAGGATGAGGTGTTCTACGACCAATCCGGGGGTGGGGTCACCTTCTCTGGAGGTGAGCCGCTGGCGCAGCCGGAGTTTCTGCGAGAGCTCTTGGTCGGGGCCAAACGCTACCACTGGCATGTGGCGGTGGATACCTCCGGGTTCGCACCCTGGTCGGTGATCGAGCCGCTGCTGTCATTGGTCGATCTCTGGCTATATGATCTGAAACTGATGGATGATGCAGCCCACCAGCAGCATACCGGCGTCAGCAATCGGCCGATTTTGGACAATCTGCGTCGCCTGGTCGCCGCCGGCAGCCGGGTGGAAGTGCGGGTGCCGCTGGTCCCGGGGGTGAATGATGGGCAGGAGAACTGGTCAGCTCTACAGAGTTTCCTGCAACCGCTGCCCATTCGCGGCATCAAGCTACTCGCATATCATAGTTATGGGATGGAGAAATACCAGCGGCTGGGGTTGCCTGGGCAGAATGGCGGGCAGGGGTATGAGCCGCCGACGGACGAGCGACTGAGTGATTTGCAGCGTCAGTTGCAGGCGGCTGGGCTGCCTGTCATCTCCGGTTAAGTTAGGATAATCCAGGGGGAGGGGTTTTTCGTGAATGAACGGGTGCGCCAATTGCGCGCGGCCAGCGAGGCGGCTGTGCCTCGTCTTTCCATGGAGCGGGCGAATCTGGTCACGGAAGCGTACCGGCAGCATGCAGGCGCCGTTTCCACGCCAATGCTCAGGGCACTGGCCTTCCGACACCTACTGGAGCAGAAGACGATCTGCATCAACCCCGGCGAACTGATCGTGGGTGAGCGGGGAGAAGCACCTCAGGCCACGCCCACTTACCCGGAGCTCTGCTGTCACACGCTGCAGGATCTGCAGTTGATCAATGACCGGGAGAAGATCAGCTTTCGGGTGAGCGATCAGGACAAGTCGTTTCAGGCGGAACAGATCATTCCCTACTGGTCGGAGCGGTCCATGCGCAGCCTGATCTTCCGCGAGGTGTCGCCAGAATGGCGCGATGCCTATGATGCGGGCATCTTCACCGAGTTCATGGAGCAACGTGCTCCTGGACACACGGTGGCAGACGGGAAGATCTATCGGCAGGGTTTCCGGCAGATGCAGCAATGCATTCAGGAGAGCTTAGCCCGCTTGGACTTCGTCCGGGATCCCAAGGCCCATGATCGGCGCGAGCAGCTCCTGGCCATGCACACGGCGGCTGAGGCGCTGATTCGGTTTGCTGAGCGGCACGCTGAACTGGCAGAGCGGATGGCTGCAGATCAGGTGGATGACTCACGCCGCTCGGAGCTCCTCCGCATCGCCGCCGTCTGTCGGCACGTTCCGGCGGAGGCCCCGCGGGATTTCTGGGAAGCGCTGCAGATGTACTGGTTTGTCCATCTGGGCGTGATCAGTGAGTTGAACACATGGGACTCCTTCAACCCTGGTCGGCTCGATCAGCACCTCTGGCCGTTCTACGAGCGCGAGCTGGCCGCCGGAACGATTGACGAAGAGCGGGCCCTGGAACTGCTGCAATGCTTCTGGGTGAAGTTCAACAATCAGCCGGCTCCGCCCAAGGTGGGGGTGACGCTGGCCGAGAGCGGCACCTACACCGATTTTGCCAACATCAACGTGGGTGGACTGCGCCGCGATGGCTCCGATGGCGTCAACCCGGTCAGCTTCTTGCTGCTGGACGTGATCGATGAGATGCGTCTGCTGCAGCCGAGCTCTAACATCCAGCTGAGCAAGAAGAACCCCGATCGCTTCCTGCGGCGGGCGCTGGAGATCGTGCGACAAGGTTGGGGGCAACCTTCCATTTTCAATGCTGACTCAGTGCTGGCGGAGATGCTCGGTCAGGGTAAGCGCCTAGAGGACGCACGCGAGGGCGGCACCAGCGGTTGCGTGGAGACCGGCGCTTTCGGTAAGGAGGCATACATCCTCACCGGCTACTTCAACCTGGTGAAGATTCTGGAATTGACCTTGCACGACGGGGTTGATCCCCGCACCGGCAAGCAACTCGGTCCCGAGACCGGCAAGGCGGAGGAGATCACCAGCTATGAACAGCTCTTCGCGGCCTTCCGCCGCCAGTTGGCTCACTTCGTGGATGTGAAGGTGGCGGGCAGTAACCTGATCGACCAGCTGTACGCCAAACTGATGCCCTGTCCTTTCCTCTCACTGGTGGTGGACGATTGCATCGCCAAGGGGGAAGACTACAACGCGGGCGGCGCGCGCTACAACACCAACTACATTCAAGGGGTGGGCATCGGCAGTCTGACCGATAGTCTGTCTGCGATCAAGTACCATGTGTTTGATCAGAAGGCATTGCGGCTAGGTGACCTGGTGCAGCTGTTGGACAGCAATTTTGTCGGCGCGGAGGCAATCCGGCGGCGCTTGGTTGAGACGACCCCGCGTTACGGCAACGATCTGGACTATGCGGACGAGATTATGCGCGAGGCCTTCCTGGCCTATCACCAGGAGGTCACTGGTCGCCCCACGGTCAAGGACGGGGTCTATCGCATCAACATGCTGCCGACCACCTGTCACGTCTACTTTGGGTCGGTGATCGGGGCCACGCCAGATGGGAGGCTCGCTGGGCAGGCGCTCTCCGAGGGCATCTCCCCCGTGCAGGGTGCAGATCGACTGGGCCCGACTGCGGTGATCAAGTCGGCAGCCAAGATGGATCACTTGAAGACCGGCGGCACGTTGCTCAATCAGAAGTTCACCCCGTCTCTGTTGGCCGGCGAAGAGGGCCTGGTCAGTCTGATGCACCTCGTGCGCACCTACTTCAAGTTGGACGGTCATCACATTCAGTTCAACGTGGTTGATGTAGACACGCTCAGGCGGGCGCAGGAGCATCCCGAGCAGTATCGCGACCTGATCGTGCGGGTGGCGGGGTACAGTGACTATTTCTGCAACCTGAACCGCGCCCTGCAGGATGAGATCATCGCTCGCACAGAGCACAAGCATTTCTAGCAGCGGGCGCCTTAGCGGCGCCCGAGTAGCAGCAATATTCGGAGGTGTATCAGATGCAGAGACAAGCAGACATCGGCGTATTCGGGGGTTCTGGGCTCTACTCCTTCATGGAGAACGTGCAGGAGGTGGCCATCGACACTCCTTACGGGGCCCCGAGCGACAAGATCGCCCTGGCCACCCTCGCTGGGAAGCAGGTGGCTTTCCTGCCGCGGCACGGCAAGGGTCACACCATCCCGCCGCACAAGATCAACTACCGCGCCAACATCTGGGCCATGCACAGCCTCGGCGTGCGGCAGATCATCGCTCCCGGCGCTGTGGGTAGCTTGCAGCCGCAGTTTGCTCCCGGTGACTTCGTGATCTGTGATCAGTTTGTCAACCGCACCTGGGGCAGGCTGGATACCTTCTACGAAGGGCCGGAAGTGCGTCACATCAGCCCGGCGGATCCCTACTGCCCTCGCTTGCGCCAAACCATCACAGAGACGGCGCTGGACCTGGGCATTCGGGCCCACTCTGCCGGCACGATGGTGGTGATCCAGGGGCCGCGCTTTTCCACTCGGGCGGAGAGTCGGGAGTACAGCCAACACGGCTGGAGCGTGATCGGCATGACCGGCTACCCGGAAGCGATGCTCGCCCGCGAGCTGGCCATCTGCTACGCCAATATCTCCCTGGTCACAGACTACGACGCCGGGCTGGAAGGCCAGGCTGATATTGCACCGGTGACGCATGCAGCCGTGATGCAGGTTTTTGCCCAAAACGTGGAGCGCGTGAAGCAGTTGCTCTTCCAGGCAATTGAGCGGTTGGATCTGCGGGCCGAGCGCAACTGCGTCTGCTCCCAGGCGCTGGCATCATTTGAGTAGGACAGGGGCGAGCCGGCGCTTGCGCCTGGGCTCGCTCGCACGAATAGCAGGGGAGGTGCCAGGAAGATGAAACAGACATCCTTGATTTGCACCAAGTGTGGGCGACAGTATGTGGCCGACGCGCCGAACTTCCGTTGTGGCGACTGCGATGAACCTCTGGAGTTGTCACTGGTTCAGAGCGGCGCTATCCGGGCCGGAAACTCCTTGCGGCAGGGCATTCTGGACAGATACGCTGACTTCTTTCCGTTCACAGAGCCGCGTGCTGAGCTGTCTCTCGGCGAAGGGTTCACTCCGTTGCTGGCAGCGCCGTCGCTGGCGAGTGAGCTGGGCATCCGTTCTCTTCATTTGAAGAATGAGACGATGAACCCCACCTGGTCCTTCAAGGACAGGGGGACGATGGTCGGATTGCAGCACGCCGTGGCGCTTGGCTTCAAGCAGATCGGCACCGTCTCCAGCGGCAACATGGCCACCTCGGTGGCCGCTTACGGCGCGCGGGCGGGACTCCGCACCTTTATCCTGGTGCAGAGCACCATTGCGGCTGAAAAGCTGGCCCCGATCGCCATCTATGGCGCGGACTTGGTCACGGTGGAAGGCGACTATGCCGCCCTCTATTCAGAGAGCCTGCGCATCGGCACGGAGCTGGGCATCTATTTCATCAACTCCGACCATCCGTTCCGGGTGGAGGGGTCCAAGACGATCGCCTTTGAGATCGCCGAGCAGCTGGGATTCCAGATGCCGGAGTACTTGATCGTGCCGACCAGTGCCGGCGGCAACCTGCGCGGCATTGACAAGGGTCTGCGCGAGTTCCATGCCGCCGGGCTAATTGACCGCATGCCCAAGCTGATCTGTGCGCAGGCCAGCGGCTGTTCGCCCATTGCCGCCGCTTGGCGAGAGGGCAGCGCCGAGATCAAGCACTTCGGTCAGCCACAGACCATTGCCCATGCCATCGAAAATCCCTTCCCGCCGAGCGGGAACCAAGTGCTCCGGCTGCTCGAGCGAAACGGTGGACGCGCCATCTCCGTCAGTGACGAGGAGATCATCGCTGCCCAGGCGGAACTGGCGAGGATGGGCGTGTTCGGTCAGCCGGCATCGGCGGTGCCGATCGCAGCCATTCGCAAGTTGCGCGCCGAAGGGTACCTGAGCGAGCGGGACAGCGTGGTGGCAGTTGTCACCGGCAGCGGTTTGAAGTACACCGCCGCCTTCGAGCGGCACCGCATCAGCTACTCCACCTGCAAGCTGGCAGAGCTGCGCGATCTGATTCGGAGTCGCGTCTAGCATCTTGGGACAGGGGGACGGACTTCTGACTCACGCGTGAGTCAGAAGCCCGTCCCCCTGTCCCAGTTGGTCTAGCCGTCAGCAGGGTTCCCTCCATGGCTGTCGAATGCCTAAATTAACAGAGACAGCAACGAGAGGGGTTTTTCTGCATGCGGAAGTGGATTGTGGCTGCAGCATTGGTGGCCATCGTTGGTTTGGCGTCCTGGGCGGTCTTCCAGAGTAGGCCGGAGAGCATTGAGGTGGGCGTGGTTCTGCCTCTCAGTGGAGATCTGGCGTTCACGGCAGCCTCGCATCAAGCGGCGCTGGAGACGGCGCTGGCCGAGGTCAACGAGTATCTTCAGGGTGGCAAGCAGGAATTTCGTCTGCGCCTCCAGGTTGTCGACAGCGGAGGAGAACCGGAGCGGGCGGTCGAGGCCGTGAACGGCTTCTTGCGAGATGGCATCAAGGTCACCCTCGGGCCGCTCTCCAGCGAGGAACTGGCTGCCGTGCAGCCGCTTGTGGCAGACAGCGAGATGCTGGTGCTCAGTCCCGCCAGCAGTGCGCCAGCGCTGGCCGCACCAGACCGGGTCTTCCGGCTTGTCCCCAGTGACGTTTGGCAAGTGAAGGCGATCATCGCACTGCTACGGCAGCAGGGCGTGAACGTGCTGATCCCGGTCTACCGAAACGACGCTTATGGACAAGGATTTGTGGCTGAACTGCAGAAAACGGGCGAGCTCCTGGTGCTGACCGGTTTTGATTACGGAGACGAACAAGACAGCTTTGCGGAGATGCTCAGTGGACTGGATGATGGCATCAACCTGCTGGTGGAAACAGGGATTGAGCCAGCGCAGATAGCTGTGCTGACCATTGGTTTCGGCGAAGTGAGCAACCTGCTGGCTGAGGCCAACGGATATGAGCAACTGCGGGCGATACGCTGGCTTGGAACCGATGGTATTTCCCAGAATGCCGACTTGCTCGGGCTCCCAGATGCATTGGCTTTTGCCGAACAGGTGGACTTCACTGCCTCTGCGTTCGGCATGGATCAGACTGTAGTTTACACCAAGGTGCTTCAGCAGATTAACCAGCGCTACGGCAAGAAGGCGGAGTCCCGCAGCATTCTGTCCTATGATTTGCTCTGGCTGACAGCGCAACTCTATGAGCAGGCAGGTCTGCAGACCACACTGCCCGAGCTGGAGAGCAAGTTTCTTGAGTTGACCCAGCTAACTCCTGGCGCCAGCGGTTGGTTGATGCTGGACGAAAACGGTGACCGCAAGTACTCCCAGTATCAGTTTTGGCGAGTTGAGAGTTCCGAGTGGAGAGCCTATGCCAAGTACCGCAGAGACCCCGGCCTAGCCGGCTATTTGGTCTTTGACTGAGCAATAGGGGGGTAGAGAGATGAACGGACGACGGTATCTACTGTCACTGCTCTTGATCGCACTTGTTCTGATCTGGGTGCGGCCACTTGGCGTGACCGCTGCCCCATTAAGCCGTGAGCAACTGATGGAGATGCAGCAGGCTAGGCGTAATCAGTCCATGCCGAACCTGGAAATTAGCGACCAGCGTAGCCTCCCTGGAATGAGTGTCGCGAATGGGCAGGCCCTTTCTCTTAGCCCGCAGTCCGGGGTGGATAACGCCGGCAGAGCTGCGGAGTGGACAGGGCAGGCCGGGCGGGATGAACAGTTCCAGCGGGAGGCCACAGGGCAACTGCCTCCTGGCACGGGTAACGTGAGTTTCGGCCACTCGACCTACCAGAATCAGCAGGCCGAGATGACGGAGGCGTTCAGAAGTCTGAACCAGTACATGCAGCAGAGCCCAACAGAGCGAGCGAGGCAGCAACAAGAGTTTGAACGGGAGCTGAACCAGGCGCTGGAACAGATGGCGAGGGAGAGTTCGGTTGCAGCCGGGTTTCTCCCCAAGGACGCTCAGACTTACCAGAATGAGCAGGCCGAGATGATGGAGATGTTCAGCAGTCTGAATCTGTCCATACAGCAGACGAGCCGATCAGAGCGAGAGAGGCAGCAACACGAGTTTGAACGGGAGCTGAACCAGGCGTTGGAACAGATGGCGAGGGAGAGTTCGGATGCGGGCAAGGTCCCTGAGAGGGATGCTGAGGAGATGATGCGCTCCGCTCTGGAAGTGATGCAGGGTCTACATAACTCACTGAAGGAAGCCAGAACAGCAAACCCGGGACAGCCAGTCCGCCCTTGACAATGCCCTCCTGATCTGCATATACTATTAGAAATCGCGATGAAGCGGAAGAGTAGCATTTGGCTCGTCGGCAGAGAGGGAAGGTCACCGGCTGCAAGCCTTCCTGGATTGGGCAAGTGTGAACGTCGCCGCTGAGTATTCCAGGTGAAGAGAGTTCTAGCTTGGAACGGCTGCTGCCCGTTATTGCAGTTCAGAGAGGAAGAGGGCAATGCCCTTTTCACTTAAGGTGGTACCGCGGAAGAGGCCTTCCGTCCTTAGCAGGACGGAAGGCTTTTTGTTTTCACTGAAAAGGAGGGACAGTCATGAGCAGAGAGAATTTGCCCACGGTGTATGACCCCAAGTCGACTGAAGAGCGTTGGTATCAGCATTGGCTTGACCACAAGTACTTCCATGCAGAGGTGAACGAGCAAAAGACTCCGTTCACCATCGTCATCCCGCCGCCAAACATCACCGGCGCGCTGCACTTGGGACACGTGATGGACAACACGCTGCAGGACATTTTGATTCGCACCAAGCGGATGCAGGGTTACGAAACCCTCTGGATGCCCGGCAGCGATCACGCCAGCATCGCCACTCAGGTGAAGATCGAGCAGGCTCTGGCCAAGGAAGGCTTGACCAAGCATGATCTGGGGCGCGACAAGTTCCTGGAGCGGGCCTGGAAGTGGAAGGAGCAGTACGGCGATCTGATCATCAAGCAATTGATGAAGGTCGGTTGCTCCTGTGACTGGGATCGCACCCGCTTCACCATGGACGAAGGGTGCTCCCGCGCGGTGCGGGAAGCGTTCGTCCGCCTCTATGAGAAGGGTCTGATCTATCGCGGCAGCTACATCACCAACTGGTGCCCCAGCTGCCAGACGGTAATCTCCGACGACGAAGTGGAACATGAGGATTTGGACAGCCACATCTGGCATCTGCGCTATCCGCTGGCGGACGGCTCCGGCTACATCTCGGTGGCCACCACCCGTCCAGAGACGATGCTCGGCGACACCGCTATTGCGGTGCACCCCGAGGATCCGCGCTACCAGCACTTGGTGGGCAAGATGGCGATGCTGCCGCTCTTGGATCGCGAGATTCCGATCGTGGCCGACGATTATGTCGACCAGAGCTTCGGCACCGGCGCCGTGAAGGTGACCCCGGCCCACGATCCGAATGACTTCGCCATCGGGCTGCGCCACAAGCTGCCGCAGGTGGTGGTCATCGGCAAGAACGGCCAGATGACCAGCGAGGCCGGCAAGTATGAGGGTATGGACCGCTACGAGGCGCGCAAGGCGGTGGTGGCGGACTTGCAGGCTGGCGCCTACCTGGTGAAGATCGAGGCCCACAAGCACGCGGTCGGACATTGCTATCGCTGCCACAACGTGATCGAACCTCTGATCTCATTGCAGTGGTTTGTGCGCATGCAGCCGCTGGCCGAGCCTGCGGTAGAGGCGGTGAAGCAGGGATTGACCAAGTTGGTGCCGGAGCGCCACACCAAGGTCTATTATCACTGGATGGAGAACGTGCACGACTGGTGTATCTCGCGGCAACTCTGGTGGGGCCACCGCATTCCAGTCTGGTATTGCGCCGATTGCGGCGCCGAAGTGGTCTCACGGCAAGATCCAACCACCTGCCATCGGTGCGGCTCCAGCCAGTTGACGCAGGATCCGGACGTACTCGACACCTGGTTCAGCTCCGCCCTCTGGCCATATTCCACGCTGGGTTGGCCGGAGCAGACGCCGGAACTCGAGTTCTTCTTCCCCACAAACGTGTTGGTCACCGGCTACGACATCCTCTTTTTCTGGGTGGCCAAGATGATCTTCACTTCGCTGGAGTTCATGGGAGAGGTGCCTTTCGCCGACGTGCTGTTGCACGGCCTGATCCGCGACGCAGAAGGGCGCAAAATGTCCAAGTCGTTGGATAACGGCATCGACCCGCTGGAAGTGATTGAGCAGTACGGTGCAGATACGTTGCGCTGGAGTCTGCTCAGTGGTACGACGCTGAGCGGTGATTCCCGCTACTACCTGGAGAAGATCGAAGCAGCCCGCAACTTCTGCAACAAGATTTGGAACGCCTCCCGCTTCGTGCTGATGAATCTGGATGACTTCGAGCTCGAGCAAGTTGACATCGAGCATAACCTGGAGTTGGCTGACCGCTGGATCCTAAGTCGCGTCAATCGAGTGGCCGCTGAGGTGATCCGGCACATCGATGGCTACAACCTGGGCGAGGCGATGCGCCTGCTCTACGAGTTCATGTGGAGCGAGTTCTGCGACTGGTACATCGAGATCGCCAAGAGCCGGCTCTACGGAGAGGATGAGGCAGCCAAACGGACTGTCAAGTCAGTGCTGGCGCACGTGCTGGAGAAGACCCTGCGCCTGATGCATCCGTTCATGCCATTCATCACCGAGGAAATTTGGCAGCATTTGCCGCACCAAGGCGAGAGCATCATGATCGCCCCCTGGCCCACCAGCGACGAGCACCTGGTTGACGATCAGGCGGAGCAGACGATGGCCTTGGTCATGGATGCCATCAAGGCGGTGCGCAACGTGCGGGCTGAACTGGCGGTGGCGCCCAGCAAGCGAGTGCCCTGCGTGGCCCATGCCCAGAACGACGGAGTGCGCGCAACTCTGGCCGAAGCTGAGCCCTACTTCATCAAGTTGGCCGGGTTGTCTGAACTGGTCATCGGCGCCTTCGGCGACCCCAAGCCAGCCAAGTCACTGTCGGCCGTGGTGACTGGAGCCGAGCTGCATTTGCCTCTGGCTGGCCTGATCGATCTCGATCAGGAGATCTCCCGCCTGGAGAAGGAGGTAGTCTCCTTGCGCTCAGAAGTGGAACGGGGCGAGAAGAAACTGAACAACCCCGGCTTCGTGGGCAAGGCCCCGGCCGACGTGATTGCCAAGGAGCGCGAGAAGCTGGAGGACTGGAAGCTGAAGCTGTCGCGGGTAGAGGCGCGACTGATTGAGCTGAAGGGCTAGGCTGGCCCCAAGGGCTGCGCTATTCCATGAAATCTGGCAGGTAGCCTGCGACCTCTGGTCGCAGGCTCCCTGTTGTCATCTGTCGCTTTGCCACGGACGAAAGTGCTTGATGGTCGTGCCGTCTCGCAGCACCGCCACTGAACGCATCTGCTCTTCTCCGGCGGGCTGGTAGTAACAGACGCGTGCTCTGGCCGGGTACGTGCCGGTGAAGCTGGAGATGATCATCTGATCCTTCCAGTGGCCGTTCACTCCCTGCCGGCGCAGGTCCTGCTCGATTTCCTCGCAGGTGGACATGGCATCCTGATAAAAGAATGCCTCGGCCGGCAGATCCATTTGATTGACCACAATCTCACACAGCTCGTCCATGCTCTGGAAGTTCCACTCGCGCATTTCGCCGTGGAAGTGGCCCGACCCGCCTGTGCCCGGGCGATAGGCGTCGATCTGAAACTTGAACTCCGGCAGATCCAGGTTCTCCAGATACTCGCCCTCGCGGGCGCGCAGTGCTTCCAGACTGAGGTTAATCTTCGGGTACTCCAATTGGCAACCCCCCCTGCTGTAGTCTAGAGTAGCATGCCCCACTGGCAGATTTCTTTGCAGCTTCTTCCATTCACTGCGTTTTTTTGCCCCTTGCGGGACACAATAGGCAAGGATTGTCCTTTTGGGGAGCAATGCCCTCTGAGCAAAGAAGACGGTAGGGGGGATGACCATGATCAAGTCCTATTCCAGCCTGGTCCGACACCCGGACAACGCATCGCTATTTCGAGCGATCGAGATGTCCATTCTGGCCGCAGAGCACGGCCAACCGCTGCATATTCACGCCGAAGGCCTGCGGGGTACCGGCAAGACCACCATCATCCGGTCAGCCAAAGGCGTGTTGCCCAAGATAGAGCGCATCTCTGGCTGCCTGTATAACTGCGATCCGAAGGCGCCGCATTGTCCGGTGCACCGCCAGCTGGATGCAGGTACTCTGGCCCGCATCGGCACCGAGTGGGTTCCGATGCCCTTCTTGGAGATCTCTCACTCGGCCAAGGTAGCCACTGTCGTTGGAGGCATCGATCTGTCCAAACTGACAAATCGACTGCAGCCGGAAGCTTCGTTGCTGCCGGGCACGCTGGCCCAGGCCCATCGGGGGATCATCTTTGTGGATGAGGTCAACCGTCTGGCCGACACTTCGCCGGAACTGGCAGATGTCCTGCTGGACGTGATGGGCACCAAACCGGGGCGTCTGCAGATTGAAGACGCCGGATTGCCCAAGGTGGAACTGCAGAGCCAGGTCACTGTCTGGGCTGCGTCCAACCCGGATGAGGACCCCGGTCCGCTGGAAGGTATCCGGCGACAGCTCGCCGACCGCTTCGATCTCTGCATTGGCGTACGTCGCCCTGGCAGCTTTGCCACCGTGCTGGCCATCCTACAGCAAAGCGACAGGCAGCCTGACGCTATCGCCGGGCGAGAGGAAGTGCTCACCGTGCGAGCCCGCCTGAACAGTGCGCAATGTCGCCTGGAAGACTTGGCATTAAGTGACCACCAGTTGGCTTTTCTGGCTCACACTTACCTTGATCACAATCTGGAGAGTCTGCGTGCGCTGGAGGCAATCAGCCTGGGAGTACGGCTACACGCGGCTCTGCAGGGAAAGACAGTGGTGGACGTAGATGACCTGCGGGCTGTCCTGCCCTTAGCGCTGAAGCACCGCACTGCTCCTCACGTTTTGGCGGATATCATGGATGCACTGCAACAACTGGACGATGCTCTGCCGGTTCCGCCTGTGCCAGAGCCGATCACCCGTCGCCTGGAGCCGATGGCTAATCAAGTGGCAGAGACAGCGGTAGAGACGGTGGATTCAGCTGCAGCCAGCCGCCAGAATTTCCTGGCCCGCCTCTTCGGATCCCTGCGTGAGCGGCAGGATGAACAGCACGCCAGCCCGGAGGGCAGCTTGACAGCGCAGTCCGGCCAGGCGCCACCGGAGCACGATCAGGCAGCAGGCAGTCAGTTCAGCCCAGCTATCAAGAATCCCGAGTTGATCACGATCACCGCGCCGCCACACCTGGCCAAGAGCGTCAAGGACCTGCCGGAGTCGCGCCTCTTAGTGACCGAGGAGATCCTCCGTCGTGAGGAGTGATTCCTTCCTTAACAAGCAGGCAGAGTTGCGACGTCTCCTGCAGTTGGGCAACGGTTGCCGCATCGGCGAGACAGCCGTCTGCAGCCGCAAGATCCATACCATCGAGCCGGATAGACCCCAAATCGTCACCGTTGTGCAGAACTCGGATGCCGGGCAGATCTTCTACCGGCGCCGGCGGCCAGGGGAAGTAGTGCACATCGACATCTTCCATGCGGTGCAAGCGCTCAATCCCACGCCGATCGGCTTGGCGGTCAAACGAGGCATCGAGCGCTACGCGCAGGAGATGTCGGTGCAAATCGGCTACGAGCACGCCAACCGCCGATATCAGTTGGCACATTACGTGGATGTGCAGACCGGAGCAGGTGGGGGACGGGTGACCGGAACCCTCTCCTACGGCCAGCGAGAATCATTGAAGAAGGCGCATCTCAACCATGTGCATATCAGCGCGAAACTGCCCGATCAGGACATCGCCGCCGCCTTCTATCTGGTGTATTCCGTGGAGGAAGAACTGCAGCGCCAGGGGGTGGAACTCAGGCGGGTGGAACTCGTGCAGCATCGCCAGGGAAGCGTGGGCAGCAAGGAGGATATCTCAGCCTACTCCGCCTTCACCGATTCCTTTCTGCGGGAGACCCAGTTGCCAGAAGACCCCGCCGCAGATCAGGTTTACGGTTACCAACTGGCAGCGGTGGCCGATATCCTGGAGAACCTCGAGGACCTGGACGAACTGGCCAAGCTGCTCTCCTCAGTGCAAGCGCACGGCCGCAACCCTTGTCAGGCAGAGCTGCCCTACCATCCGCAAACTGCCCGCCTGCAGGATGCCTGGACGAAGCTGGAGGGTTATGGTTTTCTGGAGCAGGATAGGGGTAGGTACCAACTGAGTGATCAGGGCTTGGAGCTGAATCGTCGCTTGCTCAAGAATGCCAGAGATCTAGAAGCGGAGCTTCGCAAGCAAGGGCAGCTCCTGGCTCGCCAAAGCATTAACATGGGCGGCAGCTTCGGCAGCCCGAGTGACCAGCGGGCGGTGAGGCGCAGCCACACCCGACGAGTGGTGCGGCCAGCTGAAGGCGACCACCTAGCCATCAACGAGACCGTGCAGAGTTCCCTGATTCGCTCCCTTGGCGAGGGACGCCCTTGGTCGGTCGCCCCCGCAGACCTCTTCTACGAGCAGCGCCTGGAACGGCGCGGGGTTGATATCTGCCTGTTGGTGGATGCGTCTGCCAGCATGTTGGGCAAGCGCATGAAGGCAGCCCGCAACTTGGCCGAGCACCTGGTGCAAAACAGCCGTGACCGCATCGCCGTGGTCAGCTTTCAGGAGAAAGCTGTGCAACTGGTCACCCCCTTCACTCGCAACCGTTTGGAAGTGAAGCAGAGCTTGGAGCAGATTCAGCCGGGGGGGCTCACCCCGCTAGCCGCCGGGTTGCGCCGTGCAACTAGCTATCTGGAACAGACAAATGCACGGTCCGGCCTGTTGCTGCTGGTCACCGACGGCATTCCCACCCTGGGCGACAAACTGGGGGATCCGCTGCGCGATGCGCTGGATGCGGCGCTGGAACTGCGCCAGAAGACCGACTTTCGCCTTTGCTGCATCGGGCTACAGCCGAACCATGGTATCTTGCGCCGTGTGGCGGAGGCGGCCGGAGGCAGTCTGCATGTGATCGACGAGTTGAACAGGGAAGCACTGCTCCGCATCGCCGAAAATGAGCGGGAGAGAGCAGTGCTGCAGAGCACTTGATGAGTCAGGGGGG